>CAYUXV010000077.1:0-11800 GCA_964448875.1 uncultured Verrucomicrobiota bacterium
CTTGATGGGCGACCAATACGTACACTGGAAAAAATTGGACGTGGCTACGGTCTTACCAAGGAACGGATGCGCCAAATTCAAGTTTGTGCGCTTGAAAAACTGCGGGTCAAAATGTCTCCAGATTCAGCCTTGCTGAAAGCAGCTTAATTGTAACCTCCAACAAAATACATTCATGGACAACACCGACAAATCTTATCTTATATGTGCAGGTTTAAGTCTACTGGGTAGCGTAGCTCTCTGGTTTCTAGTAAATCAAGATTACGGCCTGTTTGTAGGCCTTTGGGTTCCGAGTATTCTCGTGCTCTGGTGTGGACATCGGCTCAAGAATATCCAACACGAACTTCAAAGAGGGAAAGATCATGAATAGCCCCGATCTCATCCAAATAATTATTGTAATATTGGGTTTTTTGATCACCACCGTCCTTTGTCACAATCTCACTCTACTTTGGAAGGATGTGGCTCCAAAACAAACCCGAGAAAGAATTCCTGTAACGGATAAACCAACCATTACGTATAGGTAGTGAAAAATGCAAACACGAGTAAAAACAAAACTCATTAGCGTCGTGATTATTGCCTTAATGGCTGGCAGCGTCTCTACAATACGGGCCGATGACTGGAATCAGTGGCGTGGCCCCAATCGTAATGGAATAGTGAATGGCAAACCATGGCCGGTAAACCTCAAGGAAAAACACTTGAAGCTCAAATGGCGAGTGGAACTGGGATCCAGTTATTCGGGGGCAATTTTGGACGAAGACACCGTTTATGTTACCGAATCAGTAGGGGGCAGCGAGGTTGTCCGCGCATTGGATCGCAAAACTGGGAAGGAGAAATGGAAACACCAATGGGCTGGCAAGATGTCTGTTCCATTCTTTGCATGGAGTAATGGTAGTTGGATCCGCAGTACCCCAGCCTTGGCAAACGGCAAACTTTTTGTAGCAGGCATGCGTGATCATCTCTTGTGTCTCGATACGAGAAGCGGTCGAAGACTTTGGGAGATTGATTTCCCCAAGGAACTCAAGACACCACTTCCTACCTTTGGCTGTGTTTGCTCTCCAATGGTGGATGGCAAGTTTGTCTACATGCAGGCGGGCGCAGGTTTTTGCAAGATCGAACAGGGGACCGGCAAAATTATTTGGCGTACTTTGAAAGATAAAGGAGGCATGTATGGCAGCGCATTTTCATCGCCAGTAATTGCCACTTTGGCGGGCAAGCGGCAACTTCTAGTACAATCCAGAACCGAATTAGCTGGCATCGACATAGAGTCTGGAGGCGTGCTTTGGCGGCAGCCAGTAAAGGCGTTTCGGGGTATGAATATACTCACGCCTTTGCCCTTCAAAAACGGTGTATATACTAGTTCTTACGGAGGTCGTTCCCATTACTTTAACATCAAGCGAGATAGCGAGGCTTGGAAGTCTGAGGAGCAATGGGAAAACAAGGCGCAAGCTTATATGTGTAGCCCTTTGCTCTTTGAGGGACACACATATTTGCATCTACGAAACCAGCGCTTTGCTTGTTACGACCTCGAAAAAGGCAAAGAGGCTTGGGTAAGCGATAAACGCTTCGGCAAGTATATGAGTCTCGTACGACAGGGAGACAAGATTCTGGCACTCGATCAGAATGGCATGCTCTACCTAATTCGTGCCAATACGAAGAAGCTTGAAATCATAGATTTCAGGAAGATCTCAGAACAAGAAACTTGGGCGCATCTCGCTGTAAATGATGAGCAATTGGCTGTGCGTGAACTTAAGGCAATTTCATTATACGACTGGAAATAGGTCTGCCGTGCATTATTCCCGTCAAACTTTGCTCAAGGAATCTGCTTCTTCTGTCTACAGTTGGCATATGAATCCCGACGCAATAAAAAAACTAACGCCACATTGGCAACCCATGGAAGTTGTAGAATACCAAAGCGTAGCTGAGAATTCTCGGGCAATTTTTCGTACCCGTATCTTTGGGATGCCCGTTAGATGGGTTGCGGAACACTTTGATATACAAACAAATAAACAATTCTGTGATCGACAGTTGAAAGGCCCTTTCAAACAGTGGGTTCATAGACACTTGTTTATTCCCAAGAGTGAGGGTGTTTGCCTGATGCGTGATGAGGTCGACTTTTGTTTGCGCGGCGGTTGGTTGGTGAATTACCTACTTAAGCCGTTGGTTTTGATTCAGGTCCGACGCCTTTTCGACTATCGACATGCAAAGCTTTCTGAGACATTTGGGTTGGCTAAAGCGGATTTATCCGCATGACTAATGCCCCCACAATTGTTTGGATGCGCTACGATTTACGTGTAGCCGATAATCCAGCTCTACATGCGGCTACTGTTCGGGGTGCCGTGCTTCCGGTTTTCATTTGGGCACCTGATGAAGAGGATATAGTTCCCGGCAGTGCTTCAAAATGGTGGCTTCATCAGTCTCTCAAATGTCTCCTTCGTAAATTCAGTGCTTTGGGCAGTCCACTCATAATCAGGAAAGGCGACTCATTTGATCAGTTGCAACAAATCATGCTTGAAACTGGTGCAAATGCCGTTTACTGGAATCGTCGCTTTGAGCCGAAGGTAGCAAATCGAGATGCTTTTTTGATCGAAAAACTTCGTGCTTATGGGATTAAAACAAAAACATTTAATGCAAACTTATTGCTTGAACCAGGCGAGATAATGACAAAACAGGGGAGGCCATATGCAGTTTTTACCCCGTTTTGGAAAAATTGCATAAATCAATTGGATGCAACCACTCCACTGTCTGCCCCGACGAGCTTTATTGCTCCAAGTAAATGCGCCAGCTCAATGCAACTCGACAGTTTGCAATTGGAGTCCAAAACCGATTGGAGCTCAGGCTTCCGGCGGGCATGGGCGCCAGGCACGGCGGGCGCAGCATTGAATCTTAAACAATTTGCCAAATACTCATTAGACTCCTACGAAGACAACCGAGATTTTCCTGGGCTGAGAAGCAGTTCGTGCCTTTCTCCTCATCTGCACTTTGGTGAGACAAGCGCGCGCCAAGTCTTACATGCTGTACAGACAAAGTGTCGGAATGATTGGCAAAATTCACAGTTCATATCCGAACTAGGCTGGCGGGAATTTGCGCACCACCTTCTGCATCATTTCCCCAAAGTAATTAACGAACCTTTGCGTCCATCCTTCTCACGGTTTCCTTGGAAGAAGAATCATGTGCATCTTAAGGCATGGCAAAGGGGGCAAACTGGCTATCCCTTGGTAGATGCCGGCATGCGTGAGTTATGGGCTACGGGCTGGATGCACAATCGTGTACGGATGGTTGCTGCATCATTTCTAGTCAAACATCTGCTAATTCACTGGCGAGAAGGCGCAAAGTGGTTTTGGGATACACTTACAGATGCTGATCTAGCCTCAAACACATTCGGCTGGCAATGGGTTGCCGGATGTGGTGCCGATGCTGCTCCTTATTTCAGAATCTTCAACCCTGTGACGCAGGGTGAACGCTTTGATCCAGAGGGTGAATATGTTTGTAAGTGGATTCCTGAACTGCACAAAATTCCGTCCAAATGGATTCATAAGCCATGGACTGCGCCTTCCGTTGTTTTGCAGGAATCCAAAATGCGTCTGGGCCAAGATTATCCTGTCCCTATTGTGGATCATCAACAGGCACGCAAGGCTGCATTGGCTGCTCTACAATCAACCAAAGAACTCGCATGATAGAGCACCGGGATATTTATCAAATCAGTCTGATCGACATCAATGGGAGTGAAACAGCCTTATCAAAATACTCTGGCAAGGTTCTCTTTGTTGTTAATGTAGCTTCCAAATGCGGTTTTACATCGCATTACGAGGGACTACAGGAATTGCATGAGCGCTACCAGGAGCGCGGGTTGGTGGTATGCGGTTTTCCCTCTAATGATTTCCGCCAACAGGAGCCTTGGCAAGAGGAAGAGATCCTTGAATTTTGCACCCTGAACTATGGAGTCACATTCCCAATGTTTGCAAAAGTGCGTGTTTACGGTGAAGAGATACACCCGCTCTTCCGTCTGTTCGTGGAACATTCAGATCATGGCGGAAGAGTAAAATGGAACTTCTCTAAGTTTCTAATTGATCGGAAGGGTGAATTACAGGATCGCTTTGCTCCATTTACCAAACCAACTGCTAGCCGTGTGACCAAGGTGATTGAAAGACTTTTGGATCAGAACCCAGAAACCACATAACTCTGCTCAAATGAAACTGATTGCCAATTGTCAAGATGAGGATTGCCCCAAAGATTGGGAAAATCTGGAGACATCCGGTGAAACACATATCAGCTTCTGTACAGTTTGCTTTCGTAAAGTGACATTGGTAGAGACATGTGGCGATCTTGAGGCAAGAAATGCCATTGGAGAAAGAGCAGCAATTGATAAAGGTGTATATCAAAGGAGAACCGACCTTAGCTCTGCCGAATAAAAGTGAAATTCGAACTCAAATCGGCAGTTAATTGGTTTGACTCCGGCTATAAGTCGAGAGAGCAGGTACATAGTGCAGACCGGATCGATCTGGCACGTTGCATGTCTCTGGTGATTTTACATTTGGGTTGTCTTGGGGTGATATGGGTCGGCTGGAGTTGGTTTGCAGTTGCTGTCGCTGCAGCACTTTATTTCATACGAATGTTTGCCATAACCGCATTCCTCCATCGCTACTTCTCACATCGCAGCTTCAAGACGAGCCGATTAATACAGTTTGTTTTTGCAATTATGGCATCTACGGCAGTGCAACGTGGAGCCCTATGGTGGGCTTCTCACCACCGCAAGCACCATCAGAAGTCTGACAGCAAAGATGATGTGCATTCGCCTAACACACATGGCTTCATCTGGTCGCATATTGGGTGGTTAACTAGTTCAAAAAATTTTGAGACGGATTACAACGCAATAAAAGATTTTGCCAAGTACCCGGAGCTCATTTTTCTCAACCGCTACAACAAATTGGTGCCGGCGTTTTTGGGTCTGGGTTTGTATTATTTTGGTGTTTTGGCGGCGGGCACTTGGCCCTGGCTCGAAACGAGTGGCAGTCAGGTTTTGATTTGGGGATTTTTTATCAGTACTACGATTTTGTTTCACGGCACTGCGACGATTAATTCATTAGCTCATATCTTTGGAAATCAACGCTTCAAGACAGGAGATCAAAGCCGTAACAATTTATGGCTTTCTCTCATTACTCTCGGAGAGGGATGGCACAACAACCACCATCACTATATGCACTCCGCCCGTCAGGGTTTCTATTGGTGGGAAATCGACATTACTTATTATGGTCTAAAAGTCATGTCATGGGTTGGAATAATTCATGACTTAAAGCCGGTCCCTGACCGGGTCCTGAAAGAAGGTCTGAAAAATCAAACGAAATCATGAAGAAGCGTTTGGCAATAATAGGAACTGGGATTTCCGGTATGGCTTGTGGGTATTTCCTGCACAAGCATTTTGACGTGCAGTTGTTTGAGCAGAATAGTCATGTGGGCGGGCACTCGCTTACAATTGACGCAAAAGAAGGATCCAAGGACATTCCCATTGATATGGGGTTCATGGTTTTCAACAAAAAGACTTATCCGAACCTAACTCGCCTGTTCCGCGAACTGGATGTCGCAATCAAAAATTCTCGAATGTCTTTTAGTGTTCAGCACCTAGCTATCGGTTTGGAATTTTGCGGCTCAAGCTTGAACCATCTTTTTGCTCAAAGAAAGAATCTGTTTAGCCCAAAGTTTTGGCGCATGTTGCTGCAGATAAATCGTTTCAACAAGGAAGCACTGGCTTCATTGGAATCAGGGGAGTTTAATACACTTACACTACAAGAATATGTTGAACAAAAGGGGTATGGTGATGATTTTTTGCACTTATACATCATTCCAATGAGTTCCGCAGTATGGTCGACCCCGCCTGAGTTGATGCTTCAGTTTCCAGCAACCACACTGCTCCGGTTTTTTGATAACCACGGGTTTCTTGGGATTAATACTCAGCACCAATGGTTAACACCTGATGGGGGATCTCGGGAATATGTGAAGCGATTGGTGGCACCTTTCCATGACCGGATTATAACAAAAAGCGCAGTCAAATATGTTAAAAGAGAGAATGGTAGGGTTATGATACACATGGCTGATGGAAATTCTCAGGCATTTGATAAAGTGATTTTGGCCTGCCATGCCGATCAATCATTGAGACTTTTGGAGTCACCGGACGATGATGAGAAAAATGTGTTAGCCAAATTCAAGTACCAGAAAAATACTGGCACTTTACATACAGACTCCGCGTCCATGCCTCGTAAAAAGCTTTGCTGGGCTTCCTGGAACTATCGGATCATGGAGAGCGGAGATGGCAAACTCATGCCCCGTACGATCTACTGGATGAATTCTCTTCAAAATGTCTCCGACAATATAGATTACTTTGTCAGCATTAACGGAGAAGATGAGATCAGCCCGGATGCCATTATCAAGCAGGTGGAATTCGAGCATCCGTTATTTGACCGTTTGGCGGTAAAAGCACAGCCTAAACTGTACGAGCTAAACCAGCGGTCCGAATCGCAACCAGTTTATTTTTGTGGCAGTTATTTCAAATACGGCTTTCACGAAGATGCCTTGGCTTCCGCCATGGATTTGTGTAGCACCATTCTGGGGGGGGCTTTGTGGAATTAACCTCTCAAATCTACGAATGCCGGATAATGCACCATCGTTTCAGCCCCAAAGAACACCGGTTTAATCATCGAATCTTTATGTTCTGTATGGATCTTGATGAAATTGAGATTCTCTCTGATAGGTTTCTTTTATTGAGCCATAATCGGTTCAATCTTTTTTCAATTTGTGACCGGGATCATTTGCAGAAGGAAAATCGAAGTATAAAAGAGAAGGTTATCGAATATGTGCGGGCAAACGGTGTTAATTTGGATACCGATTGCCGAATTAAACTTATCACATTGCCGCGAATTGCCGGGTATATATTCAACCCGGTTTCATTCTACTTCATCTCCAACTCGAAGTCGGAACCTCTTTGTGCGTTGGCTGAAGTCAGCAATACCTATCATGAAAGGAAACCCTATTTGTTAAATCAGTTGACCAATGATCGATTTAGACTGCGAGTTCCCAAGCATTTTTACGTGTCGCCATTTTCTAGCCTAGAACTGGAATTTGATTTTGATTTGGGTCTGCCCGCAGATCGACTGGATATCAAAATCAACGAATTTGATGAGGATCGAATGGTTCTGTATAGTTCCTTGACGGGTGATGTCCGTCCATTTACCGGCCGACGCATTTGCTGGTATGCCATCAAATATCCGCTACTGACTCTCAAAGTGATTGCCCTTATCCACTGGCATGCCCTTCGATTGAAGTTGAAGGGCATTCGGCACCATCCCAAGGGCGATAATCCCCATTTACAGAAAGATCTCCTTCGGAATTCAGCAACAACAAAACGACAAACATGCAATTAGAGACAAAAACAGTTCCAGCAATGACTAGGCAGGCAGCGTCTACGGTCGGACCTCTATCATTCTGGCAAAGACAGTGCCGGAAGTTGATTCATCGGGCTTTCAGCAGAATGAAATTTGGACGGTTGGTGATACACTTGCCAGAAGGCAAAAAACGCGTCTATGGAAATGAAGATCAAGCTGGAATGGCCATTATTCGAATTCGTTCGAACGACTTTTTCACAAAATGCGTACTCTATGGCGACATTGGTCTGGGTGAATCCTATGTAGATGGCGATTGGGATACAGATGATATTTCCGCAGTGATCTCGTGGTTCATCCTGAATATCAACGAGGCTCCATCCATGTCCGGCTCAGCTGCAAGATCTTTAGCAATTAATTGTTTTGGTGCCATCAATCGAATCGGTCACTTACTTCGTCCCAACAGCCTCAAGACCAGTAGAAAAAACATTCGTGAGCATTACGATCTAGGGAATGATTTCTACAAACTGTTTCTGGATGAAACCATGACCTATTCTTGCGGCTATTTTGAGAGGGCTGATACAAAACTTAAGGAGGCACAGATTGCCAAGTATGACCGACTCTGCGGGAAACTTAAAATCACTGAATCTGACCATGTGTTGGAGATTGGTTGTGGATGGGGCGGCTTTGCCGAGTATGCTGCCAGTGAATATGGATGCAAAATTACCGGAATTACCATCTCCGAGGAACAACTCAAGTTCGCCAATAAACGGATTGCCGCAGCGGGTCTTTTGGACAAAGTGAAACTGCACTTTAAGGATTACCGCCTTATCGAAGGGCAATTTGACAAGATTGTCTCGATCGAGATGCTGGAGGCGGTGGGCGATGCTTACCTTGAGGAATATTTCAGACAGTGCAATCGCCTGCTTAAACCTGATGGCTTATTGGGCCTGCAGATCATTACCTGTCCTGATATTCGCTACGACCAATTGCGTAAAGGGACTGATTGGACTCAGAAGCACATATTCCCAGGATCTCTTCTTCTTGCCCAAAACCGAGTGGCGGAAGCCATGAAGAACGCCGGCTCACTTTTTTTGCATTCTTGGGAAGAGTTCAGCCAAAACTATGCCCGAACCCTCAAGTCTTGGCATGCTCGGTTTAACGCTTCGCTGACTGAAGTGCGATTACAGGGTTTTGACGAAGCATTTATCCGCAAATGGAACTATTATTTTTGCTACTGTCATGCCGGCTTTACGATGCGCAATGTAGGTGTGGCTCAGGCGATCTACACCCGACCAAACAACCTGACACTAAGAGAAAAATCATGACCCGCAAACTACTCTTTGCCTTTTTTGGCCTGATGCTGGTCTCGATGTTGCTGGTATGTGTCCGTGCCGGAACCCAGCAAAATATGTTTGAATACTTCAACGAACACGGTTCGCATCCTTGGTACGTGGCCACACTTCTGGACTGCTATTGGGGCTTCTTTATTTTTTATGGCTGGCTTGTGTATCAGGAGAAATCTTGGTTGGTTCGAATTCCTTGGCTGGTGGCCATCTGCTGCCTTGGCAATATTGCCGTGGCCACGTACGGCTTACTGCACGTTTTTCGTTTACCTGCAAAGGCCTCATTTGAGGATTTTCTACTGAAAAAAGGGGCACCTGTTCCTCAAACATGAAATGGACCCGTTCTTGCAACAATTGTTGATTGCTTGGATTGGGGTTATTGTAGTCATTAACCTCATCTTTGGCTTGAGCGAAAAACTCTGCAATGCCGGTATCATAGATGTTCTTTGGGGATTTAGTTTTGGCTTACTCGCCGTCTACTTTGCACTTTCTGGTGAAGGCAATGAGAACCGGCGCGTGATCCTGGCAATTGCCACGTGCCTGTGGTCAGGGCGGCTGGGGTTGTATCTATTAATCCGATTCAAGAATCATTATCCAGAAGAAGACAAACGGTATGCCGACTTACGGAGCAAGTGGGGAGAAAAGGCCACCTTGAAGATGTACTATATTTTTCTTTGGCAAGGTTTGCTTATCATGGTGTTTGCAGTAGTTTTTGCCGTGCCCACATGGAATGACAACCCGGTAATCGGATTGATAGAATGGGCTGGATTGGCATTAGTTGCCATTGCTACTGTTGGCGAAACTATTGCAGACAGGCAGCTATTCCGCTTCAAAAACCAATGCAACCGGAATGAAGTATGCCGCGTGGGCCTGTGGAATTACTCACGTCATCCGAATTATTTCTTTCAATGGCTGGCTTGGGTAGGATTTTTCCTTTTCGCCTGCGGCTCGGGCGGATGGTGGACTGTCTATTGTCCATTACTTATGTTGTTTCTGTTATTGTGGGTGTTTGGAATACCGGCCAATGAAAAACAGAATCTGATCTCCAAGGGCAGGGCTTACGAGGATTACCAGCGAGTCACTTCCTGCTTTGTCCCGTGGCCACCAAAGTCAATTACATCATGATAGATACGCTTCTGGAGAAAGACTGGATTCCGGATTTTTTGATCCGTCGACATATTAGGCACTTGAATCGCAATCGACTCGACTGCGAAGCACAGCGTCATGGTGTCGGATCCAAAGAGGAACTGGTCGCCGAATTAAAAGCCATGCCCGTAGCCATTGAAACGAAGGCCGCCAATGATCAGCATTACGAGGTGCCCCCTGAATTTTTCCAGCACTGCCTTGGCAAACACCTTAAGTACAGTTGTTGCCACTGGCCAAATGGAACAAAATCTTTGGATGAAGCCGAGGCAAGCATGCTGAAACTGACTTGCGAGAGAGCCGATTTAGAGGATGGGCAGGAAATCCTTGAACTGGGCTGCGGCTGGGGAGCCATAAGTCTCTGGATGGCTGAACACTATCCGAATTCCACGGTTCTCTCTGTTTCCAACTCGGCTGACCAAAGAAAGTTCATCCAAGAATGTGCGGGCGAACGAGGCCTGCATAATCTTGAGGTAATAACCTGTGACATGAACCATTTTGACGTCGATCGAAGTTTTGATAGGGTGGTGTCTGTGGAGATGTTCGAGCATATGAAAAACTATGAGGAGCTTCTCGGCCGCATCAACCGCTGGCTAAAGCCTGAGGGGAGATTATTTGTTCACATTTTTTCGCACAAACAGTATGCATACCACTTTGAGACTGAAGGCAGCTCCAACTGGTTGGGGCGTCATTTCTTTACCGGCGGGATCATGCCAAGTGATGACTTGCTAAGCCATTTCAGTCGCGATCTGAAAATTGAGCAGCACTGGCAGGTGAACGGGATTCATTATCACAAGACAGCAGAGGCATGGCTGCAGAATATGGATCTTCATGAATCCGAGATACGTAGGGTTTTTGCAGAGACTTATGGGAGCAATCAAGCAACCAAGTGGTGGGTCTACTGGAGGGTTTTTTATATGGCTTGCTCTGAATTATGGAATACTGACGGTGGAGATGAATGGATAGTTAGCCATTATTTGTTTAAAAAAACTGCAGGATGAAACCCAAACAAAAAATTATACTGGGATCACTTGTATTGGGGTTAATGTTCTTTTGGGTAGCATGCACCAATCTGGTTGAATGGCGCGGTGGCGAGTTCCCAAAGCTTGTCTGGGGTAAATCCGGCCCTGACGTTGAAAAACTTAAACAGCAAAGGGATCAAAATCCTGCTGATAATCTCACACCAGATGAGAACGCCACCCAACCTTACTGGGTTGGGTTTCGTGGACCCAATGGTGAAGGAATCTATACCGAACAGCCGATCCTGACGGATTGGTCCAATGAAGGCCCTCCGGTCTTGTGGCGTAAATTAGTCGGTGGCGGCCACTCCTCTTTTTCCATTGCCAACGGCCTAGCCTTTACGATTGAACAACAGGAAGGTAACGAGGTTATCGCAGCTTTCTCCGCTACAACCGGCAGCGCTCAATGGACTCATGAGTACACCGCCAAGTTTAAGGAGTATTTTGGAGGCATTGGTCCTCGCACCACACCCACGTGGGATGAGGGTAGAATTTTTGCCTTGGGAGCCAAGGGACACCTGCACTGTCTGGATGCCGATTCTGGACAATTGTTATGGGAGAAAAATCTGATGACCGAAAACAAGGCTGATGTTCCATACTGGGGTGTTTCAGCCTCGCCATTTATTTACAAGGACACCGTCATCATCACTCCCGGCGGGAAGGAAGATAATGCCATCGTGGCGCTCAACAAGAAGACCGGGGAGAAAGTCTGGAGCGCACTCAATGGAGTGCAAACCTATAGCACACCTGTGCTCTTCAATTTACTGGGCAGAGAGCATCTCATCGTCTCACTCAAGGATAAAATGGCCGCCATTAACCCAAACGATGGCAAATTATTATGGTCGCACCCATGGAGAATCTTCATGAACAACAACAATATTGCCCAGCCCACCCGGTTGGCTGATGATATCCTGTTGATTTCAGC
>CAYUXV010000078.1:0-8160 GCA_964448875.1 uncultured Verrucomicrobiota bacterium
ATACGCCAATACAGCCGTATAAAAAGCGTATTGAACATTACAACGCCAAGGCGGCAAAGGTGTTTAAAGGTAAAACTCCCATACAAAAAGAGCACGGAGGTAACAGCCGAATGCGGCAGGATAACGCTGCCTTGGCCTCCATGGTTGCCGCAGTAGACGACAGTGTGGGGACGCTTTTGGATAAATTAAAGGAACTGAAGCTCAACCAAAACACTGTCGTTATTTTCTTCAGCGACAACGGCGGCCTTTGCACCTTACAGGGCAATCGGTTTGGCACAGGTTGCAATCTGCCACTACGCGCCAGTAAGGGATGGTTGTACGAAGGTGGCGTACGCGAGCCTACGATCATTCGTGCCCCGGGCGTCACAAAGCCGGGCGGTGTGTCGCATAAGCCGATGGTGAGCATGGATTTCTTTCCAACCATGTTGGAACTGGCCGGTCTTCCTTCCCAGCCAAAGCTCCATGCCGACGGCCAAAGCCTCGTGTCCCAGCTCAAAGGCAATGATTCCGGTCAACGTACATTGTATTGGCATTATCCACATTACCATGGCTCAGCTTGGAAACCGGGTGCCTCCATTCGTGACGGCGACTGGAAGCTGATTGAATTTTATCACTACGATAAAATTGAGCTCTACAACCTAGCCAACGATTTGGGTGAAAAGAAAAACCTCGCGGAATCCAATCCCAAGAAAGCTGCTAAACTTCGGTCCAAGCTCGCCACGTGGCAAAAACAAATGAGTGCAAAGATGCCCGTACCCAATCCTGATTACGACCCCAACGCTAAGCCCAAACCGCGTAAGCCAAAGAAGAAAAAGTGAGTTGGGACACACAGCAATCACTTCTACCAGAATTAGACGTTTTAAGCCTTGAAATTTTCGCCTCCGTTGAGAGCATTCGGGCAAGACAAACTTCAATCAACAAATCATGTTTAGAAACATACTTTTCAATCCAATGAATATCCGAATTGTTTTAGTCCTTCTGCTCATAAACACAGCGTCCTTTGGGCTGCGTGCCGCAGATGCCACAGTGCTGGATGCGATCAAGAAAAGTGGTGGCTTGGTGCTTCCTGCACCTGGCAAAGACGATATTTGGGAGGTGGAGTTTCACTTGAGAGGAAGAGATCTAAATGATGCAGGATTGGCAAATGTGGCAGCTTTAAAAAGCGTTGTTTCATTGAACCTGCGCGACACACAAATCACCAGCGCGGGTTTGGTGCATTTGAAAGGCCTTACTCAATTGAGACGCTTGCACCTTGAACGGACCAAAGTAGATGATAATGGGATCGAAAACCTCATCGGCCTCAGCAATCTTGAGTACCTGAATCTGTACGCCACAAAAATCACTGACAAGTCGCTTGATAGCCTGGCAGGCCTTAAGAATCTAAGGCAGTTGTATCTTTGGCAAACAGATGTAACGGACGAAGGCGTGGACAAATTGAAAAAGGTTTTGCCTGAGTTGAAGATCGTGCGGGGAGTTGATCTTAGCAAGGTGGTGCCGGTGAAGAAGCCGGAATCCAAGCCAATGGAAAAACTCAAGTGGATTGCCGCTAAGGGTGATGTGAAACCTCCAAAGTCAAAGCCCGGCTCATTTACTGTTTTAACATTTGAGAACAAACGTAGTCATCGCATCAAGCTCTATTGGGTTGACTATGGTGGCAGTCTGAAACTCTACGGTGAGATCGACTCTGGTGGAACCCGACAACAGAACACCTACTCCGACGCGGTTTGGTTGGTGACTGACGAAAAAAATAAACCGCTTGGGTATTTTATGTCCGGGCAAAAGATGGCCCTGGCAACAATTCCGAAGTAATGGTTGTTTTTGCTGTCTTGAGAAAATCGCGTTGATCTGTTAAATTTTTCCACTGACAGGACCGTCCAAGGTATGGTGTTCAATCTGCAACATTCTCGACGTGATTTTCTGTGCTCCAGCGTGGGGCTTGCAGGTTTGACGTTGCCTACATTTTTCAAGATGCAGGCACAGGCTGCGCCTGACAAACGCAAGGCAAAGTCCTGCATCATTATTTACACGTGGGGAGGCATGAGTCACTATGAGTCTTTCGACCCGAAGCCTGAGGCTCCGTCGGAAATTCGCGGTGAGTTCAAACCAATAAAGACTGCCACGCCGGGAATTAATTTTTGCGAACACATCCCGCTAATCGCAAAACATTCTGACAAACTCGCCATCGTACGTTCCGTAAATCACAAGCACGGAGGACATCAACAGGGAATGTACGTAAACATGACCGGGCACAATCCGGTGGGGGGCATCAAGGCCAAGAGCCGAAATAACTGGCCGTCGCTTGCCTCGATGATTTCTCGTTTCCATAACCCGCAAGCAGGCACGCCGAGTGCTATAAGAATGCCATATTCCATGTATGACAACGGCACACAAATGGCCGGCGAAGGAGCAGGCTGGCTTGGGTCGAAATACGATCCCATCCTTATACGCACCCCTGCAGGTCAAGCATACGGCGGAGTGACTCGTTACACGGATCGCGAACTGAACCTGAAGTTGAATCTCGAAAAGCATCGAGTCGATGATCGGCGATCATTACTTGAACGACTAGACAACTCGCTTGGCCAAACGAAGGGTTCTGAGACCGAGTACGACAGAATTGATCATTATCGTCGTATGGCCGCGGACATGCTGCTCGGTTCACCTGTGCGTCAGGCTTACGATCTTGAGAAAGAGGATCCGCGTATTCGTGACATGTACGGCGATCACATAGGAGGACAGACTCTTTTGCTATCTCGACGTCTGGTCGAGGCAGGTGTGCCCGTTGTGCAGGCACTTTGCTCAGCCGGAGACCTTGCCGGCGGAGGCGGTGATAACTGGGATACGCATCGTGGTCATTTCCCCAAGATGAAGAATCGACTTCTTCCTGTATTTGACCGTGCAGTTTCAGCGTTGCTTGCCGATCTGGAAATGCGCGGCATGCTCGACGGAACGCTGGTTGTTTTTCTTACGGATTTTGGCCGCACACCGAAAATCAACAACAATGGTGGTCGAGACCACCACCCCGGTGTCTATTCGCTCGCGCTAGCCGGTGGCGGTATTCGTGGCGGACAGGTTTACGGTTCCAGTGATCGCAAAGGCGCTGAGCCAGGCTCCAATGCTTGCTCTCCAGCCGACATTCACGCCACTGTTTTCAAGGCCATGGGGATCGATCCCCATACTGAGCTACACGATCAACTTGACCGCCCCTTCCAACTCTGCGACGGCGAACCACTGCCGCTATTTTAATTAGCCGCAGCAAACGACTCCGCGGTCTGTTGTGTTGAAAACCGTTGCCGCCGATGGCGCTTTCGCGCACCCTATTGCCACCCATTTTCTATGCGACACCTACCGATTAAAAACAAACTATTTACTCAAAACCGCAAACGCATCATTGACCTGATGGAGTCCAAGACTTTGGCAGTGGTTAATGCCAATGACGTACTCCCCACCAATGCCGACGGCACGCTGTCCATGCAGCCCAACGCCGACCTTTTTTTCCTAAGCGGCATTGAGCAGGAAGAAAGCATCCTGCTGCTCTTCCCTGATGCAATGGAGGCAAAGAACCGCGAGATTCTATTTCTACGCCAACCCAGTGAGCATCTGCAGATATGGGAGGGCTATAAACATAGCAAGGAAGATGCACGCAAAATTTCAGGCATCAAGAACGTACAGTGGCTGTCGGAATTTCCCGTAATCTTTCGCTCACTGATGTGTGAGGTGGAATCCATCTACATCAACAGCAACGAATATAAGCGCGCCAAAGTTGAGGTTCAGACACGTGACATGCGATTCATTCGCCAATGTAAGGAGGATTTCCCGCTTCATACCTACCGCCGTCTCGCGCCGTTACTGCACCAATTGCGCGTGGTAAAAACGGATCTCGAGCTTGAACTGCTAAAGAAGGCTGTAGACATCACTGCCAAGGGTTTTCGCCGCACACTACGGTTTGTAAAACCGGGCGTCACTGAATATGAGGTTGAGGCGGAACTTGCTCGTGAATTCATCAAGCGACGCGGTAAATTCGCCTACACCCCCATCGTTGCGGCCGGGAAAAACAATTGTGTGCTGCATTACCTGCAGAACGATCAGATTTGCAAAAAAGGTCAGTTGCTTCTGATGGATGTGGCTTCCAGCTATGCCAACTATAACGCAGACCTGACGCGCACCATCCCAGTAAGTGGGAAATTCTCCCGCCGACAGAAAAAAATTTATAACGCCGTCTTGCGTGTTTTGCGCGCGAGCATCGAGGGTGCCACCGTCGGCAAACTGCACCAAGATTGGACCAAGGAAGCACAAACTCACATGAACGAGGAACTACTGCAGCTCGGCCTGTTAAAAAAGAGTCAGGTAAAGAAACAGAATCCGGACAATCCCGCATGCCGCAAGTATTTCATGCACGGCCTTGGCCATCCGTTGGGCCTTGATGTGAACGATGTGGGGGACAACTATGCGCCCTTTGAACCAGGCACAGTTCTAACGGTCGAGCCGGGCATTTACCTTCCGGATGAGGGTTTCGGCATTCGTCTTGAAGACGACATCGTCGTTACCGAGGATGGCCCCGTTAACCTGATGGCCAAAACCCCAATCGAGGCTGATGAAATTGAGTCCATCATGAATCGGTAAGCCATGATTATGCTGCGAAAGGAATTGTCGGGTTACAAGCCTCCCAAGTTTGCTCCTGGCGATGTGGTCCGTCATGTGCGTTATCATTATCGTGGTGTGGTGGTAGCGCATGACTCCAGATGCATGGCTGGTGAGAATTGGTACCAGTCCAACAATACCCAACCCGACAAGGAACAGCCTTGGTACCATGTGCTCGTTCATGAATCCGGATCCATCACCTATCCGGCTGAAAGTAGTCTGGAGCTTGACTCAAGCGGGGATGAGATAATTCATCCACTACTCGAACAGTTTTTCAATGGCTTTGAAGAAGGGCGGTATAAGCGTAATAAATTACCTTGGCCGGAAACTAATTCATAAAAACCCGAAAGCAAACATGGCAAAGGCTATTTCTAGCAGGAGCCAAAGACTACCTCATTTTTTGCCCTCGCCAGTAGCTTTCTTTCTGGCAGCATAGGCCCATGCACTTGGGACGTTTGTTTGTTTGGGCTCTTTTCTCATCCCTGTTTGTGATACCAGCAAAATCCGCGACGTTGGTGGTTCCAACCCCCGACCAGATTCCCCGTGTAAAGCCCGGCAAAATTCCCTCCCTTCAGGCACGGCGCATGAGTTGCTGGGTGCAGGATACCAAGGCACATCAACCCTTGGGCGAAGCCTATGTTGTGCTCACCGATGTGCAGGATCAAGTGAGCACCAAGGCGGTGAATAATCTTCTGGATCATCGCAAAGGCAAATTACTCAAGCTTGGCAGCCTGAAAAATCTCAGCTCGGATCCCAGGGCACGTGAACAGTTACGCCTGCAGTTAATAAAACTTAAGCCACGGTATGTGGCCGTGGTTCCCCAACTTCAAAGCTACCGGGAAAATACGCTTCTCTCACTCTGGGATGTGTTTACCAGGTTGGATGAAGATCCGTATCTCGATGTATATCCTGGACTGCTCGTTGCCTCAGATGCCAAGAGTTTGTCTGGCCTGATCGAAAAATCCATCGGTTACGATGCAACCAAACAGTCCAAAAACTTCTTTGGCATATCCCAGATCTTTGATCCGGGCTACAAGTCCTTCCAGAAGATCGAAGTTTTGAAGGGATCGCTCAAAAAAGCCGGCTACACTTCAGCCAATCTTACCATCAATTCCATTCCCGGCCTGGAAAACCGTGCGAGCTTTCCAGCCATTGCCGGGAATAATCACTGGGTACTGCAGGGCAGTCGCCGCAATCCTGTGGCGACATTACCGGGGCCGGCTCGAAAGAAACTGGAGAAAAGTTCGCTCACCATGCTCTTTGGCCACGGTGTTCCCGGACGCATTGTTGGCATGAAGGTGGATGCCTTAAATCCCGTCAATTTTTCCAATCAGATCATCCTAAGCGGCAGCTGCTATTCGGGTGTGGGGACGGCAACCGATTGTGCCATGGCCGGCCCGGTGGCCGGCAGTCTGGATCCCAAGCTCAAGCGCTTTTCGCTGACCATGATCGATCGTGGCGCGGTGGCGGTCTTTTGCCACATGCGCCTGAACATGGGCTTCCCTCATGTCTACCCCATGCTCGAGACCTATCTCGAGAACCGTTCATTGGGCGAATACTACCAGCGCCTCATCAATGCCTTCATTGAGGGACAGGGCGGTTTTACCCCGCAATGGTACACCAAGAAAACACCTGCTCGTTCGGCCCAAAGCCGAAAGATGAACCAATTCCTCTACATGCAAATAGGCGACCCGGCATTGGTCCCGATTCAGATTAAGCGATAGTGACGATGAAAAAATATCTCATCATATTTGTTTTACTCAACGTACTGGCACTCCCAGTCGCATCCGCGGACAACTTCGTTAAGGACAAACTCGTCGCATGGTGTATCGTGCCCTTTGATGCCAAGCAACGCGGACCGGTGGAGCGCACGGTGATGCTCAAGCGGCTAGGGCTCAAGCGAGTAGCCTATGACTGGCGCGCGAAGCATGTGGTGGAGTTTGAGGAGGAGATTCTGCAGTACAAGAAGCACGGGCTGGAGTTCTTCGCCTTTTGGGCCGTGCACGAGAAGGCGTTCAAGCTGTTTGAGAAACACGGGATTACCCCGCAGGTCTGGTACATGTTCCCCCAGCCCAAGGGCAACACGCAGGAGGCCAAGGTATCCGCCGCGGCTAAACAACTTTTACCATTGGTGGCCCGCACAAAAAAAATGGGCAGCCAACTCGGGCTGTACAATCACGGCGGCTGGAGCGGCGAGCCAGCCAACCTCGCGGCGGTGTGCAAATATTTGCGTAAACATCACGACGCAAAACATGTTGGCATCGTTTATAACCTCCACCATGGCCACGGTCACATCGTCGACTGGGAAAAGTCACTGCGTCAAATGAAGCCGTACCTCCTTTGCCTCAACCTCAACGGCATGAACGACGGAGCAAAGCCAAAGATCCTGCAACTTGGCCGCGGCAAACATGAGACGGCCATGATCACCACGATACAAAAGTCCGGTTATGCCGGTCCCATTGGGATACTCGATCATCGCAGTGATACCGACACTGAAATTGCCCTACGTGAAAACCTTGAGGGCCTCCAAAAGATTTTAAAGAAATGATCATCCGTTTATTCCCCATCCTTTGTCTCCTCTGCGGCTATTTAAATGCCGCTGATAAACCCAATATCCTCTTCATCCTTGCTGACGATCTTGGTTATGGTGATGTGGATTGTTACAATCCCGAATCCAAGGTGCCCACTCCCCATCTGGATCGATTGGCCAAGGAAGGCATGCGCTTCACTGATGCTCACAGTCCATCCACCGTTTGTACACCCACCCGATACAGCGTCCTTACCGGTCACATGGCTTTCAGGCTCAACTATCGGGGAGTCTTCACCGGGGTGGGAGGCCCCTGTCTGATTAATCCCGGTCGACTTACCGTGGCCAGTATGCTCAAGCAACAGCAGTACACCACGGCCATGTTCGGTAAATGGCACGTGGGTCTGACAGCTTTTGATAAGGAGGGCAAGCCCATCCATCAGAATGGTCTACCAGCAGTACGTCGCATCGATTACTCACGTGCCTTGAAAGGAGGTCCGTTGGATCATGGTTTTGACCATTTCTTTGGTACGG
The DNA here is from genome assembly GCA_964448875.1 of uncultured Verrucomicrobiota bacterium. GTDB lineage: Bacteria > Verrucomicrobiota > Verrucomicrobiia > Limisphaerales > UBA1100 > UBA6614. The sequence continues at coordinate 7,700 of CAYUXV010000078.1, forward strand.
CCTCGTGCCCGACCACCGATTGGCTCTATGCCTACATTGATGGCACCAAGATTCCCGTGCCGCCCACACGCATTGTTGATCGAGGCCCGTTGCCTAAGCATCCCTATTCCCGAGATAACCGACCGGGAATGATCGCACCCGGTTATGATCTTGAGGAGGTGGATATGATTTTTTTGGAGAAGAGCCTGAAGTTTCTGGAGAAGCACGCTAAAGAGTCGCCAGAGAAGCCGTTTTTTCTCTTTCATTCCATGCAGGCGGTACATCTACCGTCATTCCCTGGGAAGGCCTTCAAGGGAAAGACCAAGGCCGGTCCTCACGGCGATTTCATTTTTGAAATGGACCATATCGTCGGAGAGCTGATGAAGGCACTAAAGAAGAATGGCATGGATAAGAACACATTGGTGATATTCTCCAGTGACAATGGACCTGAGGTTCCTACCACTATCGCCATGCGGCGTGAC
>CAYUXV010000079.1:0-3567 GCA_964448875.1 uncultured Verrucomicrobiota bacterium
GCTTATTCATCTGGGTGCGATGGATGCTTCCACGCTTCCGGTATGATCAGCTCATGGATATTGGTTGGAAACGCTTCGTGCCCTTGGCGTTGGCAAATATCGTCGCTACCGCCGTGGTGCAAAATTTATTAAACACAAAAAAACAAAGACAAGGTAGTCAAACGCCCAAAGCTAAGCCTGTTCGAGCGCCTGTATCTACCGACATTGTGGAACGGTCTCAAGATCACTCTGCGCCATTTTTTCTCATCGAAAAAGTCCGGCGTCTACGAGGACAAGAATAAGGACAATAAATTTAAAGCAACGCTCAATTACCCTGAGGAACTCTGGACCGTTCCCGAGGGCTTTCGCGGAGCACCATATCTTGTGAGCGACCAGGACGGCGCGACCAAATGTGTGAGCTGTCAGCTCTGCGAATTCGTCTGCCCACCCAAGGCCATACGCATCATCCCACCTGGGGAAGACGGAGAACCGGCCCACCGTGAGAACGCTGAGAAGATGCCGAAAGAATTCGAGATCAATATGCTCCGCTGTATTTTTTGCGGTTACTGCGAGGAAGTTTGCCCTGAGGAAGCCATCTACTTGGCCAAGGATTATTACCAAGGCTACGACAAGAACTTAATGCGCCGCGACTATGCCCTCACCGGCCAAAGCCGGGACGAGATGGTTTACAACAAGGAGAAACTCCTCGAACACGGGGGCACCCACCGCGATGACATTAGAAAGTGGGCGAAGAAACAAGAGGATGCCAAAACCCAGAAAACCTTCCCCGTAGACGATTGATGGCTGACACCCTTTTCTATATCTTCAGCACACTCACGCTACTCTGCGGCCTGCTGGTGGTTTTCAACCCCTTCAGCCGCAACCCTGTAACTAGCGCGATGTTTCTGGTACTCACCATCATCAGCCTTTCCGGCCTTTTTGTTCTTCTACAAGCCTACTTCCTTGCCGCCGTCCAAATTCTCGTCTATGCCGGAGCAGTTATCGTCCTCTTCCTTTTCGTCATCATGCTCATGGATCTGAAGGAATCTGAATTTAGACGCTATCGTAAATTCAGCACGACTATTGGTCTACTGTCTGTCATCGGTATTGGCTGCATCATCACTGGCACTGTAAGTGATGCGACTCCACTGAAAGGAGAGGTGATTACTGGAGAAACACATGAGCTCGGCAAGCTCCTTTTCACCAAGTACCTGCTGCCCTTTGAAATCGTCTCCGTACTCCTGCTTGTGGCGATGATTGGCTGCATTCTCTTGAGCAAACGCGGGGAGGCACCTGAATGACTATCGGCCTCGAGCATTACCTTGTCGTTAGTGCCATACTCTTCTGTCTGGGCCTGCTTGGGGTTGTTATCCGGCGCAACCTCATCGTCATGTACATGGGCCTCGAGCTGATGCTCAACGCCGCCAACCTAGCGCTCGTGGCTTTCTCCCATTTCAACGCCGACCTAAATGGTCAAATTCTGGTGTTCTTTATTATCACCGTTGCTGCCGCCGAGGTTGCCGTGGGACTGGCTCTCATTGTCGCCATTTACCGCAAACGCCAAACCACCGACGTTACAGACCTCACTACACTCAAACTATAGATGCCACCAAGTGCCGCCAACGACCCCTTTCCTGAGGTTGCAGTGAATACCTCCGCAGAGATTTTCATGCCATATGCGGTGCTGTTTTTGCCGCTTTTGGCAGCAGTGGCAATTCTGCTTTTTACACGACAGAATCGAGGATTGAGTGCAGTACTATCCATCGGCGCAATAATGTTGGCCTTCTGCCTAAGCATTTGCCTGTACTTCCGCGACGGCGGCACGCCCGAACGCATCCGCTGGTTGACAATCGGCAGCGCACCAGGGCCGGTATTTGAACTTTCTATCGGTTACTTGCTCGATCATCTCAGCAAGCTGATGCTGCTAGTCGTCACCGGCATAGGCAGCCTCATTCACATTTATTCATGGGGCTACATGCGCGATGACGATTCCGTGCCGCGCTACTTTGGTGGCCTGAGCCTGTTTACTTTCTCAATGCTAGGAATCGTACTGGCCGACAACTTGGTGATGATGTTCATCTTCTGGGAACTTGTCGGTGTTTCCAGCTATCTTTTAATCGGCCACTGGCACCAGCGTCCTGCCGCTGCTGACGCCGCCAAAAAGGCATTTATCACCAATCGCATTGGAGACTTCGGTTTTCTGCTTGGCATCCTGTTAGTCTGGCAGCAATCCGGCAGCCTTCATTTCGAATCGCTTAAAGCTGCTGGCACAGTAACGACCCTCGCGGGTCTGCTAATCTTTTGCGGCGCGGTGGGTAAAAGCGCGCAGTTTCCACTACACGTGTGGCTCCCGGATGCAATGGAAGGCCCCACGCCTGTCAGCGCGCTCATTCACGCCGCCACAATGGTTGCTGCCGGTGTGTACATGCTCTGCCGATTGGATTTTCTTTTTACACCTGACACACTCTCCATCATCGCCTGGATTGGCGGTATCACCTCGCTTCTGGCTGCCCTGATGGCCATACAGCAGGATGACATCAAGCGTATCCTAGCCTATTCCACGCTCTCCCAACTCGGATATATGGTGATGGCAGTGGGTTGCGCAGGCGCAGATGCCGCAATGTTTCATTTGACAACGCATGCATTCTTCAAGGCGCTGCTTTTTCTTGGCGCGGGCGCAGTGATTGTTGCTCTACACCATCAACAGAACATCTGGAAAATGGGAGGGCTGCGCCATCGCATGCCGATCACGTTTTGGACATTCATTATCGCCACGCTTGCCTTATGTGGCGTCCCGCCATTTAGCGGCTTCTTCTGTAAAGACGCCATCCTAGAGCTGGCTTGGGACAACAATCTTCCGCTTTTCATCCTGACAACAGGCGTGGCAGTACTGACTGCGTTTTATATGACCCGCCTTATTTATGTTGCCTTTCTCGGCATGCACCGAACCCCCGGCGCGAAAAAAGCCACGGAGGTGTCACCCGTAATGACTATTCCACTTTTAATTCTAGCTGTGCTCAGTGTCATCGCCGGAGGCTTTTATGGTTATTTTGACATCAAACCACACTTCAGCTGGGCAATGTTCGCCGGAATAATTGCCGCGGGAGCAGGTTTCATGGCTGCCGATACGCTATATCGCAAAGCGAAGGCGGATCCCCTGCCCTCACGGATCGGCGACGCCGCACAGTGGATGCGCAACCGTTTTTACTTCGACGAAATTTACGAAATCCTGAATCGCTCTACTCAGGAAATGCTGGCCCGTGCGGCAGACTTTGTCGACCGCTGGATCATTGCCGGCTTTTGTGTGAAAGGTGTCACTGGTGTCACGCATGTTACTGGCAGCCTCTTAAGACTATTACAGACTGGCAACCTGCAAACTTATACCCTGCTTCTCGCTCTCGGCATACTGACACTCATCTGGATGTTCCTCTTTTAGACAATGTCTCCGCTCACGCTCATATTTGGAATTCCGCTGCTAATGGCGCTGATGCTGGTATTCGTCCCGGCCGATCGTCGCAGCTGGTTCCGCACTGGTGCACTGGCGGCCACATTGATCTCGTTGCTACTGGCAGTGGGCGTATTCAGTGC
>CAYUXV010000080.1:0-18353 GCA_964448875.1 uncultured Verrucomicrobiota bacterium
AATCACTAGGTTTAATATTTGTCTGAGCGGGTAATGCCGGGATGATATCTTGGGGGACTATAATAGATGAAAAAGAAAATTGAACTTATAGCATTGTCTTTGGGCTTGGTGGTGGCTGACGCTCTGACCGCAGCGGATAAGGTTACTTTTGAGGATCATATTCTTCCGTTATTTAGAAACAAGTGCCTCAAGTGCCATAATGCAGACAAGATGAGGGCTGATCTTGACTTGTCGAATTACGATGCGGCCATGAGGGGTAGCGGCAACGGCCCTGTGTTGTCAGGAGGCAATCCAGATGAGAGTCTGCTCTACAAAGTGGTGGCTCACATCGAGAAGCCGACAATGCCACCCAAGGATAAACTTCCGGAAAAAGAAATTGAATTAATCAAAAATTGGGTTGCCGGTGGCCTGCTTATGAATAGCGGCTCAAAAGCCGTTATGGCTGCGAAGCCAAAGGTTAATATTGCCATCGATCCAGATTCATTGGGGAAGCGTCCTGAAGGGCCACCCCCCATGCCAAATGATGCTTTTGCATTAGATCCCTATGTGCGAACCCAACGCACCAGTGTCTCTACTGCGATGGCGGTTAGTCCTTGGTCACCTTTGATTGCCGTTGGAGGTCAGCGACAGGTGCTGTTGTACAATACCGATACACTGCTTATTGCTGGGGTTGTTCCGTTCAACGAGGGGTACCCTCACAGTTTAAAATTTTCAGCCAATGGCAAAAATCTTGTTATTGGAGGTGGACGAGGTGCTAACCTTGGGTTTTCTACCGTTTGGGACATCACAAAGGGTGAGCAGGTTGTAACGGTTGGAGACGACCTTGATTCTGTGCTGGCCTCCGACATTAGCCCTGATCAGCGATTCATCGCTCATGGTGGCCCGGATCGTTTCTTGCGTATTTTCTCCACCGAAACCGGAGAGGTGGTTCATAAGATCAAGAAGCATACTGACTGGGTTACCTCTGTTCGCTTCAGCACGGATGGCAAATATGTGGCCAGTGGTGATCGCAATGGTGGACTTCACATTTGGGAAACCGAACCAGGTGGGCGGGTATGTTCCTTTAATCATGGTAATCGTGTAACCGGACTTGAGTGGGCTACTACCAACGTAGTTGTGTCAGCCAGCATGGACGGTAATTCCAAAATTTTTAATGTTGACGAGGCCCGCCAGCTTAAGAGCTGGAGTGCACATAGTGGTGGTGCTTCATCACTTGCTCGTGCCATGAATGGAATGCTTGTGACCAGCGGTCGCAACAAGCGTGCGACACTTTGGGATGCCAATGGTGTCAAGAAACGTGATTTCGTCTTTCCTGGGGATATTCCTTCTCAAGCTGTTCCCAGTCATGATGCCAAGCTTGTAATCGGCAGCGATTGGGAAGGAAATGTTTATGTTTGGAATGCCGCTGACGGCAAGGAAATCAGTCGACTGTCGCTGAACCCTGCGCCCATGGCCGATCAGTTTGCAGATGCGAAGGAAGCGCTGGCCGAAAAGCAAGCTGCTGTCAAGACATCTGCTGATGCACTGCAGACTGTGCTAGACAATATTATGGTGACACAGCAGAAGATGGCAGCGCTCGATAAATCTGTTTCTGACGCTACTAAGGCTGCTTCGGCTGCAAAGGCCGCTTACGACAAGTTGATTGCGGAAAAAAGAAAACCTGCGGAAGCCAAGGTTGTGGTTGCCGCTAAGCTTGTTGGCGCCACCACAAATGCAAATGTTGCTGCAAAGAAGGTGCTTACCTCCGCTGCAGCTGAGGTCAAGAAAGCAACTGATGCCCTTGCTGTTGCAGATAAAGCAGCAAAGGACGATACCAATAACGCCGAAAAGAAAAAAACGGCTGAAAACGCCAAGATCATGCTTGGCAAGTTAATTGAAAATAAGCAGAAGCCCTCGCAAGCTAATTTTGCGGCTTCGGCTAAGGCGTTGACTGATGCAACTGCCGCAAAATCAGCTGCTGACAAGATTCTAACTACCGTCAATGGCGAAGTGGCTAAAAGCGAAGCTGTAAACAAGGCAGCCGCTAAGGGCGTTACTGATGCTCAGAATGCTGCTAAGGCCGGCAAGGTAACCCTTGGTAAGCAGATTGATGGTTATAATAAACAGGCGGCTGCCGCGCGCACGAAGCTTAATGCTGCCAAAGTAGTTGCTACTGCAGCCGACAAGAAGTCAAAATCCCTAGAGGTGGGCAAGGTTTATAGTGCTTTGTACAATGCCCGTAGTGCCTTTGCCGCAAAGAAGGACGTGTACGCTAGTGCAGCTGCTGCCGCTAAGGCGGCTACTGCTGCCGTAGCTTCCGCCCAAACTGATCTTGATACCCTAAAGAAAACTGATCTCGCTGCCGTAAAAGCCAAGAGTGCCGAAGCTCTCAAGCAGGCTCAAGCCAACATGGCAGCTGCCGAGAAGGAGCTTGCCGCAGCGAAGGCAGAAGTTGCCAAGGAACAAACGAAAGTCGATGCCGCAACAAAGGCCGTGGCGGCTGCCGAGACGAGCTATAAGGCGGCTCTTGCAAATGTTGAGAAGGCCAAGGTCGATTCCGCCAAGGCCGCTGCTACTGGAAAGGCTGCCCGTGACAAGGCCACCGCCATCAAGGCTACCTATGACAAGCAGGCTGCCGAGAAGCGTGGGCCAGCTGAGGCCATCATGGCTGCGCTTGCCAAGGCGCAAACACAGTCTGCTGCCGCCAAGGCCAATACTGATAAGGCACTTGCGGCCATCAATACCGAGGTCAAAACCTCCAATACCATTTTCCAGACAGCCGACAAGGCCGCGAAGGCTGCCGAGACCACCTCTGCCGCTGCCAAGGCGATGATGGACAAGCAAGCTGCGGATCTGGCGAAACAAAAAATCGATCTTGCAGCCAAGCAAAAGACACAAACTGCCGCCAAGGCTGTCTACGATGGCCTGATTGCCAACAAGCAGAAACCCGCCGAGACCAAGCTTGCCTCAATGGTTAAGGCAGCCAAAGAGGCACCTGTTGCCAAGGCCAACGCTGACAAAGCACTGACTGTTGCGAACGCCGAGGTGAAGGCCGCGCTGATGGCATATCTTATGGCAGAGACTGTCGCGCAAACCGCCGAGGTCGCCGCGACCAAGGATGTCAAGCAGAAGGCTGTTGCTGATGCCAAGCGCAAGGCTGCTGACACCGCCAAGGCCGCACTAGATAAACTTACTGCTGGGAAGCAGAAGGCCATTCGCGCCATTGTTGTTAAGGCCGATGCCGCCGCGGCTGCCGCTCCCCTTAACAAGGCCAAGGCGGAGAAGGAATTGGCTGCCGTGAAAGTCGAGGTGGCCAAGGCCGATGCCACGCACAAGGCAGCCATCAAGGTCACCAACGACACGCAAGACCTGATGAACACCACGACGGTCAGCCTCACCAAGACTCAGGCGGACCACAAGGCCAAGGCAGCCGATGCTACCTCCAAGCGTAATGCTTCCAATGCCTCAAAAGCGGCACTGGACAAGCTGGTAACCGGCAAACAAAAGCCCGCGCAGGCCGCACAGGCTGCCACCGCTGCAACCGCCACCGAGTTAACTGCCGCCAAGGACGCTGGCTCCAAGGTGATGGCGCGAATCAACGCTGAATTGGCCGAGACCGCCAAGCCAGTTGCTGCTGCTGATCAGGTTGCCAGGACTGCTGAGGCTACGGCCAAGACCGCTGCGGATAATGTCTCCAAAATGACCGCCCTCGCCAACGTCGCAAAGGCACTAATTGACACCCGAAAAATCGGTGCCGAGAGCGCCAAGGCTGCTCTGAACAAGATGATGACGGATAGACAGAAGCCTGTGGAAGCAAAGCTTGCTGGAATGAGGAAGGCCTCGAGCGCTGCTCAAGCTGCGCACGCAAATGTCGAAAAGGATCACGCCCTGCGCATGCAACAGCTTACGCAGACTATCGATACGCAAGGCAAGACGGTCAAAGCCAAGACCGAGGAAGCCAATAAGCTTGCTGATGAACTATTGAGGGAGGAAAGCCAACTTAAGGAGTTGAAAACAACTTACGAAAAGCTGAAAACCGCTGCGGTTACAAAGGACACCAAAACAGCGGCGAAATAAGTGTTGTTGATCTGCTGAGATTTTAAATTTGCCAAGGTGCGGCCTTTTCGCCTGCCCACACATCCTCAACAGCCTGTCGTTTTCGTACCACTGCTGCGCGTTTACCCTTAACCAACACTTCCGCAGCCATTGGTCGTGTATTATATGTAGACGCCATTACGAAACCGTAAGCGCCTGCGCTCAGCATCGCTAGATATTCGCCTTCTTTTATACGTGGTAAGGGGCGGTCCTTGCAAAAAGTGTCACCCGATTCGCAAATAGGCCCGACCACATCCGACTTTACCAGTGAGCCGCCTTTGCGCAGTATCGGAACGATCTCGTGGTAGCTTTCATAAAATGCTGGCCTTAAAAGGTCGTTCATCGCCGCATCCACGATAACAAAATTCTTTTTTCCTGTTTGTTTCACGTATTCCACACGAGTAACTAGAATGCCCGCGTTGCCTGAGATAAAACGACCGGGTTCTACAAGGATGCGCATCCTAAGAGGCTTTAGTAATGGCACGAGTGTGGTCGCATACTTGGATGGTGTTAAAATATTACGAGCCGTGCTTTTTTTCCACCAACTCGCCTCGCCACTTTCAAGTGCTTGTTCGTAGACAATTCCCATCCCGCCACCAATACTGAAGAATTCCAAATTATACTTTTTCTCTAAATACAATGCCAGCGGGATGACTTTTCGAACCGCAGTCTCGAAAGGTTTTATTTTTGTTAATTGCGATCCGATGTGCATCTGTAGTCCACGTAACCATATGTTTCTCATTTTGGTTGCTCGTGCATACACACCACGGACCTTTTCAAATGGAATCCCAAACTTGTTGTCGTAAGTTCCTGTTGTGATTTTTGCGTGTGTTTTCGCGTCCACATCTGGATTGACTCGAATAGCTACTGGTGCCTTCATTTTGAGTCTCCGTGCGACCCGATCAATGCGTGCCAGTTCAGGTTCGCTTTCCACGTTGAACGCATAAATTCCCTTGCGGAGACCTAGCTTAATCTCTTCTTCGGTCTTTCCTACACCTGAAAAAATGCACTTTTGTGCATTTCCTCCGGCATTTATAGCACGTTCCAATTCTCCCCCGCTTACGATATCGAATCCGCTGCCAAGATTAGCCATCACGCTTAAAACACCACGATTGGAATTTGATTTCATTGCGAAGCAAACCAAGTGGTCAAGTGACGAAAGTGCTTCTGTGAGTTTGTTGAAGTGGTTTGTCAGGGTTAACTGTGAGTAAATGTAAAGTGGCGAACCAAACCGCTTTACCAAGGATTCGACTGCAACACCTTCGCAATGCAGCTTACCTCCTATATGTCGGAAATCATGCATGAGAAATTGTAATTATAAACGGTAAGAATCCTTCACAAGTGCAAGAATTTATAAAACAGTGAGTGATAACGCGACTAAAACTATTGATCAGCTCTGATTATTGCTCGCTGCTTATAATAGTCTCCAGCTGTAATCTTATCGCTGAGATAAAGATTCAGCAGCTCCTTTAATCGCTGACTTTTTGATTTTGAAGCCTCTTTTTTTCGAGCTTCGTTTACTTTATTTGCCGTCGTTATCACTTTTTGAAGAGCCTCTTTTTTACGTGCTGAGCGCAGTTCAGCTTGATTGAAATTTTTGGGTTGTGCGTTCAACCTGCGTGCAGTCTCACTCTCAGCCAACCTGCCGACGGCCGGCGGAACGCCTGTATTATTTGTTGTTTTTGCATACTGTACTTGGCCAAACCGCTGATTGGGACCAGGTGGAAGATATTGCGGGTAGGACATAGGCAGTGCTCCTTCCAGTTCCGGTAAGTTTATGAGATTATTTTTAGTTGATCCAGGGGTATGTTCGATAGACTGCTTCGCTTGTCTCAGTGCGTTATCGCGAAAATTCGAATCCAAATTTTCCATTTGTCTTACCACCGCCGCAATAGCCTGATCCTCTGCTTTACGTCGTTCCTTTAGGAATTTTTCAATTGCCTGTGTTTCTGTCAAAACACGCGTTTTATTTAGAGTTTCAAACTGTCGGTCTCCGCGCTTTTTAGAGGCAAGCAGGTTGACTTTTGTCTGTTTCGCTTTGGCAGATTGGGAGAGTTCTTTAAGTGCGGTCGTTTTTATAAGCCAACGGTGCTTGATGTATTCAATATCCATGCTTTGCAACCGGGATTCCATTTTTACTCTACGCAATGCATCTGCACGAGCTTGCTGCTGATTCACTGGTGACTGGATATTGCTTGCTCCAATTGATAGAGAGTGCAGAAGAGACAAAAGCACCAAACACATTATACCTGTATGTTTTATACCAAACATAACCTCCTTCAAAAATAATGGCCAAAAACGAAAAGCTTTCAATCGCAATCAGATGCTTGTGAACAACTTTCCCCAAGTGCGGCGGAAAGGTAAACGCCATGTTGAGCTCCAGATAATGCTGCGCACTTCGCTGCGGGAAGCCTTCACCCGCATTTTTCCCTGTAGGGGGTTTGTGCTGCGCATTTTTTCCAGTGTGACTAACCCAATTAGTATTGGCCAAGCACAGGCAAGTCGTAAGCGGTATTGGTTGAATGGTATCGTGTTGGTGTAACGCCAGCCAGCAGTGAGATGTGCGCGTGCTTTAGTCAGCAAATTGCTGAAGAGTGGTTCTAGTTTGCTCCAAGAATCCACTTTGAGCAGATCTTCTGGTTGCAATCCAATCTCCGACAGTTCCTCTGTCGGTATATAGCATCGGCCATTACTCAAGTCGCGTGGAATATCGCGTAACACGTTTACCAACTGAAGGCCTTTTCCAAATCGAACGGCATCGGAGAGGAAAGAATCTTCATTGAGATCTGTATTTGGAAAACAGTGCGTTCGGGTCATTCTTGTCCAGAATTCTCCGACACAACCCGCAACCCGGTATGTATAATCGTCCAGTTCGGCTCGGGTTTCTAGAGCACGTAATCGTTGGCCATCGCCAAACCGTTTTAGATCCAGCTCTTGCCCTCGGGTAATGGTTTCGAGCACGAACTGTATTTGGCCTCGATCGACTGGCGATATTTCATCCAATAATCCGAGTGATTCGTGGCTTCGCTCTAGTATTACGCGTTCGGCATGATTTTCCTGATGATGTAAAAGTTCTCCAAATTCTACCGGAAGTGCGTCGGCATACCGGATGCGCTCCCGAAACTGTCGTAGTTTCTCGATTCGTAATTCAGGAGGAACGAGGTCGGTGTCAGCGATGGTATCAGTAGTACGTGCCAGTAAGTAAGCTAATCCAATTTGGCGGCGAACAGGGCGAGGGATTATGCGCAGTGTCAGGTAAAATGAACGCGAGACATCCCGCAGTACGGGTCCAAGTAGTTCGTTGGCGTTCGCCATGTCAGTGGCGTAGGAACTTGTGCCAATGTGTTAGCCGTCGTTTTAGTTCCAGTGTGCCTGGAGAACCGATGGTCGTGCGTCGGTCAAGAGCCGTCTTCAGACTGAACACCTCTAATGCTTTTTTAGTTAGTCGCTTATCTATTTTTTTTAACTCGTTGGCGGTCAAAGCATTTATGGGTTTGTCTAGTTTTTCTGCCATTGCAACCGCCGCCCCGACTATATGATGTGCCTTACGGAAGGGCGTGTCTTGTTCGACCAGCCAATCCACCAGATCAGTAGCCAGCAAGTTTGGATCGCTAGCTGCTTTGTTACAGGCGTCTTTGTTTAATGTAACATCGCGTAGCATTGCTGCCAGAATGCGTACGGTGGCGCGCACAGTGTCACAGGTGTCAAAGAGCTGTTCTTTGTCCTCCTGTAAGTCGCTGTTATAAGTCAAAGGAAGTCCCTTTAACATAGTCAAAAGTGAAACCAAGTTGCCCGTGATGCGGCCCGTTTTGCCGCGTACCAGTTCACAAATATCCGGATTTTTCTTTTGTGGCATAAGTGACGAGCCCGTCGTGTATGCGTCGCCAATCTCAATGAAACCAAATTCCTTGCTCGACCACAAAACTAGGTCTTCGCACAGCCGCGATTGATGTACCGCCAGAAGTGCAGCAACACTGCAGAATTCTACGATGTAGTCCCTGTCAGCTACTGCATCCATAGAGTTTTGTGTAAGCATAGGCTTTCCATGCACATCGACGAATCCCAATTCACGAGCTACGAATTCGCGATTAAGCGGTAACGTGCTGCCAGCAATGGCACCACTACCAAGTGGACAGACATTAACTCGTTCCAGGCATTGAATTAGCCGTTCATAATCTCGCTCGAACATTTCTACGTAAGCCAATAAATGATGTGCGAGTTGGATCGGTTGGGCGCGTTGCAGGTGAGTGTAACCCGGGATAATGACGTCTAAGTTATTCTCAGACAGCTCGATTAGTGCCAATTGAAGGTCGTGAGTTTCATTGGTTAGTTCACAAATCTCGTCGCAAAGCCACATGCGTGTATCGAGTGCTATCTGGTCGTTGCGTGAGCGTCCTGTGTGTAGCTTTGCGCCGGCGGGTGTGATTTCAGTAAGCGCTGACTCAATATTCATGTGCACGTCTTCAAGCTCTGTGCGCCATTTGAATTTACCTTTTTTAATTTGTCGTTCAATTGCTCGCAGCCCTTTCTCGATAGCTGTTAACTCCTTTTTCTTGAGCAATCCAACATGCTGAAGCATCCGAGCATGTGCAATGGAGCCGGCAATATCATACTTTGCCAGTCTGAAATCAAAGCCGATCGACGCAGTGAAGGCATTTGCCTCTCGTGCCGCTCCGGCGGCAAAACGGCCGCTCCGCGCTACAGATTTTTTGCCTGACTTACCCATGAATGATCGGACTTTGTCCTGAAACAGTCCGAAAGTCACGTCGCGAATGGAACGCTAAAGCGACTTTGCGTATTGTTTTAGTCGTAATACCAGGGCTTGGCCAAGAGGCGATAGTTTGCCGCGCCACAATGCTCCGATGTTTATTTCGGAAAAACCTTCAAGTGGCAGTTGTTTCAAACCCGCGGGTGGTCTGTTTTTGGGAAGTTGGAGTGTGAGTCCAAAGCCAAATCCTTGTGCCACGTAGGTATTGATAAGGTTCAGCGCGTTCATCTCCATACCGATTGGCCAGTCTATCTTACGCCGCCGCATTTCGGCCTGGAATACCTTCACAAGCACTTCGCTTTGGGGCAGGCTGATAAGCGGCTGGGAGATACGATCTTGGTTGAAGATTTCCTCAGCTGATTTAATTTTTGATTTCTTCGGGACCAGAAGCACCATGGGTAACTCGATAAGCTTTTCGCTTTTTAGCTCTGCCGCTGGTTTGGAATCAATCACTGTTACTCCTAGATCAATTTCATCTGTCAGCAGCCATGCTTCTATTTGCGGCTGTATGCCATCACGAAGCATTGGTCGTAGATTGGAAAAATCTCGCCTCACATCCAAAAGTAATTCTGGCAGATGATCATTCAGTACAATTTGTGATGCACCAATTCGAATGGTCTGCGCAGCTCCGCCCCGGATGTTTTCACTTACTGGATCAAGGTTTTCAAAAAACGGTTGGATGAATTCATATAATTCTTCTCCCGCTGGAGTGAGTTCAAATGGACGTCTTTGAAACAAGGGTGTGCCTAGGTCGTTTTCGAGCTGTATCACCTGCGCACTCACCGCGGGCTGCTGAATGCCGTAAGGAATGTTGCGAACCGCGTTGGCAATTCCCTTATACTTTGCAACGAAGTAATATAGCTCAAGGTGATGTACATTCATATCAGGGGGCTTAATTGTGCAGAGGAGTGTGGTGTCAGTAAATGGTTTTCCAGCGACCGAGTTTATTAGGGTTTTTTAGATTTAGGAGCTAAGGGTGAAGTTTTTAGGCGCAATCAATTATAGTGTACCTACTGGATGCCATTGATAAGCTGATTGCGTCCAATTGACACAAACCCGCCTCATTGCTAGCGTCCCGCCCTTGTCAGACACTAATTACAAGGACACTCTCAACCTGCCGCAGACCGGTTTTCCCATGAAAGCCGGGTTGGTGGAGCGTGAACCGGAGCGGTTAGCACGCTGGTATAAAAACGATATTTACGGGCAAATTTGCGAACGCCATTCGAAAGCTCAGGAAACTTTTGTGCTCCACGACGGGCCACCCTTTGCCAATGGAGATGTGCATATTGGCACCGCGCTCAACAAGACGCTTAAGGACATTATTCTGAAATTCCAGACTATGCGCGGAAAAAACGTGCCATATGTGCCTGGCTGGGACTGCCACGGATTGCCCATTGAGTTCAAGGTGGTGCAGGATTTGCGTAAGGAAGGGCGTAAGGACGCGACCTCTGCTGACATCCGAAAAGCCTGCGAGGCCTATGCTCGCAAGTACATTGATATCCAGCGCGGACAATTCAAGCGCCTCGGCGTTTTTGGCGACTGGGAAAACCCGTACCTGACCCTTGATAGGAAATACGAGGCTGAGGAACTGCGTTTATTTGCGGACGTTGTCGAGAAGGGTTTTGTTTATCGCGGTAAGAAGCCGGTTTACTGGAGCATCCCGTGTCGCACGGCGCTAGCGGAGGCGGAAGTAGAATATGCGGACCACATCAGCCAGAGCGTGTTTGTAAAATTTCCGGTTGTCAGTGAGGACAACACATATCTAATCATCTGGACGACCACACCATGGACGCTGCCCGCCAACCTCGCTGTCGCATATCATTCGAAATTCATCTACAAAAAGTTGCGTGTCAACGGTGAGGTATACATTGTCGAGGGCACGCTGCTGCCCAAGGTGGCAGAGACTTGTGGCTGGGAGCATGTCGAAGAGGTGCAGTCTCTGCAGGGTGATGAAGTCGGCACGCTTGAATATCGTCATCCGTTCATTGACAAGACCGCCAAGCTCTTTGCCGGCGACAATTTTGTCGAAAACAGCACCGGAACTGGTTTTGTGCACGTTGCACCCGGGCACGGTATGGATGACTACCATCTTGGATGTGAGCAAGGTCTGCCTATCTACTGTCCGGTTAATGACAATGGACAATTTACCCATACCGACGACCTTCCAGAGACCGAGCAAATGCCCGCTGATCTACTCGGTAAATCCATCTTGGAGAAGAAGGGAAAAAGCGAGGCGAACGAGGCCGTCATTGCGTTATTACAGAAGAAGACCGCTTTGGTGCATCAGGAGAATTACACCCACAGCTACCCGCACTGTTGGCGAAGTAAGACGCCTGTCATCTTCCGTGGCATGGACCAGTGGTTTATCAAGATTGACCACGAGAATTTCCGCCAACAAGCACTTGAGGCTATCAACGAGGTGAACTGGGTGCCTAGTTGGGGCCAAAACCGCATCCAGGGTGCGGTCGAGTCGCGCCCAGACTGGTGTATCAGCCGCCAACGATCCTGGGGTGTGCCTATCCCGGCGTTTTATTCGGCTGAAGGTGAACCCATTCTTGATGCCCGCATTGTGCGCAAGACGGCTGACCTTATTGAAGATCATGGCTCAAATGTTTGGTTTGAACGCGATGCCGGCGCCCTCTGGGCCGATATAAAACCTGAGGACTGGGCCGGTGCTGATCCCACCGGTAAATCACAGGACACGCTGGATGTGTGGATCGATTCGGGTTCCAGCTCGCGCTCGGTCATCATGCAGCGTGAGGAATTATATCACGCCGAGAAAGATGGGGCAGAAAATTGGCAAGCGGACGTTTATCTCGAAGGAAGCGATCAACATCGCGGTTGGTTTCAGAGTTCATTGCTACTTTCGCTTGCTGGCAATGGTGCCCCGCCTTTCAAAACAGTGCTTACGCATGGCTTTATGGTGGATGCCGATCGCGAGAAAATTGCCAAGAGCCGTGAGGGCAGCTACGCCAAACCACAAACCAGTGAGGCCTACATTGGTGAATACGGCGCGGATATTGTTAGGCTTTGGGTGGCTTCACAAGATTTTCGCAACGATATCATTGTTAGCAACGAGCGGATCAAGAAGGTTGCCGAAACCTATCGCAATCTACGTAACGCCCTGCGCTATCAACTGAGTAACCTGTACGATTTTGATCCAGCCACCGACGCAGTTTCTGATGACGCCCTAACCGGTCTGGACCGATGGATCCTGGATCAATTTGCTGCCGTGCAGCGTGATGTGACAGAAGCCTACGAACGCTTCGAATACCATGTTGTCTACCAGCGCATTAGCCAGTTTGTGACAGTGGAGTTATCCGCCGTCTATCATGACTGCGTTAAGGATCGGCTTTATGCCGACGCTGCCAATGCACCCCGCCGTCGTGCTGCCCAAACCACCTTGCATCGACTTTGTGCCGCCTTCAGCCGCCTGCTTGCGCCCATCTGCGTTTTTACCGCCGAGGAGGCATGGGAATTTTTACCGGGTGACAACGCCGGCTCAGTCCATCTCGCCGATTGGCCAGCAGATAAGTTGGAGTTATCTGATGAAGAAAAGACCGTGTGGCAAAACCTTTTTTCTCATCGTGAACCTGCGCTGGCGGAGCTAGAGAAGTCGCGTCAGGAAAAACTCATCGGGAAAGCTCTTGAGGCACGTGTCTCCATCAGTGGCAAGCCTGCCGATCTTGAGACAGCTCTGGCCCACGCCGAACCCTTGCGCGAATTAATTAATGTCTCGCAGCTTGAATTGGTTGAGGAGGAAAATGCCGAGGCGCCGACTTACACCGTCACCAAGGCAGAAGGCGCCAAGTGCAAACGATGCTGGCGCTGGGAAACCAGCGTGGGAGAGCATAGTGATCATCCGGAGATCTGTGGGCGTTGTGTGGAAGCAGTGGCGTAATTAAATCTTAGGCTCCCAACCCTTGCGATACTCGCGGCCCCAGTATTCCTTCACCGCCGCTTCATCACCGATAATCTTGCCGTTCTTTTGGTCTACGTTGATGGTACGGCCTGTACGGTAGGCTATGTTGGCTAGGTGAGTCAGGCGGGTGCTGATCTGTGCGTCGCCAATTTCCGAGTTCAATTTTTCATCCGTACGGATTGCA
Source organism: uncultured Verrucomicrobiota bacterium (assembly GCA_964448875.1). Classification (GTDB taxonomy): domain Bacteria; phylum Verrucomicrobiota; class Verrucomicrobiia; order Limisphaerales; family UBA1100; genus UBA6614. Next base: position 12,949 of record CAYUXV010000080.1, read on the forward strand.
TTTAGGAAATTGCCAAAGTGGAAACCGTCGTCCCATTTACCGGGATTGACCTTCACTTCCTTGCCGGCCTTGTCGAACTGCTTGTAGCCGGCATGATGAATTTCCAGTGAGCCGCCTTTGCCATAAAACGTGCAGAATGGCCGTGCTTCCTGCTTTCGTGGATGGCAGCTGCTCTGATCCCAGCCGATGCCCACCTTGCCAAAGTCATACGTTGCATAACCCGTGTCCGGCGTTTCCTGATCGTCATCGAAATGATACCGCGCGCCATGCATTGTCACGCGCTTGGGATGATCCACCTGCAGCCCCCAGCGTGCCACGTCCATAAAATGTGGTCCGTTGTTTTGCATTTCGCCGCCGCCTTAACCCCAATGCCAGTGCCAGTTATAAAGGACAAGATTGTCCTTGTACGGCCGGTCCGGGCACGGTCCTTGCCAAAGCTCCCAGCCTTTTTTGCCAAGCCAATCGGGCACTTTCACAAATTTTCCCTTGCCGATGCTTCCACGACTGCCCCCGTAATAACAACGCGCATAAAGTGGTTCTCCAATCTCGCCTGTCTTAACTCGCTCGATGCCTTCGATGATGCCTGGCTGGCTCCGTCGTTGGTTGCCCATCTGCACCTTCTTTTTGTATTTCTTTGCCGCTGCGACAATTAACTCCGCCTCTCTCGCATTCTGGCTGGCCGGTTTCTCCACATACACATGTTTGCCGGCCTCCATGGCTAGGACAGCCATGGGTGTGTGCCAAAAATTTGGCGCGGCGATGGAGACGGTATCGATAGACTTGTCATCAAGAATTCTTCGGAAGTCATCGACACCTTTTGGATCTTTCTTTTGAGGGAATTTTTTAAGGCTGGTCTTGGCGCGATTCAGTCCGCTTGCAATGCGTCGCTGATCGACGTCGCACATATATGCTACCTCGCAGTTTGAGGCCTCAATATATTTGCTGACATGTCCCATGCCACGGCTGAGCCCAATAACACCAACGGTGATTTTCTTTTGCGTATCCTTGGCGTGCAGGATGGATGGAAACGCAATCGCAGTTGCCGCGCCAGCGGTAACGGTATTTTTAACAAAACGACGACGTGAGACGGATGTTTTCATAAGCTTTTCCAATTGGTGGATTCCCCAAGGCTAGGCTGCTGGGCATCAATGGCAAGGGGAATGTAGTGCGATTCATCAATCAGTATATACCCGCAATCAAACGTTATTTCAGGCGCGGCTGGGGGCTTTTATGAGTGCCGACTGGCCGGGTGTTGGCGCCCTTTTGTTTGCCATCGCCCAAATCCTTGCGCGCAAATTGAGCTGCTAAGGTTAGGTGCTTTACGATATCGGGATGCAGGGCAGCTACGTCGTGTTTTTCTGCTATATCGGTTTTTACATCATAAAGTATCGGTTGCTGCCTGCGTTTTGCGCCTTTGTGTGCGGGAGTGTATGGTAGATAAAGTTTCCAACGGGCATCACGGACGGCCTCAAGTTGTTGGGTGTGGTAATAGTAAAAGAACTCGTGCGGTGTCTTGGCGTTGGGTTGACTCAAGAGTGGCCAGATGTTTTTGCCGTCAATTTTGTGGGGCAATTTTGCTCCGGCAAGCTGGGCAAATGTAGGCAGAAGATCCATCAGTGAGGAGAGTTCATCGCTGGTACTACCGGCAGTGATGCTACCAGGCCAGCGAACGATAACCGGCACGCGCATGCCACCCTCGGCAGTGGTGTAGCCCCAGCCACCAAGAGGTTGATTGCTACCTTGGGGCGGGTTGCGACGAGGTGCGCCGTTGTCGCTGGTCCAAATAACAATCGTACGTTCGTCGATTTTATGTTTTTTGAGCGCAGCAAAAATTTGCCCAGCGGCCCAGTCGAGTTCCTCTACTGCATCGCCCCACGCGCCGTTCTTGGATTTGCCGCGAAAACGCTCGCTGGAAAACGGCTGGCGCGAGCTGCCGGGCATATTGTGCGGAATATAAAGAAAGAATGGTTTGTCTTTGTTGGCATTGATAAATTTAAGCGCGGCAGCGGTTTCGCGCTGGGTCATCTGATTGCGATCAGCGGGTGCCTCAATGACTTTTTCATTTTCGATCCACGGTAACGGTGGCCATTGATTGCCACGCAGCCGCTCACCAATGCGCTGGCCGGTGGCACGGGTCATGTCGTCGCTGTACGGTAAGCCAAGGAAATAATCGAAGCCCTGTCGTGTGGGCAAAAACTCCGGTTGGTCGCCCAGATGCCATTTGCCAATACAGGCGGTTGCGTAGCCGGCCTTTTTCAAAACCTCGGCAATGGTGACTTCATTGGGGTGCAGGCCGTTGGGGGAAACCGGACGTAGCACATGGCCATCCTCTGGCGTCCAGTCCAGCCCAACACGTCGTGGGTAACAACCGGTCATTAGTGCCGCGCGGCTGGGAGTGCATACTCCGCTGGCACTGTAAAAGCTTGTGAGTTTACGGCCTTCGCGTGCCATGCGATTGAGGTTGGGTGTGCGGTGCAGTTTGCTGCCAAAGGGCTCTATGTCGCCATAGCCCAAGTTGTCGCACATGATGAGAACAAAGTTGGGTTTGGGCGGAAGGTTGTCGGCCCGGGAATCAACCAAAGTTGCCCATACAAATAATGACAAAAATAGGCGAAGGAGATTGTTCACGGCAATAAGGCTATTGGCTTGTTCAGCCAGAAACAAGGGCAACTTGAACCAGGGGCAGGTAGTGCTCCAGTGGTGGAGTTTTCATTTTCGGATTCTTTGCGTTGTCGTCCCATGTTCGAAGTTCTAGTGCATCTTTGAAGAAGGGATTACTCTCAAAAGTGGTTATTTCGTTTCCGTCCATTTTGCCTCCCTGAAGAACAAAGCTCTTTGTTGATGCAGGTGAGAGTTGCTCTAGGTAATCCGGATTGACAGTGCACTGGTAACGTTTGGCAGTGACGTGTAGACGTACAGGTTGTGAAATCTCGGGGTCGAATCGTTGCTTCAGCCACTTTTCGCCGATCTGCTCGTGATGACCATCAACGCCCTTTTCAGCTATATCTTCGGGTAATCCGTGCAATAGGTGACCGATGTCATGCAGTAGCGCAGCGACGATCAGATGGTCAGGGGCATTATCCAGTACGGCCAAGTGAGCTGCTTGGAGCGCGTGTTGCAGTTCTGTTACGCCTTCACCATAGGCTTGATGCCCTCTTTGCTTAAAGAGGTTCTTAATTTGGCTGATCGCTTCCACAAGAACCACCCTATCTGTGTCTTGCAATTTGACAAGCTGACAACGAAAAGGAACAGCCAGTGCAATTGGAATTCCAAGCTTGTGAATAGCCGGATCGTGGGTAAAACTCATTAGGACTGCCGAAGAGGGCGCTATGGCAAATCTAGACCACAAAAACCACCCCGCTACATTGACCCGCCGTCAGTGGATTCAGGGCGGTGGGGCTCTAGCCGGGGCGATGATGTGGCCCGGGTTGCTCAAGGCGCAGGCAAAAAAGGATGCGCCGGCAAAGCAGGTGATCGTGATTTTTCTCCAAGGCGGACTTTCTCACTACGAGAGTTTTGATCCCAAGCCAGAGGCTCCGTTGGCTTACAAAAGTGAATTTGGAGATATTCGTACGAGTGTGCCGGGTGTGCGGATTTCGGAGCATCTACCGCTCCTTGCAAAGCAAATGCACAAGTTCAATTTGATTCGTAGCACTTACGTTGATGCGCCAGACCATGCGGAAGCGATCCATATGACTTTGACTGGATGGAAACTAGATGGCGCAAACGTTACTACCAAGGACGTGAACCGTGTGCATCCGGCGATGGGTGCTGTGGTAGCGAAGGAATGTGGTGATCGCGCGCGAAAGCTGCCTGCATATGTTACGGTTCCACAGTCGGGTCAGTTGGGTGTGCGCGTACATTACGGCACAGCAGGCATGTTGGGCACAGCTTATGAACCCATGGATTCAGGCATGCCCTTGGCTGATCCAAAGGAGGCCTTCAGTGGTCCTGGGGATTTAAAACTCAATGCCGGAATGGGTACCCGACGTTTAATCGATCGCCTTGCATTGTTACGCGGCGTGAATCGATTGGATGCGGCAGCAGAGAAACTGGATGCCTATAACCAACGTGCCTTGGAGATGCTGGCCGGAGGGACGGCTGCGGATGCTTTTGACTTGAGCCGAGAGCCATTAAAGGTTCGCGAACGGTATGGAAGGCATTCGTGGGGACAGCAGGCATTGTTGTCACGTCGTTTGGCGGAGTCGGGTGTGCCTTTTACATTGGTTAATTTTAATCTCAATCAAACAGGAGGCCAGGACTGGGACAATCACACCGACATTTTCAAAACGATGAAAACCAAGTTGTTGCCGCCGACTGATCGAGCAATCAGTACGCTGCTCGACGACTTGGAGGAACGTGGCCTGCTGGATAGCACGTTGGTTGCAGTGTACGGTGAATTCGGTCGTACGCCGAAAATCAACAAGGCCGGTGGCCGCGACCATTGGAATCAGGTATGTTCGGTGATGCTTGCCGGCGGAGGGCTGAAGCGTGGTGTGGTGGTTGGCTCAAGCACCAAGGCGGGTGATGTCCCCAAGGATCGGCCGACTCCGTTCAACGATATATTGGCGACTATTTATCGCCAACTTGGAGTGCAATCGGATGAGGTATTCCATGATTTGCTCGGCCGCCCTTTCCCTTATCTGCCCACCGGAAAGCCGATTGGCGAGTTGATTTAGGGCAGTCGATTTTGAATCGACTGGCTACATAAATCGTCATAAAATTACTGTAGTGAGTGGCGTGTTATGAAGGCAAATCTAGACCACAAAAACCACCCCGCTACATTGACCCGTCGTCAGTGGATTCAGGGTGGCGGTGCGTTTGCGGGGGCGATGATGTGGCCTGGGTTGCTCAAGGCGCAGGCAAAAAAGGATGCACCGGCAAAGCAGGTCATTGTGATTTTTCTCCAGGGCGGACTTTCTCACTACGAGAGTTTTGATCCCAAACCGGAAGCGCCAACGGCTTACAAGAGTGAGTTTGGGGAAATTCAAACGAGCGTGCCTGGGGTGCGTTTCGCAGAGCATTTGCCGCTTTTGGCCAAGCGGATGCACAAGTTCAATTTGATTCGGGGCGCATACGTTGATTCACCTAGTCACGAGACGGCCATCCACATGACGTTGACAGGTTGGACGCTGAAGGGTGCGAATACGACCACCAATGATGTCAATCGAGTGCATCCCGGGATGGGGGCGGGGGTGGCCAAGGAATGTGGTGGGCGCGTGCCGGGTTTGCCCGGGTATGTGACAGTGCCGCAGGCGGGTCAGCGCGGCGTTCGTGGGCATTACGGCACGGCGGGACAACTTGGTAAGGCGTACGAACCGATGGACTCCGGAATGCCCTCGGGCAGCTTGGCACAGCCGTTCAGCGGTCCGCCGAATTTAATGCTGAATTCCGGGTTAGACACG
>CAYUXV010000081.1:0-3144 GCA_964448875.1 uncultured Verrucomicrobiota bacterium
CGTGCTGGATCACAAACAGGATAAGTTTATCGCGCTTGCCCTTCCACAGGCCGTGACCGCCCTTGAGCGCTACTGGCGTCCGGCCTTTGAAACGGGAAAATTGAAGTTTGATAAGGAATCCCACCGGGAGTTTGCGGAGCGTGAGGCGGGTCTTGGTTTCGATAAACGTCTAGACTCCTATTTAAAGAAGGAAACTCCCGGCCTTGAGGAAACTCGGTCGATCGCGAATCGTTTGATCTCTGATGGAACCATTCGGCAGGCCCGTATGGTGGTGGATTCCCTCGGCCAGAAAGGAGCGAAGACTTCGCCTGGAGTCACGCTTGTCCTGCTTGATGGTTTGGCACAGGTAGGCCGGCGCGGTGATTTTTCCCTTGGGCAAAGGGTTTCTCCTCTGAAAGAGCTTCTCCATCACACGGATGATGCCGTGGCGGCTTCTGCCATAGCCAATCTTGGAGTCTGGCAATTGAAGGGTTCAGACCCTGATTTATTAAAAATATTGTGTGATGATAAAAGGGCTACTTCTGTCCGCCAAGCTGCAGCAGTTTCTCTGGGTCAATTGAACGGAGCCGAAGCGACAAATTCGTTAAGAAGCCTTGCTCAAGATGGTAGCCTTTTAGAACGTTATTTCGCTGTGTTTGGTTTAATTGTGACCGATCTGGAAGAAGCAGCAGAAGCTTCGGCAGGACTATTTGTTCAGGCTCCCGGTCAATCGGATCCAGTGGCTCTCGTTCAAGCTTTCACCCGGCTATCGAGCGGAAGCAATGCCCTGACCAGGGCTTTGGAGAGAAAGAAGCTACATCCACAGGTGGTGAACCAATTGGCCGAGTACCATCGACGCACAGGACAGTTACCCAAATCGCTTGAGAACATCTTTCGTCCCTCAACCCCAAAATCGCTCAGCGCTTTATTGATTAAAGAAAACCGTAAGACACTCACCGCTGATGTTGCCAAGTTGGGTGATCCGGTTCGGGGTGAAAACGTGTATCGCCGTAAAGCCTTGGCTTGTTTTAGTTGCCATGCCATTGGGCCGGCGGGTTCTCACATCGGGCCCAATCTGGTTGCGGTGGGAGCGGCTGCCCAGACCGATTATGTTATTGAGGCCATACTTCAACCGAACAAGGCCATTGCCCAGCATTACGAAAACAAATTGATTACCTTAATCGATGGAGCGATTCACATGGGTACGATCACTTTTCAGAGTGAAAAGGAGGTTGTCTTGCGGGATTCTGCTATAGGCGGCAAAGAGATCAAGATACCGATGGGTAAGGTCCGCAAAATAAAACCCATGCCCTCACTCATGCCTGCCGGGCTTGCCGATCAGTTGAAAACACGTCAGGAATTTCTCGATCTGGCCAAGTTCGTCTCGTTACTGGGGCGCCCTGGCCCTTATGCCAATGATGAAAGCCCCGTCATTCGCAAGTGGCGTATTAAAGCTGGAGATCAACCGGGCCCAATCCTTTCCGCAAAAGCTCTCTGGCTGCCCGCCTATAGCATGGTCAATGGAGAACTGCCTGCGGCTGATCTCGGTCGCGGCAAGGTCGCCTACGCCCGCGGATATATTAACGTTCTGATTGCCGGAAATCTAAAGCTACAGCTTAACGATGCCAAAGGACTCCGTCTTTGGGTTGAAGGCAAGGAGGTGACAGACTTCACGCGACCCATCCATTTGGGTAAAGGACGCAGGACGCTGACTTTCGCTATCGACCGTGCCAAACGGGGTAAAACCGGGCTGCGTGTCGAACTGATTCAAGTCCCTGGATCATCCGCAAAATTTAAACCCGTTGGCGGTATTTAAAGCAAATTTAATGAATCGCAGCTGATCATCCGAAAATCATGGCGTGCCTCTTAGGAGAGATGAAACAATTTCATAGTCTGAAGTAAAATTAAATTAACCCATCTATCCCATGCAAAAGAGCATCTGTATATATTTCACAATAGTCAGTCTGTTTACCGTAACCTTAGATGTCCATTCGGCAGACTATACTCCTGGTAAGTTTCACAATTACTCGCATGCTGAGGGTGCGGTTCCTAAGGGGGACTATCAATATTCGGTTTATGTGCCCAACGATTATGACCCGAAGAAATCTTATCCGCTGGTGTTTTGGCTTCATGGCGGTCGTGGTCGGGATCATCCTGACAAGGGCAAGCGGAACATGATTTCTGACCGGTTGAAGGATAATGTCCGTTCCACCGATGCAGGCTACAGTCGCAATGTTCCCGGTTATATCGGGTACATTTTGGTTTCGCCGGTGAAACCGGTGCTCCGGGGGAATGCCGGCGTCTTTGCGCGCCTCGTAAAGCATGTGAAGAGTAAGGTCAGTATCGATGAGAACCGAATTTACGTGACCGGGTTTAGCATGGGTGGTCAAGGCACCTGGCGCGTTGGCTGTGGGAATGACGGGTCTTACAAAATTGCGGCAATGATGCCCTTGGGGGCATGGGGTTGCCGAGAGATTCGAAGAGGTAAAACCAAGGAGACGTTCAAGACGCTCAATACCGCAGTCTGGAATCTGCATTGTCCACAGGATCATGTCTCCAGAATTTCCGAACAGTTGCCCTTGTTTCAGTCTCATCTTGATTTTGGAGGTTACGGCCGTTTCACCATGATTCCCGGTAAAGGCCACATCAGTCGACCACGAGGCAATGATCATGCATTTTTTGGCATGCGCATGGGGTGGATGCTCTCCCAAACCTATGGCACCCCTTTTAATTACGTTCTTAAAGTGAATGATGGCAAGATCGCGAAGGTGGCCAGCGGCAAGCGCCCCTTCACCGGCGACACTAGTGGCTATGGGTTTTATGAGCCCGAAACTGTGGTCAATGTTACTGCACCTGAATCAAAGGACGGTAAGCCGTTTGTGAAATGGGCAAGCGCCCGGGGCACATTTGCCAAGGCAACTTCACGTTCTACAACTTTCACTACACCTAAGGGGGATGTGACCATTTCTGCTATCTACGGCAAGCAACCCTTCACGTTAAAGGTTGAAGGGGGTAAAGCGGTGCCGACTAACCCCAAACACGGCGAGGTCGTTACGGTTACAGCCACTGGTAATCAGTTTTATTTCTGGAAAACGGATTCGAAGCTTCTCGATATTGCTCTTCCCAGTGCCCGATCATTTACTTTTGCGATGCCCTCAGCCAATG
>CAYUXV010000082.1:0-4164 GCA_964448875.1 uncultured Verrucomicrobiota bacterium
CTGGCTGGGTAAGCCGGAATTAGCAGAGAAGAAACAACTGGCTGGAGATGTATTCATTGGTCTTTTGATGGCGACTTATTTGCAGGGGCACTGGGAGTCTGTGGTTGAGAAGGCGGATGTTTTTGAAGGCTTGGTTAAAGGCTCACAAGTGGAACAGCGGGTGCGTGTCCTTACGGGTGAGGCTCACGAAAAATCAGAAAAATACAAGGAAGCAGCGGTTGCGTATGAGGCTGCCGCAAACATCAAGGGTGGCGATGCGTCGGAAGCCTTGTTTCGGGTTGGCTTGGTTAGGCTGAATCATTTGAAGGATTTTGAATCTGCTGCGAAAAATTTTCATGATTTTGCAGACAAATATAAATCGGACTCCAAGCGGCCCGATGCAACTTTCAATGAGGCATTGTGTTATTACCACAGTTATTACGCCGGGGAAAAACCTCATCTTGATGAAGCCATCAAGCTCTTCGGCGGTTTTGCAAAGGCCAATTCAAAGCATAAGATGAGGGACACTGCGCAGTATTACGTTGGAAAACTTCAACATATCCGCGGAGATTGGATGGCGTCTGTGAAAGCTCTTGAACCTCTGATGGGTTCTGAAAAGACATCTTTTGATCAATTAGTGTTCCTTGTGGCTGACAGTCATCATCGCTTGAAAAATTGGAGCAGGGCGGCTGAATTATATATGCAGTTTGCGAAGGGGAACGAAAGAGCCCTTAATGCAGATGTGGCTTTGCATAATGCGGGTGTTTCATACTCAAGTCTCAAAGAGCCGGACACGAAACAAGCCGTGGAGGCTTACGAGCTTCTGGATAAGAAATGCCCGAACAGCCCGCACTTGCCCAGTGCGAATCTTAAGTTGGGGATCATTCATTATCAGGCTCGGCGTTATAAGGAGGCTCAGAATCCGCTGCGAAAGATTCCGGCGAATCATCCCCTAAAGGCGGATGGTGATTATTATCTGGCTTGGACAGACTTGGATAACCAAAAGCCGATTGATGCGGCCAAGCGTTTCAAAACATTGGGTGACAGATTGGCTCGAGGCCCTTCGGAGCATCGCCTGACTCCGCTCTGCAATCTGTATCAGGGTATTGCAGAGTTTGAAGGGGCGCGGTTTAGTGAATCATCAAAAACTTTGTCAAAATTTGTGTCTGATTTTCCAGAACATGAAAAATTGGATGAGGGTGCCTTTAACATGGGGTTGGCGCAAATGGAACTGAGTAAGTGGGAAGACGCGATAAAGAGTTTCGAGTTGGTGCCCAAGAAATCAAAAATACATGACCGGGCACTGTACCAGGCGGCTTGGAGCAAAAGATCAGCGGCGAAGCCGGACGAAGCGATTCCCTACTACAAAGAATTGCTTGAGCAGCATGCGAACAGTTCGTTGGCTGACAATGTCGCCCTCGAATTGGCTGAAGTTGAATTTGAAACGGGCGGTGAAGGAGGTGGGGCCGATTCAGTTAACCGACTTACTGTGTTACTAAACAAAAAGCCTGCTCCCAAGGCGGGGTTGCGTCGCTTGGCACTGTATCGCCTTGGGATAGTCCAATTTAATCGGAAGAACTTCTCGGAATCCGCCAAAGCGTTTGAGGATATGTTGAATGATGCAACCGAGGATCTCATTATTTCAGCAGCGTGGCAGGCAGGGGAGGCCCGTCGACAGGTTGCGATAGCAGCACAGGGGGCGACAAAAGAAAGGGAATACAAAGCAGCGCTTAAAAACTATGAGATTGCCGCAACAGCTAAAGTGCCGCCTCAAACGAATCAGTCTCGACTGCAGGAGCAGGCTCTCCTGCGTATCGGGCAGAGCAAGGCGGCACTGGAGCTTTGGGTTGATTCTCAGAAGTCGTTTGAAACTTTCATCGAATCCTACTCGAAACACAAATTAATCCGGACAGCTTATCTAGGGTTGGGTTGGTCTTTTCAAAATCAGGAAAACTATCCAAACGCGATCAAGTCCCTGGAAAAGACAGTTGCAGATGGTGTGAGAGATGACGCCGGGGCTAGGGCTCAGTTTTTGCTTGGGGAGTGTTATCTGGAACAAAAACAATATGACAAAGCAATTACAGAATTTGCGAAGGTTGAAACACTCTATGCATTTCCCCAGTGGCAGTCGAAGGCTGCGTATGAAATGGCACAAGCACTGTTGCGCAAAGATAACAGGGCAGGTGCACGGGCACAATTCGAGCGGCTTATTAAGCGTTATCCCGAGAGCCAGGCCGCTGCTGCTGCTGCATCTGAGCTGAAGCTGCTAAAATAGTGCTTGTTAGCACTTCATCTTAAATGGAAAACGTTAAAAAATACTTCCTTTTTGCCGCGTGTTTCGCGGCAATCTTGTTCGTTCCTCCTAGTGTCTCTGCTCAAAATAATACGTCTGGTAAGCCGGCCCAGAATGCGGATGCGGGTTTGCAGGACGAAGACCCATCCAAATCGGAAACAAAAACAGAGCGGTCTTTATGGGTCTTGGTGAAAACGGGTGGAGCGGTGATGGTGGCGCTTGCTGCTCTAGCTTTGTATGGGTTCTACAAGGCGGGCGTACAGGTTTATGTGATCGTGTTTTCCAATGATGCCAGTAAGGACGAGAGGCTTTTAAGTGATTTGTCGGTGCCGCCAGATCAAATGGCTGGAGTACTGGAAGAAGAAATCAATAAACGAGACAAAGGAGCGTTCCCACGGGTATGCGAGGCTGCACTGGAAGAATCACACGCAGGAAAGTCGGCCATGGAAGAAGCCTTGGTTCAGGAAGGAACGCTGCAACTTGGCGCTCTCAAGAGAGGGCTTCGTCCGCTTCAGATTGTAGTGGCCGTGGCGCCATTGCTCGGCCTGCTTGGAACCGTGTACGGTATGATTTCTTCCTTTCAAAGTGTGGAGTTGGCTGGAGTCAGTGGTGATAAAGTGGAACTGTTGTCTAGGGGCATTTACGAGGCATTGGTGACTACGGCTACCGGCTTGACGATAGCTATTCCTTTCCTGTTTGTTTCTCACTGGTTAAACCGGAAAACTGATGAAATCGGAGTGAATTTGAATCGACATTCCAAGGTTTTCTTGAAAATATTTGCCTCCAATGGGAGGGGTATTGCCGATGCGGAAAGCCAACATCGGGATTCCGATGAGTCTGCAGGTGAATCCCAGACTGTATTGACATGAAATTGATTGAGGCACAGGAAACTCAAGGGTCGGGGATAGATGTCGCGCCGATGATCGACATTCTGTTTACGCTGATCATCTTTTTCCTGGCTACTACCACCTTTCAGGCACAGGAACGTGAAGAGCAGGTCCAGTTGCCGCGCCATGGAGGCTCTTCTCTCAGCAGCAAGGAGCGGCCGTTTATCATCAATGTTATCAGGAGCGGATCTTATATTGTTCGGGATGAAACTGTGGATTTGGATCATTTGCACGTTTTGTTACGTGAAACCTATGCGGACAACCCAGAGCGGAAAGTGCTTATTCGGGGTGATGCCGATGCGCTGCATGGTCAGACTACGGCAGCTCTTGCAGCGTGCAGCGAAGCACGTTTTCCTGCTGCCAATATCGCTTGGGATACGAGTACTCCTCAAAAGTAATGGCTAGTGAGTTATAATAACGGTCAAATGAATATTCGACTCAGAAGCATGCTGAATATGGTCGAGTGTGCATTTGATTTCTTGGCCGACCGACTGAGGATCAGGCGCAGGCATGTCGTGTTTGGGTTGTTTGTTCTGTTTCTCTCCGCACTCATTACCGGTTGGTACATTTATGAAAAAAACTGGGTCATTGTTGGCAAGCGTCAGGTTGGCATAAGTGATGAGGTGATGACTCTTTCGCTAAATGGAGAGGATTCTGCAGTTCAGGAAATGAGCAAACAGATTCGGACATCCATACTTGAGACGCCAATGGCTGCCGCTTCTGAGCAATCCGCGGCACAATCGGTGTCGGGTGTGAATGTTGCCCGGAGTAATCCTCAAAACACTGAAGCCCAATCTGCTTCTGCTAAAAGTGCCAACTCACCCAATTCAGTTGCCGCTGCAGGATCAAGCAGTTCGTTTTCACCATCCGTTTCCACGGCGACTTCAAATGTAAAGAGCGGAGAGGCACGCGCAGAGACCAGCCAGCAGATGACCCCAGCGTCGGCGCAATCCTCTGCGCAATCTGCCTCCGGAATGAATGCAGCTCGGAGTAATCCTCAAAACA
>CAYUXV010000083.1:0-2561 GCA_964448875.1 uncultured Verrucomicrobiota bacterium
CGGGGAACATTGGACGCAGCATTGGCTGGACCTTGCCCGCTTTGCTGAAACCGACGGTTTCGAACACGACAAAATCCGCCCCAATGCCTGGCGTTACCGCGACTGGGTCATCAAGGCATTGAACGAGGATCTCCCCTACAACCAGTTTGTTCAGTTCCAGATCGCCGGCGATCAATTGCGCCCTGACAATCCGCAGGCAGCCATTGCCACCGGTTTCCTGCTCGCAGGACAGGACATGCCTGACATCAACCTGGAAAGTGAGCGCCGCCACATGGTTCTAAACGAAATGACCGCCACCGTCGGAAGTGCATTTCTCGGACTCACGCTTGGCTGCGCACAATGCCATGACCACAAGTACGATCCTGTGACACAAAAGGAATTTTACCAAATGCGCGCCTTCTTCGAGAGCGACCTGCAGTTAAAGGAACGCAAACTAGGAGACATAACCGCGCGCGTCATGCACCCCGGCCAGCCGATTAAATCACACCTGATGATTCGTGGTGATTTTCGGCGCCAAGGAGAAATCGTGAAGCCTGACTTTCCTTCTATTGCCAACCCATCCAGTGAAATTCCTAAACTGGGCAAACGCAGTGAACTGGCCGCGTGGATAACCCATCCTGATAATGCCCTCGCCCTTCGCGTTGCCGCCAATCGCCTTAGGCAGCAACACTTTGGCCGCCCCTTGGCCACACCGGAAGATTTTGGCACGCAAGGCCAGCCACCCACGCACCCTCAATTACTCAACTGGCTGGCTGCCGAGCTACCGCGACGCACATGGAGCTTAAAGAGAATGCACAAGCTCATTGTCACCAGCGCAACCTGGCGCCAAGCCAGTCGCAATGAGCAAAATGACCCCCACTGGCAAGCGCGTTTAAAAAAAGATTCCGAAAACAAGTTTTGGAGCCGCCAGTCCCGTCGCCGTCTCACCGGCGAAATGGTCCGCGATACGATGCTTGCGGCGAGCAGTTCGCTCAGTGACCGCACCGGAGGCCCCGGTGTGCGTCCGCCGTTGCCCAAGGAAATCACATCAACTCTTCTCCGAAACCAATGGCCCGTGAGCAAGGATGAAACGGACCATCGTCGACGCAGCATTTACCTTTTTGCCCGCCGCAACCTGCGCCTGCCGATGTTCGATCTTTTCGATCGGCCTTCCCAAGCTGAGACCTGTGCTCGTCGCCAAAACTCCACCACAGCCCCACAATCACTTGCTCTCCTCAACTCAGATATCACACGCAAAGCTGCTGATCACATTGCCCTTCATTCCGAAAGCCACAACAATACTCTTAACGAACAAATCACATTCTGCCACCAACTTCTCCTGGGCCGCGCGCCTACCGTCAGCGAATTGAAAACCTGCCATCATTTCATTCAGGCCTCCCCTTCCTTTAAGCAGGGCATGACCGACCTTTGCCTGGCTATGATGAACCTGAACGAGTTCCTCTATCTGGATTGACCTTTCATCGACCTACTTCACTAAAGGAGCGGTTTGTTGAGGTGAAGTGATTCCAGGTGGAAGCTCCATAATTTTTAGGTTCCGAAAATGAATCTCTGCTCCTTCGGATTCCAGGCATAGATACCCCTTTTTGTACTGCACATTTCTGATGCCGTTCACGAACTTTCCGTTCACCGAAAGCTTTACGACGCCATCTACGCACACTACATCATAAACATTCCATTCTCCCCTGCCCTTGCAGCGGTTCTCCAATGACTTGCTGCGACGGCCTCGTGGGTTGTCTGGCACAGCCTTCAGTCCCCCTGCCCCAAATAATTCCCCATGCACATAGGCAATGGGTGGCGCCTTACCGTTTCGTGTATGTAGCTTCACCCAGTCCAGTTCAAGCATTTGTATCTCCAGCCCCTTGGGCAGCCGATTGCCGAATGGCTTGGCATCGCTCCATGCAAAAATCCCTGAGTTACCACCCGGCTCCATGTGCCGCCATTCCACATGAAGAAGGAAATTCTCATACTGCTTTTCACTCCGCATCACCCCAATGGGTTTACCCTTGCAAATGAGCAACCCATCCTTGACCGACCACGTGTCCGGCGAGGTGTTGACATCCACCCACCCCGTCAGGTCTTTACCATTAAAAAGATCAACCCATTGCGGAATCTCCGCGCCTCTTACTGGACCGACAAATATGATGGCTAATAAGAAAACGTTTTTTAGCGAATTAATGCTGATGGTTTTCATTGTGCATCAAGCGTAACCACCATCATCTCTTTGGCAAGCGGGATAGCGACTTACCTGTTAAAACGGGCCTTCACGAGGCGGAGCGGGATCCATGGTGAACACGCTGGCATCGAAGGTTTCTTTAAGCATCTTCGTTTTCAACTTCGCATGGGCTGAATCATTCCAGAGATTATCAAATTCGTCCGGGTCATTCTCAAGATCATACAATTCCCCCTGATCGGCCCCGTGATAAACAATCATTTTGTGAGTTGCCGTCCGCAACATGGTGCCGTAGCTATGTTTATGGCTCCAAGCATTGTAATACTCGGAGAACACGTGATCCCTATGGCTTGAGGGATCACTTTGCCCCTTAAGAAGTGGTAATAGCGTT
>CAYUXV010000084.1:0-7661 GCA_964448875.1 uncultured Verrucomicrobiota bacterium
TGAACCAGATCGGCTTAAACTAGAGTACCGGCTTGACGGCGCCTATGACCATTGGATGCTTGAAGAGTTCCAAGCCACCAGCACACGCCAGTGGCGTGTGATTGCAAACCTCATTGACGAAGTGGCACAGGATCCTGATGGCTCACGCACATTCTTCTGTGTCGGCGACCAGAAACAGTCCATCTACCAATGGCGTGGTGGCGACCCTAAACTCTTGGACCGTGTCGAGACACATTACAAACAAGGAGATAATTTCAACATCCGTTCTCTCAATAAAATCTGGCGGTGTTGCCCGGAAGTACTGGAAATGGTCAATGCCGTATTTAGCGACATTGACATTCTACAGCAATTCGATGAACAGCACACCACCTCCAAACGATGGAGTGCCATTTGGAAGGAGCATATATCCGCGAACACGAACAAGGGGCATTCACTGTACCTCACCGTATCAGAGAAGGAGGAACGCTGGCCTCTTGTGGCGCATTTACTAGAACGTATCCAACCAATCGCGAACGGGCTTGATTGCGCAATCTTAGTCCAAAAGAACAAAACCGTGCGAGAAGTAGTAGAATATTTGCGCGGCGCCCTGCCAGATTTACCTGTGATAGGGGAATCTGCCACCAACCCCGGCGCTGACAACCCGCTGGGGGCGGCATTGCTCTCACTTTTTCGGGCAGCTGCACATCCTGCTGATGGATTTAGCGTTGGCCACCTAAGACTCACTCCCCTGAACTCACTGCTACCCCAAGACCCAGATAAATTTGCAGATACCATGCGACAATTGCAGCGCGACATTCATCAGCGCGGCTTTGAATCTGTGACACGCGAATGGATTACCCACCTATCACCGAAACTGGATGACTTTGGGCGATGGCGTGCGAAACAGTTTCTTGAACTGGCACGGCAATTCGACGAAACCTGCAGTCGTAATATTGACGAATTTCTCCGTTTTATTCCGGCGCAGGAACAAGCCGAGGTCCCCGGCGCAAACATGGTGCAGGTATTGACTATTCACAAAGCCAAGGGGCTCACTTTTGACGTCACGATCGTGCCTGACTTGGAAGGCAACCGCCTTGATGAACCTCGAAAAGATGCACTCCACATACACCCCACCGATGACGGGGAGGTCGATTGGATTCTCGACCTCCCCAGTCAAGATATCTGCCAGATTGATTCGCATTTGTCTGACGCTTTTGCGGATGCACGCTCGGAAGCTTGTTACGAGAATCTCTGCAAACTATACGTCGCCCTTACACGTTCGCGCCAAGGTCTTTATGCCATCACCACCGCTCCGAGACCTAAAAGCACCTCTAAAAACTATATCCACCTTCTGCACGAAACTTTAGCCACCGGCGATGGTCAACCCTATGTGGAAGCGTTTTCCCCCACCACAAAGGTGTTTGAATATGGTGATTGGGGTTGGATTAAAAAAAAGAAACCAAGGAAAGTCCTGCCCTCCCACGATCGCGGCAAGGTGGCGACCAAACGCGTCCACCCCCGATTGACACGCCATAAACCCTCTTCTCACGGAGGAATGGTTCTGCGAGGCGCTAACCTATTCGATCCACACGGCGCAGATGCAGCTGCGTTTGGGCAAGCTGTACACTCAGTGTTTGAACAAATTGAATGGCGTAATGCGGACACACCCACACTACTCGACGAGTTGCAAATCGATTCACCACAGGCAGTCGAAGAGGTAAACCGATGCCTAAACTCTCCAGAAATTGCCGAACTCTTTCAGCCTGATGATGAAGCCGAAGTCTGGCGCGAGCGTCCGTTTGAAATCATGATAGACGGTGAATTCTGCTCTGGCGTCTTCGACCGCGTAGTACTATATGAAAAATATGCGAAAATTATCGATTTCAAGACCGACCGCATTGACAAAGATGGATTACCAGAGGCCGTCAAACGGCATAAAGCTCAGCTTGAGCTGTACCGCCGTGCACTCACACGCCTCTCTGGATTACCTGAGACAGCCATAACTTGCCTGTTGGTATTCACTCGTCCAGCACGTGTGATGAAGGCATAAAAATAGCCCCCGCGAACGGGGGCGTGGATTCAGTTGTGCCGAAAATTACTTGGGCAAATTCTTGGCGTACTTCTCTGGAGCATTTTCAAACCTACCTTTGGCGCGTTTGTTCTTGAAATAAATTTTCTTACCTTTGTATTCCATGGACTCGCTCTTGGGATGCACTCGGGTATCCGTGTACACTGGGCAGAAGAGCTGCTTCATTGGCTTGATCTCCTTCGAAGCTACGGCCTTGAGTTGGGGAGCCTGTTTGACGCTCACTACGGCATAATAGTCTGGATTTTGCGTCCAGATTTTTTTACAGCTGCCGCAACAGGTGAAAACCTTTACTCCCTTGTAGATGATAAACTCCTCTTCATCGATTTCGTCTTCAATCATCAACGGGCAGATTGTTTGTTTCGGTGCAGCTTGAGCTGTCACGGCTACGCCCAAGGCAAATGCCGTTATTACCAATGTCTTTGTAAAAACGTTTTTAAGCATATTTCTAGTATCCTTTCCTTTTTTATTAAAAAACTGTGTTCAGCTAGGACGCCACAAAAGCCGAGTCGATTCAATCCATTTTTGGAGTGAACTCCAAATAACCGCTAGAATTCCAAAGTAATCAGGCTTTTTGGGTCATGATCATTCCATTCGATGATGTCATACAGCATTTCGATCAATCTCGGGGCACCGATTTTTTCATGAGTTCGATCACAGGTTTAAGGTTGACTGGCTTTTCAATCCGACCAAGTTCCTTCCCATCCGACCGCAACACGATGGCATAGGAGCAGTTGCGCTGAACCTTAAGTTGATCGACATGCGGAGCTCGACCATTGCGTGTGTCGAAATGAATAATAACAAAACTTGGCGCAAGTTTTGCGAACTCACGGTCCGCTTCCGGGTTCTTTTCCAGAGCCCGACAATGACTCCCTCATATGGAATCATAGACGTAAACAAATACAGGTTTGCCCTGTGTTTTGGCTGCCTTCAACGCCTTTGGTAAATCCGTAAGCGGCTCAGCAGCCCATAACAAGCCGGCACAAAGAATCATAGTCAAAGGCAGACAACGCATAAGTGATTCAAATGCGAATCTCATGAATCCAACATTATCTGAGGTGGCAATGCCCGCAACAAAAAACCCGCACTAGCTGCTCAAGGCTTACGCGGGTTTACTAAATACACTCCTTAGATAGCTCCTTATTTCTTCTTGGCCTTTTTCTTTTTAGGAGGCTTTGTTACAGCCACTTTCCTCCAAGCGCGCTTTTTGGCTGACTCAAGGACAGCATCACAGACAGCGGAGGTCTCGAGCGCGTCACGAAAGGTGGGGTTGCAAGGCTTACGCTTCTTTAGACTCATCAAGAAGTCGGCCACTTGATGCACAAATGTGTGCTCGTAACCGATGCACAGGCCCGGAACCCACCACTTATCCATATAAGGCATGTCTCCATCGGAGATATGCACGCTGCGCCATCCACCGGTGGTTGATTCGTCGCGGTGATCGAAGTACTCCAACCGGTTCAGGTCGTGCAAATCCCAGCGGATGGAGGCATCGGCACCATTGATTTCGAAAGTGTATAGTGCTTTGTGACCGCGTGCGTAGCGTGTGGATTCAAAGAGACCAAGGGAACCGTTGTCGAAATGACAATGGAAGATACACGCGTCGTCAATGCCCACCTTCTGCACTTTGCCAGTAAGACTGTGCTTTCGCTTTTTGATGAAAGTTTCGGTAACGGCAGACACGTCCTTGATGCTTCCGTTGAGCCAGATGGCCGTATCGATACAGTGGGCCAATAAGTCACCGGTCACACCACTTCCGGCTGCAGCAGCGTCCAGTCGCCATAGCCCTTCGCCACCTTGCGGCAAATCGGCGCTGATGGTCCAGTCCTGCAGGAAGTTGGCTCGATAGTGGAAAATTTTGCCCAGCTTGCCGGATTTGACGATTTGCTTGGCGAGCGTGACGGCCGGCACACGACGATAATTGTACCAAACGGTGTTGGGCACGCCGGCCTTTTCCACAGCGTCCACCATAGGCTTGGCCTCTTTGGCAGTACGGGCCAGTGGCTTTTCGCATAGCACCATCTTGCCGGCCTCGGCGGCAGCAATGGCAAGCTTAGCGTGTTGATCGTTTGGCGTGCAAATATCGATGGCATCAATGTCATCGCGTTTTATAAGTTTGCGCCAATTGGTTTCGTGACTCTCAAATCCCCACTGCTCGGCAAAGGCCTTGGTGCGGTCCTCCGTGCGCCCACAGATGGCCTTGAGTACAGGACGATGCGCCAAGTCTGGGAAGAAATCATTAACGCGCTTATAACCATTCGAGTGGGTGCGGCCCATGAAGCCATAGCCCACCAAACCAATATTAAGGGGTTTCTTTTTGCTCATGTTGATTGTTTTCTGATTTTGGATTGGTTAGTTTGACTAAAAGCTCTTTGGTCGCCCGTGTATTCTCCTCAATATGAGTCAGCACCAACATACTCTCGGCAATGAAAAAGCAAGATAAGGCAATCAATGGACCACCGATCAATGAGTACAGAAGCATGAGTAAACCTGCCGAGGAATCTCTTCCCAGCATGTAAATACCAATGAAAAGGCCGATAATCGATATCGCCACCATGATCCACCCCGCAATTCGATATACAGTCGCTACAAAGGTTAAAATCGGATACCTCATTCCAGAATCCGGTTGAATCTTATCAATTGAGGCTTTTGGAGGTGGATCCTGAATATTCAGAGCAGATTTTATGTTCTCGTCCATATCACAATCTCCTAAAGTTGTTTCCGAAATGCATTAAAGAAAATTAAAATGGGCAGCAAAAAGAGAAGGTCACGGGCATAATATATAATTTGAAAGGTCACAATAATTGCCTGTCGATTACTTTCGTCGGCTTCCACAATCAAGTTCCGAACGCCGCCAGTTAGATTGAAAATAAAAAGAATGACTGACAAAAGAAGACCGGCTCCCAAAATGATTATACATGTTTTTAACGTGTCCTTCATGCTTTCTGCCTTTTAAGTAGCTTCAAGAAAAATGCGAACACCAGAGACTGAATCAGGATAATCATAACCGGCTCTACAAAATAGAACCATCCATACAAGTGACTCAATGGATAAATATAGAGTAAGCCTCCTGCTGCCCATAGGATACATGCAACGCATATTGCAATGCTAATTGCTTTCATTAAACTCCAAATGCGATCAGTTCATTACTCCCAGCCGTGTGTATCGCGGACGTCAATCATGGCTTTGAGAATGTTGTTCCACGTGCCCGGTTTCTCTAGGGTGTCGTTGGGGAACATGCAACCGTCCCAACAAATGTGTTTGATGCCGCGATCTGCTGCATCCTTGAGCCAATAGCCGGCGCATTTAGTAATATCCAATTTTCCGTTGGGATCATCTGCAGGGCAGTGCTTGCCAGTTTTATCGTGGTCTCCTGCTCCATGCACATCGCCATCATTTTGTGCAACATGAAAATCAATAGTCCACGGGCGAAGCGCATCGGTAACCTTCTCGTAAGCTTCCCAGAACTCCTCTTCAGTATGGTCTTTTCCTAATAGAGCATCATCCGGTGCATTGTAGCCCAGCATAAAGGTATAGGTATGGGCAAGGTCGGCTTGAAAGCCGAGTGCCTCGGGCATGCCAACTTCTTCCATCAAGGCAATGGACGCCTTCCATGAATGTAGTCCAGCCCAGCATACTTCACCTTCAGCAGCTAACCGTTCGCCGTGATCAGCAGCAATTTTTGCAGCTTCCTTGAAGGTGCTGGCAATACGCTTCAGGTTGTTGCCCGAATCTTCGAGAAATTTAGCTACGCCAAACTCAGCTGAGTCGATTCGGATCACACCATATTTACGGGCACCATGTTCATTAAACACTTTTGCTATGCGGCAGGCCATCTTGACGGCATCAAGAAACTTGGCCTGCTGCTCGTCTGAGCCCATGGCTGAGTCGCCTACTGTGCCCGGCCAAACAGGAGCCACCAGTGAGCCAATGTCGAATCCTTTACCCTGGATAAGGTCAGCGATTTTCTTCAGTTCGTCATCGCTGGCTTGTGGGTCGGTATGTGGAAGAAAGAGAAAGTAATCGATGCCATCAAATTTTTGGCCATCCACCTCTGCTGCTGCAGTAAGGTCGAGCATATGCTCAAGGCTGATGGGGGGTTCCTGACCTTCCTCGTCGCCCTTGCCGACAAGCCCGGGCCACATGGCATTATGAAGTTTGGGTGATGCGCTCATTATATTGTCCGATCCATCCCGCGCCACCACTTCATTTGTGGCGGATAACAGCGGGAATGCGCGGCCAAGGTATCAATCAGGGCGGGACGTTCAACCACAAATTCACGAAAAGCGGCTTATGCCGTGGCTAATTGCATTGCACGTTGTTTCTCAGCGCGTTTACGCGCGTTTTCATCGAGAATCTTTTTTCGTAACCGCAAGGTGCTGGGTGTGGCTTCAACATATTCATCAGGGGCGATATATTCCAGGGATCGCTCCAGGCTGAGAATCATTGGAGCGTTCAAAATAATGCCCTTCCCGTCACCTTGAGAGCGAATATTTGTGAGGTGTTTCGATCGAACAGGATTGACTGGCAGGTCATTGTCACGAGAGTTTTCCCCCACAATCATCCCCTTATAAATCTTATCACCAGGGACAACCATCAGCCGGCCGCGCCCCTGTAATTGATCGAGCGCATAAGCCGTCACAGTGCCATCCTCCATGCTCACCAGCACACCGTTGCGACGAGCGGGAATTTCCCCGGTGTCAGACGCATACTCATGAAAGAGATGACTCATAATGCCTTCTCCTCGAGTGAGATTAAGCAATTCGACCTCAAATCCTATCAGGCCACGAGTAGGCACCAGTGCTTCCATCGTCATTCGATCCCCTGCTGGTGCCATGTTGGTGACATTGCCTTTGCGGGTGGCCAGTGCTTCCATTACATCACCAACCGCTTCCTGAGGCACCTCAAGAAACACCTTTTCAATCGGTTCGAGCCATTTGCCTTTTTCATCCTGCTGTTTTAGCACCTCTGGCCGACTGACAAGCACCTCGTATCCTTCTCTTCGCATCTGCTCGACGAGCACTGCAATCTGCATACCTCCTCGACCAGTGACATGAAAGATCTTGCTGTCTTCTGTCTGTGCCACCTGCAATGAAACGTTGGCTCGACCTTCTCGCTCCAATCGCTCCCAGATGTTTCGAGCCGTAACCTTCTTGCCATCAAGGCCAGCAAAGGGCCCATCGTTCACGGCAAATGCCATCTTAATCGTCGGCGGGTCGATGGGTTTAAAAGGCAGTGCAGGCCGATCCAGGCTATCTACTAATGTCTCACCGATAAGAACATCGGTGAGGCCCGCCACACCAACAATGTCACCGGCATGAGCTTCATCAACCTGGATTTGCTTAAGCCCCTCGAAATGAAACAGTGCAGTGATTTTCCCCTGTGCCGGCTCGGCGTCGCCTCGCAATCCATAAAGCGGGTCACCTACACGAACGGTACCCGTGCGGATTTTCCCAAACCCAATTCGGCCGAGGTAATCCGAGTAGCTCACATTGGCGACCGCAATCCGATAGCCCTCGCCCTCGTCACTGCTCGGCGCGGGCACGCGCTCAAGAACCATATCAAACAACACAACTCAAAACTACAAATAAAATAG
>CAYUXV010000085.1:0-3464 GCA_964448875.1 uncultured Verrucomicrobiota bacterium
GTGACGGACCGGAAGGCAATCCGTTAAAATGTCGCATGAACCGTCTCCACGGAATTTTCGTGGATCGGGATGGGACTATCTTCATCGGGGACACTCTCACCCACCGCATTCGCGCGATTAGGCACTAAGGAGAATTTTCACCATTCCAAAAAAAAGCCCCTTCCAGTTGCCTGGAAGGGGATGATTTTTTCGAGATTAGATTAAACTAAAACTCGTAGATCATGTTCAACATGAGCGAGTAAGTCTACTGATCAGGTGCAGAACCCGCAGTGTATGTGTCCAGAATGGTCGTACGCCACTCAGCACGGGTGATAACACCATCCCAAAGCGCGTAGTTTGCGCCCAGAGTGAAGTCCCACGCATCGGAGCCAGGACCATCACCTGAAGGACCATCATCCACGCGCTCAATACGCAGATTCGTGGTCAATTGGTCGTTGACCTTGTACGCGAGATAGAGACCAAGGGCAGAGTCAGATTGCCCAGCGGTGCCTGCTTTGCGAACGTCCCAAGCAATACCTGCACTCAGATTCTCGATCGGAGTCGGGATTGATGCGCCAACATAGAAGTTTTGGACCGCATCGGCATTGTTGTCATTACCCTTGATATAACCGACGGTCAGTTCAGCATCTGCTAAGGAGCCAAAGCTGTCCGGAGCGCCAATAGTTGCGGCAAGACCATAAGTCTTGTCACCTTGGTCGCCGGCAGTGTTTACATCAAGACCACCTTCGCCAAGCTTGTTCGCGATCAACGCACTTACGCTCATCTCGTCAGCAACCTGATAGGTTCCCTTAACACCCGTGTGGAGTGTTGGCTCAAGAGCAAATCCCCATGAGTGGGAATAAAACGGGTTGGTGTTGAAGTCGATGCCCTCGTAACCAATAATGGTATCGAATTGACCGACCTGAAGGTCAAGACCTGAACCCACCGGAACGCGAAGTTCCACATAGGCATTCTTTATCTGCTCGAGGTCACCGTTGGCCAGATCGTGTTCGCCTAACCATAGTTGTACGTTGTAGCCTGTGGCCCATTCGCCAGAGCCAATCGGAGAGCCGAGGCTCAGCGACACGACATCCAAACCAAAACCGTCGTTTTCTGCCTCGCTCAACGCCCAACCCCTTTCGGCACCGGTGTTATCACCTGTCACCCAGTTGTAACTGGTGCTGATGTAGCCACTAAGCGAGGTTGTCGCCAACTTGGTCTGAACCGCGTTTGCGGCTGCTTCTTGAGCCTGGGCAACAGACGAGAGACTGACTACGCCTGCGGCGGCCAATCCGACTGTCCATTTATTCATTTTCATATCTATATATTCCTCCTGCGATTATTGTTAGTTAACTTTTATACTGCAGTTTCCAAATGGGGCCATGCCATAAGCAAATGCCCCGCGCCCAAAAAGGCGCATGGGGGGATAGTTAGGGGATAAAGCGTCAACAAGGCAAGCATAAATTTGGGACATTTTTTATAAATGTTACAAAAATCCACGGTATGTAACATACTTTTGGCATGGGCGAATTTGATGTTGAAAGGCGTCGCAGACGTGTCTATCAAAGGCCGATGCGAATTCACAAGGAAGCGATTTCATTTCTCGTTTTGGTTCTGTTTGCTTACGGCTGCTCAACATCCGGTGAAAAAGGGACGCAAAGCCCACCGAAAGAGGTCGATGTTTCAACCTATCTGCCAATTTTTCAACCGGCATTGAAGCGCTTGGACAATAAGTCCCGCAGTACTGAAAATCAGGCAAAGGTGGATCTCGGTCGACATCTCTATTATGAGAAACGATTAAGCTCAAATAACAAAATCGCCTGCAACAGTTGTCATTTACTCGATAAATACGGAGTGGATGGACTGGCTTTTTCACTGGGGGTGCCGGGGGAGCCGGTTGGGAGAAATTCGCCTACAACATACAATGCATACGGCCATATCGCACAATTTTGGGATGGACGTGCCAAAGATGTTGAAGAACAGGCAAAAGGCCCTATTTTAGCTGGGAAAGAGATGGGCATGCCCACGCCTGACGCCGTGGTGGCCAAACTCAAGGGAATTCCTGAATACCCAGATTTATTTAAAAAAGCCTTCCCAGGGGATGCAGACCCAGTGACATACGACAATGTAGGCGTTGCCATTGGAGCATTTGAACGAAATTTGGCGACTCCTTCAAGGTGGGATGATTTTTTGGGAGGCGACAAAAAAGCCCTAAATCCACTTGAAAAACAGGGATTAAAGCAATTTGTAACTACCGGATGTGTTACCTGTCACACGGGTACATTTTTGGGTGGTCACATGTACCAGAAGGTGGGCTTGGTCAACCCTTGGCCTAATCAGGCAGATCAAGGGCGTTTTGGTGTCACCAAAAAGGAACAGGACAAAATGTTTTTTAAAGTGCCAAGCCTTCGGAATATTGCAAAAACAGGGCCTTATTTCCATGATTCATCAGCTAAAACCCTGACAGAAGCCGTGAAAAAAATGGCGCACCACCAACTTGGACGCAAATTGTCGGATACGGATGTGACTGCAATTGTGGCATTTCTCAACTCATTAACCGGGGAAATTCCCACCGAGTACATCAAGCCCCGGGCTCTCAAGTAGCTCAAAATACATTTTCGGAATAAAAAGACAAATTTCGCCGGTAAAAAGGTCTTTTTTTATAAAAAAGGTACGCATACACATAATTAATGAAAATGCTGAATAAATTCTAAGAGAAGCTGTCCAAATGTTGAGCGGGGATTTTCCAGTCCACGTTCGTAGGAGGAAAAACAGGTTGGGTAGCCCGCCGTGGAGCGATTTCGCTGAAGCGGCGGGTTTTTTTATTGGAAACAACCCTGCCCATGAGTACACAAACCACATGACGGATATGAACCAGCGGCTTGACCGGCATTTGCGAAGCCAACCGACGCTGGGAGAAGGTGCGTACCTAGCTAAGACGGCCATTGTGCTTGGCGACGTGGTAATGGGTGACCATTCCAGTATTTGGTATGGTGCCGTGGCTCGAGGAGATATTCAACGCATCGAGATCGGCCACCACTCCAATGTGCAGGACAACGCTGTGCTTCATGTTGAAAGCCATCTACCCTGCGTCATTGGTAACTGGGTTACTATTGGTCACAGCGCAATTGTACACGCTTGTACAATTGGCGATGAATGCCTTATTGGAATGGGGTGTACAATTTTAGATGAAACTGAGATCGGAGAACAATCCATCGTCGGAGCAAATGCCCTAGTCACCCAACGCACAAAGATTCCACCGCGTTCGCTTGTTCTTGGATCACCCGCAAAGGTTGTACGCGAACTAACGAAAGAAGAAGTGACCGGGCTGAAAAGGCGGGCCCAACATTATGTGGACAATAGCGCCTATTGTCTGAAACACGGGCTGAACATGGGCACCCCACTCGCAACGTGACCCGAAATTCAAACTTGCCGCGGGCGATGCCTTCGGCCAAGGTTTTCCGTCTGCGCGGTTAGCTCAGTTG
>CAYUXV010000086.1:0-9460 GCA_964448875.1 uncultured Verrucomicrobiota bacterium
CTGCAAAGCAACGATTGATCGGGCCCATCACTCACGTGGGCGACGGCCTTGTTTTGGCGAACGATCGGCAGCGGCGTATAGGGGCCCCGGTTGGTTAATGGATTGCCCCTCTTGTTCCCCGGCCACATGTCATTAGAGTAAGGGATCCCGAAATATTCATCAAAGCCCTGGGCCAGGGGCATGAATTTTGGCTGGTCACCGAGATGCCATTTACCAAAGCAACCGGTTATGTAACCCTGTTTCTTGAGCAGTTCCGCGATAGTAATCTCTTTTGGGTTCAACCCGCGCTTTTCACCGGGGAACACCCCCCGTCCATCCATCCCGCTGCGATGGGCGTAGGTACCGGTCATGAGGGCCGAGCGAGACGGCGTGCAGGCGGTGTTGGAGACGTAAAACTGGGTCAGCTTGAGCCCTTCCTTCGCCATACGGTCAAGGTGGGGCGTCTCGTTCACCTTGTTGCCAAAGGGAGCAATATCCCCATAGCCCATGTCATCAATGAAGATGAGGACGACGTTAGGCTTGAGGGCTTTTTTCGATTCAGCCGACACAACCAGAGGCAGCAGCGCGATAAAGAAGCCCAGGGCGATGTGGATTTGTATTTTTACCATTATATTCTTATTAGGTTACGTTGATACGTTTCCAGTGGGTTGCATGTTCGGCATCGACTGCCATTTTGAACGCGAACACAATTGTTAAAGTTTTTTCATAATGTGATTGGTTTGGGCAACGGCTTGTCGGGGCGCATGTCTACATAACGGTTGTTGTTTTCACCGGCTTCACCTCTCACAAGGTAAACCGGCACCCAATGCTTATTAGTATCCACAGACACTGTGTTTGCGTTAGCATAACGCATAGTGTAGGCCGCACGCCTTCTGCCGCTGGTGTTTGCCTCACTGCCATGCAGCACAAAGGAATCGTGCACGGACAAACTGCCCGCATCCATTTCCAGACACACTGCTGCTTCCTCCATCTCAGGTGTCACCTCTACCGTGAGCCCAAGCAAGTCATCGCCGCCAGTGCTGATCTTTTCCATTTCCGGATAGTCCTCATGCGTGCATGGGATAACCTGCATACAGCCATTGGCTCGGTTTGTGTCGTCGATGGCAAGCCACACAGTGGTGATATCAGTGCCCTGTATGCTGTGCCAATAGGTGTTGTCCTGATGCCAAGCCACGGACAAACCATCCTCCGCACGTTTCACGATGAGGTGTGACATGATAAGAATGAGGTCAGGTCCTAGCACCTGCTCCACTGCGTCCAATACGCGCGGGTGTCGACATAGCTCCAGCCAGAACGGATGTTCTGGATGCGGCTCAGTCAGATACTCGGGTCGCGCATCGACCTCCTTGTTTTCACCATCCTTATAAACCACCTGTCGCTTCGGCAGGTTGGCTAGCATGGAGTTAAGTTCCATTCGGGCAGTCTCAATTTCCGATGCCGGCAACACTTCGCGAAACAGGCAATAACCTTCCTCGATATAGCGCGTGGAATCAACATTAGGCGAAATTGACACACGCCAAGGCTAGGCGAATGCGGTGTAATGACAATTCCCGAATCGCTTTTACGAGCACTTTCCGTCACAGTTCGCGCGCCTTGAAACGGAGGGTATTACTGCGACTGCGTGTGATCGGCGCCATCGAGGGCGTCTCGTTTATCGTTCTGATGATTGCCGCAATAGTGTTCAAGCGAATTTTAGGACAAATAGACGCAATCTTCATTCCTGGACTCGTGCATGGCATTTTGTTTCTGGCTTATTGCGCGATACTGATGCATGCGATGAAAGTTCATGAACGGCCGATGAAATGGGCGGTAAAATATTTCATTGCAGCACTGATCCCTTTTGGTCCGTTCATAGTCGATAAATCACTGAAACTCGAAATGGACGAATTCCCTGCGGAGGACTAAAAGAACGTGGCTGATTCGGACTCACCTTCACCCACTGGTGGATTTTGGGGTGTGCAGACACCATTTGCACCGAGACTTTTCCCATTTTTTTATGGATGGGTTATTGTATTTGCTGCCACCTTGGGAGCCATCTTCAGCATTCCAGGGCAAACGATGGGATTCAGTGTATTTACCGATTTGTTAATGAAAGAACTGGATCTCACACGCGTGGAACTTAGCCTCGCTTACTGTTTAGGCACAGTAGGCAGTGGGCTCACTCTGCCTTGGTTGGGCAAGGTTCTGGACCGTTGGGGTGAACGAAAAATGGCTGTTGCTTCAGTGTTCGCCACGGGCCTGATTTTATTTTATCTCGCCAAGACTGGGCCACTGAGTCGCAGCCTCGGCAATGTGTTGCCCGCTGGCATCGCAGCGTTTCTGGTAATTAGCGTTGGCTTTTATCTCATACGTGCCGCCGCGCAGGGCGTCCTGTCAATGACCTGCCGTAACGCCATCGGCAAATGGTTTGATCACCAACGTGGGCTTGCATTGGCAATCAGTGGCGTGTTGGTTTCATTCAGCTACTCTTTTGCGCCGCGTGGCTTGGATTGGTTGATTGGTCGATATGGTCATGATGGTGCATGGATGGTTATGGGAGGGGTGACGCTGGCGGTAATGGGGCCACTAGCATGGATGCTGTTTCGCGATACACCGGAAGAAGATGGCTTGCAGATGGATGGCGGGAGGACAGTCGGAAAGACTCATGACAATCCGGATATGCATATTCACCGCGAACTCACACGCAACGAGGCGATTCGCGACTATTCGTTCTGGGTTTTTAACATTACTTTTTCGTTCTATGGATTGTATGCTACGGCATTCACATTTCACATCATCTCATTAGGTGAAGAATATTCCTTTGATCGAGCACGTATCCTATCCCTCTTCGTACCCATCGCTGCTACGAGTGTAATCACTAACCTCATCTTTGGTGCGATCAACGCGAGGCTAAAGTTAAAGACGCTCTTGCTAGTGATGAATCTTGGTTGTATTTCAGCCGCCCTCGGCATGCTGTTTCTCAACGAATCCGTAGGTTTGCCGGCTTACGTAATAGGCAACGGTGTTGCCAGTGGGGGATTTGTAAGTCTCACGGGTATCGTGTTTCCACGTTTCTATGGCAGAAAACATTTGGGCGCAATCAGCGGTGTTAACATGTCCAGCATGGTGATCGGTAGCGGGATTGGACCGCTGCTTTTTGGCGCATGTCATCATATGACAGGAAATTATCGATTGATCCTAATCGCAAGTATCTTTATTCCAACGGTGTTGGCATTGCTTAGCCTTAAGGCGGACAACCCACAGCGCAAACTGACCGACACAAAACCGTAAAAATGAATCGCTTTCGTGAAGGACAACGTTGGATCAGCGAACCTGAGCCCGAGCTTGGCTTGGGCACCGTGATTCAGGTCGCTGATGGGAAAGTGAATGTTGTTTATCCTGCGCCTGGCGAGACACGCATGTATTCGGTGCAAACTGCGCCGTTGCGCCGCGTTACTTTCCGCGTAGGAGAAGAGATTGAGGATCATGATGGGATAAAGCGCGTCATCGAATCTGTGTGCGATGAGTCGGGAGTGCTGACCTACTGCGGCGGAGAATGGGAGCTGCCCGAGTCACAGCTCAGCGACCGTATCAGTGTACACGGGCCGGAAGAACGTCTTCGTGGCGGACACTTTGATGAAGCTGGTTTGCATGCGCTACGGTGCCGCGCACTGGAGATGATGCACCAGTGGTGCCAATCAGATGTTCGTGGGTTTGTTGGAGGTCGCATCGACTTGATCCCACATCAATTGTACATTGCCAAGGAAGTCGGCAGTCGTTTGGCGCCACGCGTGCTGCTTGCAGACGAAGTTGGTCTCGGAAAAACCATTGAGGCTGGCCTTATCACACACCGCCAGCTCCTGACCGGACGCGTTTCGCGTGTGCTCATCCTTGTTCCTGAGTCGCTTGTGCATCAATGGTTCGTAGAAATGCTCCGCAAATTCAATTTGTGGGTGAATATTTTTGATGAGGAACGCTGCGTTGCGATTGAGGCTTCAAATCCGGACGTGAATCCGTTTCTCGATGATCAGGCAATTCTTTGCAGCATTGAGTTCCTTGCTGCAAAGCCCCAGCGAATTGAACAGGCCAAGGATGCTGGTTGGGATTTATTGGTGGTTGATGAAGCGCATCATCTTGTTTGGTCCAAAGAAAACCCCAGTGACGAATATAAACTCGTCGAGGCACTCGGCCAGCAATCAAAAGGAATGCTTCTACTTACTGCCACACCGGAGCAACTTGGGCCAGAGAGTCACTTTGCCAGACTACGGCTGCTAGATCCTGATCGCTATTCTGATTTCGCTACCTATCAGGCTGAAGCGGAAAATTACACCGACATCGCGCCTGTCGCGACTGCACTGCATGAGGGTCGTGATTTGACCAGCACTCAAAAGAATATCCTCGACGCCATGCCCGGCATAGACACGGAGACAATGGGAAGCGAGGCGTTGTTGTCAGCTTTACTTGATCGACATGGACCAGGTCGTGTGATTTTCCGCAACAACCGTGCGGTCATGAGTGGGTTTCCTGGTCGCAAGGCACATCTCGTGCCCCTAGTTCCCGAACGCGAACCAAAAATTTGGATGGAGAATGCCAAGAAAGAATTTTATTCGGATACCGGCAAGAGTGAACCGCTCGAAGAATTCAACCTTAACCGTGATCCCAGAATCGCATGGCTGAGCCATTTACTACATGAGCTTGATGAAGAAAAGGTGCTGCTTATCTGTCGTAGTCGCGAAAAAGCATTGGCTATAGAAAAAGCTGTTGGTCTACAAATCCCGGTCAAGTCAGCTGTTTTTCATGAGAATCTCACACTTTTGCAACGCGATCGCAACGCAGCGTGGTTTGCCGAAGAGAATGGTGCGCGTCTCCTTATTTGTTCGGAGATCGGCAGTGAGGGTCGCAATTTTCAATTCGTCCATCACCTCGTACTTTTCGATCTCCCTTTGAACCCTGAACTTCTCGAGCAACGTATCGGCCGGTTGGATCGTATTGGCCAGAAACAAACCATCCATCTACATGTCCCCTACCTGGAAGGTAGTCCGCAAGAAGTATTAGCGAGATGGTATCACGAAGGGCTCGGCGCATTCGAAAAAAATCTCCAAGGGGCAAACCAACTTCTGGAAAAGTTTGGGAAGCGCGTATTGAAGCTGGCGACTTCTGATCCAATGTTGAATGACCGTGAAGCCGAACTGCTGAAGCTTATCACAGAAACTGATGGCGAGCACGAAAGCATTGCCAAACAACTCGAGCATGGGCGCGACCGCCTGCTGGAACTCAATTCACATCGCCCAAAGGAAGCCAATGCTACTGTCGAATCCATACAGATAGCAGATTCTAATACCGCACTTGAGGTATTTCTACTGAGTGTGTTTGATCATTTTGGTGTGCATGTCGAAGACATCGGCTCTCGTTCTTATATCCTACAAGGTCATAGCATCACTACCGACAGTTTTCCGGAATTACCTGAGGGAGGCTTGGTTGGCACTTTTGATCGCAGTCGTGCAATTGGACGTGAGGATGTAAGCCTGCTAACCAGCGATCATCCGATTGTCACAGGCGCGGTGGATTTGCTGCTTGGCAGTGAACAGGGTAATTGCACCTTTGGGGTTTGGCCGGATGAAAACGATAAGACAATCCTCATTGAGGCGGTTTTTGTGCTGGAAACACTCGCGCCACCTCACCTTCATGCGGATCGTTTTCTCCCTCCCACGCCTCTTCGTATTTTGGTAAATCACAAAAAAGAACTGATAAGCCTCGACCTACCTGTTTTGAAGAAGGCCCCTCCATATAAGCTCCTAGATAACCCGAAAATTGGTCGGGAGATTATTCCAGCCATGCTTGATGCGGCCCAATCTTTTGCCGTAGAACAAGCGCAGTTGATCATCACGGAGGCTAATGGCACCATGAAGCAACAATTACAATTTGAGATCGACCGACTCAAAAGCCTGCGCGAGGTGAACACCCACGTGCGTCCCGAAGAGATTGATCTAGCGCGGGAACAACTTGTCCAGCTTGCTAACGTTATAGCAAAGTCCCGCGTTCGCCTAGATACATTACGGCTTGTCTGGAAAGGACCTCCAGAAGCTATCACTGGAGCGTGACAGCAGAAGGGATGTCCGTATAATCCCGCGCACCATGTTGTTGCACCAAAAACTTATCCACCCAGACATCAATGGCATTGTAGGTGCGGCC
This sequence comes from uncultured Verrucomicrobiota bacterium, assembly GCA_964448875.1. Classification (GTDB taxonomy): domain Bacteria; phylum Verrucomicrobiota; class Verrucomicrobiia; order Limisphaerales; family UBA1100; genus UBA6614. The sequence goes on from CAYUXV010000086.1 coordinate 6,172, forward strand.
GGACATCATTCAAAAATTCTCATTGCAGATGGAAATTATCCTGCCTCCTCAACACTTGGCCCGAATGCTTCACTTGTTTCCCTGAACCTCATGCCTGGTGTTGTCACCTGCAGCCAGGTGTTCGAGGCGTTAATTAGTGCGGTGCCTATTGAATCCGCAAATACTATGGGTATTCCGGATGATGATCCGTACGCGAAGCTTGGGGAACCTCCAGTGTGGGCAGATTATGAAAATCTCATCAAAGATGCAAAACTAGACGTAAAACTTGAGCCCATTCCAAAGTGGGATTTTTATGATGCCGTGCGATCTCCCGATCTTGTTCTCACAATTCAAACTGCCGATCAGGCGCTTTGGGCAAATCTCCTTCTCTCTGTTGGTGTACGTACGCCGGAACAATAAACCATGAAACGCTTCACTCTTTTCCTTGCCGCTATTTTTACGGCTACGCTTCAAGCAGCACGTCCAAATGTGCTGCTCATTACAGTAGACGATATGAGCGCAGATTCGGTGGGGGTATTCGGCAGCAAGCTCGCCGATACCCCCCCAAACATGCACAATCTAGCATCCCAATCACTCCGCTTTGCCCATGCGCACGGCACGGTGGGTAACTGTATGCCCTGCCGCAACGTGATGTTCTCTGGCCTTTACTCGCACAACAACAAGGTGGAAGGATTTTACCAAGTGAAGAATCCTGGTTGGCCTCATCTGGTGGATATCATGAAAAAAGCCGGATACTTTACTGGTATCCGAGGCAAGGTGAGCCACTCGGCACCCTACCAACCTTACGATTGGGATGCCAACCTAGACATTCTGCCAGATGGCCAAAAAGCACACATAAAGAACGCGGAGTCATACGGTGTCTCCACCGCCGATGGCATTGCCAAGGCTAAAGCCGCCAATAAACCTTTCTGTCTGGTCGTAAACATTTCCGACCCACACAAACCTTTCTGGAGTAAGGTCAAAGGTGGCGGCGCGGACCCACACGTGCCATCGCGCATTTTTAAGGCAAATGAGGTGCCTATTCCCGGCTTCCTTTTCGACGATCCTCAGGTGCGCGAGGAGTTGGCGCTTTACTACTCAAGTGTGCGTCGCGCCGATGATTGTGTCGGCCAGGTTCTCGCTGCGCTCAAGACCAGCGGTGAAATGGATAATACAGTGGTCATGTTCATGTCTGACCACGGCATGCCCCTGCCGTTTGCCAAGACACAGCTCTACCATCACAGCACGCACACACCATGGATGGTCCGCTGGCCGGGAGTTGCCAAGGCCGGCAGCGTTGACAAACAACACATGATTTCTGCAGTCGATTTCCTGCCCACTATCCTGGATATCACCGGCACCAAATATCCCGAACGCCTTGATGGGCGCTCTTACCTGCCTTTGCTAAAAGGCGACACACAGGAAGGTCGTGATCATGTTATCAAGGAATACAATGAGAACGCCGGTCGATCCCGTGATCCCATGCGTGGGGTGCAGACCAAAAAGTACTTGTATCTCTTTAACCCGTGGTCCAATGGCAAGCGTGTGTTTGCCACGGCCACGACCGGCACAGCCACCTACCGCCGCATGGTTGACTTGGCCAGTTCCAGTAAAACCCTCTCTCTTCGACTTGACCTATATAAACACCGTGTGCCCGAGGAATTGTACGACGTGGCAAAGGATCCGGACTGCCTGGTCAACCTCATCAACGAACCAAAGCATCAGGCCGGATTGAAGGAACTTCGAGCCAAGCTTGATGTCTGGATGGTTCGTTCCAAGGACCCCATGCTTGAGGTGTTTCGCAAACGCGAGGATGCCGGCTTTGTCGAGGCATACGTGCAGAAGCTGGAAAAAGAATCATCAGCTCGCCGCGGCAACAAACAAAAGAATAAACCCAGAAGGCGAACGGGTTTGTTGAAATGGTCCCTGCCCAAGATTGTTGAGCATGGCCAACCGGTCAAGCTGACCATCGCCCATAAAATTCCCAAGCGACTCGGCGAACAACTGCTGCATGTCACCTTCAAGGACAGATCAGGCAAAAGCATTGAGCGCAAAGTGCTGAAAGCCTCTGGTACCGGAGAAATTCAAGTGCAGTTTGATGTGCCAAAGGGTTTACAGGGAAACCAGGCTAGCTTTGCCGCATTTATCGGCCGAGAGTTTGCCCAGAATTTGCAGCACCTAAGCTCAAAACCTATCGGCATTAAATAAGGCAATCTCATGAAAAGACTGTTCCCTTTTTCATTCCTTCTGTGTGCTTTGCTACTTCATGCTGAAGACAAAACCAAGCCGTTTAATACACAGAAACTAACCACACCCCTCCTCAAGCCAGCCGAGGCATTGAAGGCAATCACCGTGCCAAAAGGTTTTCAAGTGCAGCTTAGCGCCGCTGAACCCATGGTGCAGCAACCTATCGACATGGCCTGGGATCTGCGCGGGCGGTTGTGGGTTGCCGAGTGTTATACCTACGCTGAAAAGGAGACGAATTTTGAAAAGAAACTCAAGGATCGCATCATCATCCTGGAGGATACCAATCAGGATGGCGTATTCGACAAACGCAAGGTCTTCTGGGATGGTGCCAGCCAGCTGACCAGTATTGAAATTGGCTTTGGTGGTGTGTGGGCAGCGTGTGCGCCAAATATCCTCTTTTTGGCCGATAAGAACAATGATGATGAGCCCGACGGCAAACCTGAGGTGATCCTCGACGGCTTTGACACGGACAAGGTGCGTCACAACATAGTCAATGGTCTGCGCTGGGGCCCCGACGGCTGGCTCTACGGCCGGCACGGAATCCTTGGCCCCGGCTCCAAGGTTGGCACTCCCGACACGCCCGAGGAAAAGCGCACACACATCCAATGCGGCATCTGGCGTTACCACCCTACGCGCAAAACCTTCGAGGTCGTCTGTCACGGCACCACAAACCCATGGGGTCATGACTGGGATGATCACGGCCAGCTATTTTTCATCAACACCGTCATTGGACACCTCTGGCATGTCGTGCCGGGCGCACGCTATCAGCGTATGTACGGCAACCATTTTGACAAGCACCTCTACGAGCTCATCCAGCAGACCGCAGACCATTTCCATTGGGATCAAGGCAAGGAACACTGGGCCGATCTCAAGAAAAAAGGCATGACCAGTGCCACCGATGCAGCCGGCGGCGGTCACGCCCACACCGGCATGATGATCTACCTCGGGCATAACTGGCCAAAGAAATATCGCGGCAACCTCTTTACGCTGAACTTCCATGGCCTGCGGATGAATCAGGATACGCTACACCGACAAGGGGCAGGCTACGTCGGCAGGCACGCGC
>CAYUXV010000087.1:0-32414 GCA_964448875.1 uncultured Verrucomicrobiota bacterium
TTCGTCCTTCAGCTCGCCTTGGCCGGGCTTGACGGCGAAGACACAGAAATGGTCCTGCCGGATAGATCCCACCACGTAAAATAAATCATTACCGTACGATGGCCGACCAACAATGGAGAAGCCGGTGTAGGGAAACCACCAAAGCTCCTTGCCGGTGGCTGGATTATAAGCGGCTGAATGAAAGGCACCGGAGCAGATAAGCTGCGGCTTACCCTTGATCGTCTGGATGAGTGGGGTGGAGTAGGCCATCTTGTTGATGCGCTTTCGACCCGGATGGGTTTCCTTTACTGCGGCCTCAAGGTGAGCGCGTGGCTGTTTCCACTTCAATTTTCCGGTGTACTTGTCCAGAGCGACGATGAACTGATGGTCGATGCCATCACAGGTGAGAATCAAAAGTTCACCATGAAGGATTGGTGAACTTGCCGCACCCTGGATCACATTGAATTTGAACTCGGTGTTTTTCCAAATGATTTTGCCGGCGGTGTTCAAGCACGCTGTTCCTCGCGGGCCAAAATGCACATACACATGCTCGCCATCCAGTACCGGGGTAGGGGAGGCATAGCCGTTGAGGCGATGTTTTGGGCCGGCATTCCCAGTCCTAAAAACCTCTACATCGTACAATAGCTTGCCGGTGGTTTTATCCAGACAAACCGCATGCAACGATTTCCCGCCGTCCTGCGAGCTGGTCATCCAGATCTGGTTCCCGGCAATGACCGGAGAGGAATAACCCTGTCCCGGCACTGCGGATTTCCATGTGATATTTTTCTCCTCACTCCATTCTATTGGAATATTCTTTGCATCAGAATGTCCTTGGCCATCCGGCCCGCGAAACTGAGGCCAGTCCGCAGATCGAAGTGCAGAGGAGGAAAAGAAAATCAGGAGTGATAATGTGATCAATCGCATGCTTGGCCTTAACATATCTTTTAACCGCATCATTTCAACTCTCTCTTGATCTGTCTCTCAAAATCCCTGATGAAACTTTTCATAAAGATTTCCAAACGTAACATCCCAAATATTCTGGCTTCATTAAGGGCCTTGCTGCTTTTCCATCCCTCTTTTTTTATGCGATAGCAGGCGATGATTGTGCCTGTCCGGTCGCAACCATACTGGCAATGAACGAAAACGGGCGAAGAAGATTTCTCGATGATAGAGAGCACATTTGATACAGTGTCGAACCTCGGGCGAAGAAAGCCGCTCATGGGAATGTTATGGTATTTCATGCCAAGGGCGTCTGCCACGTCCTTTTCGGCTGCCCATGCGTTGCTAGTACCTCGCAGGTTAATTACGGTTCTAACGCCCAACTTATGGAGATGTTGCAACCCATGAGTGTTGGGTTGGGCACCTCTGTAAAGATGGGGGTCAACCTTGTCAAAGTTGGCGATGCCCTCGACAGGAGGGAAGCCGCGTGGACCTATCACGCAACCGTTGAGGATCAATACCAGAAAAAGTAAGGATGCCGACCATTGCATTAGATATTTCCGGTTCATTGTTTCAGTCGCAAGCATCAACACAGTTTAAGATGTGAGGTGATGATTGCATCCCGGAAAACATATCGCTGATTTAATGATGTTGTCTATTGCATATAAATTGTTAGTTGAGCAGGTAAGCCACTTAGACAGCGGGAATGGATTATAGTCAGTGGTTTTTGAATAGTGTTTACAGGAGGTTTTTTTCCCTTTCTTTCAGCCACGGTATTGACCCCTACTGTTCTTTGTAGAATTATGGCCTCATGAATCGGCTTTGTGGCGTCTTGTTTGGTGTTTGGTTTGCGATTTCAGCGGTTGCTGTAGGGAAGGTTTCCAGCGGCCTTATCGCCAAGGGAACGAAGTGGGAAACACCTTTTTACCACCATGATAGCGGCAAACCTGGGCCAACGATTGTGATCACAGGTGGTGTTCATGGTAATGAACCTGCGGGCTCACGAGCTGCAGAGCAGATTCAGCACTGGCCCATCACACGCGGTAAATTGGTTGTAATTCCACGAGTCAATAACCCCGGGTTGCGTGAGGGTACACGTTTTCTTCCGGGCGAGCCTCCTGCATTGCGGGATCTGAATCGTGATTTTCCAAAGACCGATGCGCCTCTTGCTGCCAAGGGTGTACTTGCTGTGGCGCTGTGGAAATTTATCGGGGAACAAAAACCTGATTGGTTTGTCGATCTGCATGAAGGGGTCGATTTTCACCAGATCAACTCCAAGTCAGTCGGTTCCTCCATTATTGATGTGAAAAGCAAGGAGGCCAATGCCGTCGTGCCACTCATGCTAAGTGCGGTTAATGCCGATATCAAAGAGCCGAAAAAGAAACTCGTTCGGCTGCGTTACCCGGTTGATGGCAGCTTGGCGCGCGCAGTCTATGAGCGACTCAAGGCATCGGCTATGATTCTCGAGACTACTTCCAAGTCGCAGCCACTTTCGAAACGCGTTCGGCAACATCGGCTCATGGTTCACACACTTTTCACGCATTTGAAGATAGCCGGAGGACCACAACACGTCATGCTGCCAACAAATACCAAAGTGATGCGTGTGGCTGTGTACGATGCCGTAGGTGTTGGCAGCAATGGGCCACGCAATCTAGATCGTGTATTTCGTGGCATGAAAAATATAATAGTGCGACGTGTTGGGTCGGAGGACATAAGTGATGGCGTGCTTAATCAGTTTGATCTCACCATATTTCCTGGTGGCAGCGGCAGCAAACAGGCTGCTGCGCTGGAGTTAAAAGGCCGTGAGGCGGTGCAAAATTTCGTGAAAGAGGGTGGAGGTTATGTGGGGATTTGTGCCGGATCCTATCTTGCGGCATCAAATTACAAATGGTCCCTCGGTATCAGCAACCACAAGACCTATTGCGAGACCCTTGAACTACCTGAGATCGGTCGCAAGAGCATGTGGTATCGTGGCCCCTCGGCTTCCGTTAGGATGGAATTAACGGATGAAGGACGAAAGATTCTTGGCGACGTTAATGGTGTCTTTGACGTGCGCTTTCAAAATGGTCCTATTATGTCTCCCATGGGCAAGGAGGGACTCGGAAAATTCCGCACCTTGGCAAATTTCCGAAGCGAAGTATCGAAGTACGAGCCACAAAAGGGGACCATGGTCAACACTCCTGCGATCATCGTCGGCGAATATGGAAAGGGCCGTGTGTTATGCATCAGCCCACACCCTGAATCCTCGACGGCACTTTACGGCCTTGTGCAGAACGGAATTCGTTGGACGGCACGTCGGGAATGACTCAACCATAATTTTACGTGTGATATGACTCCTTCCAGTAATCTTGGCTCTGGTGGACTTATACGGTAACGAGGCTTAAGTTGGTACGTGTAGTTTAAGGTAAAAGAAGACATGAGACGCCTGTCACTCATTCTAGTTTCGCTGTTGTTTTCGGAATTTGCTGGTGCGGAGGATGGTGCTGTTAAACGCATTCTCGCGCGTTATCAAGCCATCCGTCCTGCCGCCAGGGACTTGGGTATGTACAAGCTGGATTGGGCCGATTCACTGGATGTTGCACTAAAACGTGCGACTAAAGAAAAAAAACCGATTTGCCTCATCATCATTCACGCCAAGTACGGCAATATTGCCTCGGGCCATTGCTGAGCGACAGCCACCCAGGTCCGTGGGGCCTCGCTTATTGACCCAACCGTGCTAGCGCAGTTGCAGCCTTATATCGTTACTTCTTGGCATGGACATCGTAACGATGTGGAAATTCCTGATGCGGTCAAAACGGTTTGGAAAAGAAAATTCCAGCCACCGCGGGGTCGCTTCCCGCAGAGGCAAAGCAATGTGGATTTGGCTCTCTTGAATTCTCAGGGCATTTTGGTGCACACCTTTGATGCCGCTCACAATGAACAGTACGGTCGCCGTGGAGCTATCCAGCAGTATACTGCCGGACAACTGCACCGCGCAGCGCCTTACCTCGGTCTGAACAACAGCCCGGGTAATGAGAGATCCGTCAAGTTGCCCGATCTTGGCGGTGAACGCGGTATTCGCCTGCTCGTTAGTCTGCGTGATGAACGGATGCCGGCTTATCGTGCGCCGGTGGTGGAGGTGGTGCCGGTAGCGAAGGTCGACTGGAATCAGCTGACGTGGCCAGACAAGCAGCGTATAGTGCCCGCCGCCGCCCTTAAGCCTTGGCTCGCGCAAATTTATCCGCCTGGAGTGATGGAGCGCACCAACCCAGTGACCAAGGTTGTCTATGCCATCAAGGCCGCCGAAGGTGATCTAAAATTGTCGCCGTTGAAGTCTGACGGAGAAAATCGGCAGGCGATTTTGAGCGGCGTGGTGCGCCTTATCGACGAGGGACCCGGAGAATTCAGTTTTCAGGGCATCCTTGAGGTAGTGCTTACTTACCAAAAAAAAGAAACCTCGCCCCAGACATTGCGCGGCTATTTCGATGGCTTGTACCCGCGCAGTGATCGAATGCATCGCGACATTCGCTGGCTACCTCTGCAGGCGGCCATTGAGTCCATTCCAGAGTAGTAAAAGAGGCTAACTAGGTCAGCTCAGGTAGTGGCTTGTAGCCTTGATCGACGATGAAGTGAGGACGGCCTTTGAGATCAGTGATGGTAGCCGTGTCAGTGTCAATTCCAAGGTTGTGATAGAGTGTGGCGAAAATTTCCTGCACGTGTACCGGACGGGAGTTGGCTTCGCCTCCGTCTTTTGTGGTGCTTCCGATGACCTGTCCAGTATTCATGCCGCCGCCAGCAAGGATAGCAGGGGCAACTCTCTCCCAGTGGTCGCGGCCGCCCTTGGCATTGATCTTTGGCGTACGACCGAATTCCCCCCAGACAACGACGGACACATCCTTATCCAAACCGCGCTCATGCAGATCGTTGACCAATGTGGCGAGTGCATGGTCAAAATCCGGCAGATCCCAGTTGCAAAGGTCAGTGAGCGGTCCGCCACGGTTTGCGTGCCAGTCCCATGCGCCATAGGCGACTGTCACGCAGCGCACGCCGGCCTCTACCAGGCGGCGAGCGAGCAGGAGCTTCTGCGGGTCTTTGGGTGAACCACCAAAACTCGCGGTCGTCGGCTTGCTTTTGCCGTAGCGCGCCACGATTTTTGGGTCTTCATTCTTCAGGTCAATTGCTGCCGCCAATTTGCTGCTGCTTAAGATGGAAAAAGCTTGTTCTCGGAAAGGGTTCGTATCGGCCTCATTGCGGGCATCAACTCCGCGTCGAAAATTATCGAACGAAGCGAGGAGCCCTTTGCGGTCCTCAAGCTGGCTGGCGGTAATGTTGTTCAGTTCGAGATCGCTCTTGCCTTGTCCATAGAGGTGAAAGGGCGTGTGGCGTTGGCCGGTAAAACCCGGCCATGAGATCTCGCTGCTACTAATGTGTACACCATTCACGTTGTACGGCTTATAAGACATTTGCGGTCCGGCATCGACATAGGCGGGCACACCGGCGGGGCCTGCGCCCTGCAGTTTGGAAATCACTGAACCCATCGTCGGCCAACCGCCGGGCGGTTCGTTATCCCCTGAGCGTCCACCGGGCCGGCCGGTGTAACACTGAAATGATTCATGTCTGTTCTTTAACCCTACTAGGGAGCGAACAATGACCAACTTATCCATTGCCTTGGCGAGTTTTGGCATTAATTCGCAAATATGGATGCCAGGCACACTTGATGGAATAGGTTTGAATGGGCTGCGGATTCCCGATGGCGCGTCGGGCTTGAGATCCGTCATGTCGTGATGTGTTGGACCGCCGGGAAGATACACCATGATCACTGCCTTATGTCCCAGCCCACCACTTTTAACGGTTTTGGATGAGCCTTTTTCTGCGGCTAGAATTTGAGGGAGTGAAAGTCCGCCCATTGCCAAGCCGCCGAGGTGCAAAAAGGAACGACGTGTAAGCCCGTCACAGAACCGTGGACCACCTTGATTGCTGATGAAGTTCAGCATGCAAGACATTCTAACGTAATGCTTAAGAGCCGCAAGCCCAACATGGTTGCTAGGCAAGAATCTTGTGGGCTACTTCGCCGGATACATCGGTCAGTCGGAAGTCGCGTCCGTGGTGGCGAAAGGTTAGGCGTTCGTGATCAAGGCCCATCAAGTGCATCAAGGTGGCATGAAGATCATGGATGGTGCAGCGATCCTGATGTGCGTGATAGCCAAATTCATCGGTTGCTCCATATCGGTAACCTCCTTTCACACCGGCTCCGGTCATCCACATTGTGAAGCCGTCGGGGTGATGATCGCGACCAGCTGGCCCTTTGCCAGCTTGAACGGTGGGTGTGCGGCCGAATTCCCCTCCCCACAATACAAGAGTGTCTTTAAGTAGACCGCGTGATTTCAAATCCAACAAAAGTCCAGTGATGGGCTTGTCGATTTGCCGGACGTTGATGGAATGACCCTGCTTGAGGTGCGAGTGCTGATCCCATTGTTCGTTGTTGAAAGGCAGACTGTGCGCATGGCTGACTTGAATGAAACGTACACCTCGCTCGGCGAGACGGCGGGCGAGAAGGCATTCGCGGCCAAAGTTTTCCGTTTCAGGTGCGTCAAGGCCGTAGAGTTTTTTAGTGGCCTCGGTCTCGTTGCTGAGGTCAACAGCCTCGGGCGCGGCCATTTGCATTTTGAACGCCAGCTCGAAGGATTGCATCCTCGCCTCAAGCAGAGCGCTGTTGGCTGACCGCGGACCATTGAGCTTGTGCAACAGCTCCAGTTGGAGCCGCTGTTCCCCCAGATCCGCGCGCGGGTTTTTCATGTAATGAAATGTTGCCTGTTTTGCGGGTGTGTTCGGGTATCCGGGGGTGCCAAGTGGTACGCCGCCATGAATGGAAGGAAGAAATGCCGGACCGAAATTATTTGCTCCACCGTGCAATGAAGTGGGGCAGATGGTTACGTAGCCAGGCAGGTTTTCGTTTTCTGTACCAAGACCGTAACCGACCCATGCGCCCATGCTCGGCCGCACCAAGGTTTCATCGCCGCAATGCATCTTCATACAGGCACCGCCATGAGAAACGTTTGTTTCACAAACCGAATGCAACATGCAGAGGTCGTCGGCTACCTTCGGTAAATGCTGCCAGAGCTCGGACATCCAAATGCCACTTGTGCCAACTTTCCGCATCTTCCATGGTGAAGCCATCAGGTTGCCCCGTTTTGCAAATTGCACTTTGCGCTCAGGAAAGGGAAGCGGCTTGCCGTTATACTTGGTGAGGGCGGGTTTGTAATCGAAAAGATCGATATGTGAGGGCCCGCCGTGCATGAAGAGAAAAATCACACGCTTGGCTCGTGCTGCAAAGTGAGGTTTCGCGAATCTGCCGTCGGCTAGTGAATTAAATGCCAGTCCCCCAAAGCCTACTCCGATGCTGTTCAAAAAATCGCGTCGGTTCATATTACCAGATGTGGAGAAATTCGTTTGAGATGAGGAGTGTTTGGCACAGGGCTGCCCATGCGTTGTCCTCATTCTTGCGTGCAGTGTATCGTTTCAGGAAATCGGTAGCCTGTTTGTTTTCATCCACCGATGCTGGTCGGGCATAGAGTCTCAAATACAAACTATCTAGCGAGTCGCCTCGCGCGGCGGTGGCGAGCTTTTCTGCCTGCGCGATGACGAAAGGGCTGTTGAGCATTAAGAGCGCCTGCGTGGGTACTGTTGTGGTGTTGCGATGACCAACCGGTGTAGAGGCATTTGGAAAATCCAACAGTGTTAGAAAATCATAAATATGGCAGCGAACGACAGGCAGGTATACTGTGCGGTGAGGAAACATTTCGTATGTTTTCCGGTTCTTGGCGAGGTCTGAAGGTGAAGGGTCTTGCTTTTTAACCGCTGGTGGCTCGGAAGTCGGCGGGTTTGGGTTGAGGCTGCCACTGACTTTCAAAATCGCGTCTCTGACTGCCTCAGCTTCCAGTCGCCGGATTTCTCGGCGCCAGTAGAGTTGGTTTGAGGGATCAATCTTTTGTGCCTGTTTGTTATCGATGCCTGCAGCCATTTGGTATGTGGCAGAAAGCATGATTTCACGATGCATTGCTTTCATAGACCAACCCTGTTCGACGAATTTAGTGGCGAGATAATCAAGTAAGGCCGGATGTGAAGGTGGTGTTCCCCGTTGTCCAAAGTTGTCGGGGGTTGGGACTATGCCTCGGCCAAAATGCCAGCGCCAAATGCGATTAACCATTACCCGAGAGGTCAATGGGTGTTCCTTATCTGTCAGCCAATGAGTCATCGCCAAACGGCCGCTACGTTTAGCAGGGAGTTTTTCTGATTTAGGACCGATGCTTTCAAGGGTGCCGCGAGCGACTGAAACACCAAGGTCGTGTGGGTTTCCCCGCTTGTTGATGCGAGAATCGGCTGCCTTGCCATCATTTACGGCCATCACCTTGATCGGCTTGGGCGCGCGTGCCGCAAATTTGGCACGTTCCTTTTCCAGCTTCGCCAGCGTCTCATGTGCGGCAGTCACGGGAACAAGTTGTATGCGATCGATGTGGCTCATCAATGGTCTCGAAGCAAGTCGCAACCGATGCTCGCCGGTCGACAGCTCTACAGTGCCCTCGGTAAACCATTTTTGATGCTGCGGAAACCAGCCGCCTGTCATCTGTGCAATGGCATTTGGGAAAACTGTTTTGCCGTCCATCGAGATGATCCCCGGCCGCGCGTTCTTCGCGGCGTAACGCAAACGAATGTAAAACACACCCTTCTTCTTAACTGTAAACTCATACTCCGCAAAATTGTCTTGTGCGCCAGGATCAGAAATAATGCCGATGCCTTTGCCGTAATTGTCGCGATCTATGACCACGTTGGCCTTCGCAAACTTCTCCGCCTCCCACTCCAACGCGCCTTCCTTGGAAAGGGTTTTCTTGGCGGTGGCAATTTGCCTGTCCAGTTCCGAGATGCGCGCAAGTCGCTCCTTTTCCTTTTCGCCATTCACGCGCGCCGGCACAGTTGCATCTAGTATGCTCGTGCTGTGAAAAATGCCGGCCATGGCATAGTAGTCCCTGTGCGATATGGGGTCGAACTTGTGATCATGGCAACGCGCACAGCCCAAAGTCAGCCCCATCACGGCGCGACCGAAAGTATCGAGCTGTTCATCCACAATGTCGGCGCGTTTTTTGACCGGATCCTTTTCCGCCAAAATCTTCGTACCTATGGCCAGAAAGCCGGTAGCCGCCAAATTGGGTTCAGGCAAAAGATCGCCGGCGATTTGTTCGCGTAAAAATTGGTTGTAGGGAACATCGCGATTAAAGGCGTTGATTACGTAGTTCCTGTACCTCCACGCGTGCGGGTAGGCGTGGTTTTCATCGCCACCATTGGAGTCGCCGTAGCGGGCGACATCCAGCCAATGTCGCCCCCAGCGCTCACCGTAATGGGGGGAGGCTAAAAGTTGATCCACCTGTTTGGCAAAGGCATCGGGTGAATTGTCCTTCAAGAAAGCTTCTACTTCTTTTGGTGAAGGCGGCAGACCAATAAGGTCAAAGTAAGCTCGCCGGATAAGTGAGTACTTTTCCGCTGGCTTGGAAGGTTCCAAGCCAGCCTTTTCTAGATTTTTGAGAATAAAAAAGTCGATCGATCGTCGTGGCCAATGATGATTTTCTGTTATGGGAATACTTGGCTTTGTGGGTGGAATAAAGGCCCAATGCCTCCTGTTTTTTAAGTTTTCATCGGCAATCAGGTTTACCAAAGAAATACAGAACACGGCTGTTAGCCAAATGTACGGCAAGGGTCTTCTGTTGCCCAAAGTCGTCATTCACTAACTATACTAATTTCGGTTGTGTTCGCAAGAGTGGCCGAATATGTCATTTCAATGACGCTTTGAATAAATTGTGCGTAATTTGCTGGATACGTTTGTCGGGTCCATGAGGTCGGGAGTAATGACTCCAAGGGAGAATGTGTCCCGGGGGGCTGGACAATGCCTGCGGCCACCAGATGGTGGCCGCATTGAAGACGATGTTCTTTTTTGTGCCAGAGTAAATCGTAGCGGTCCAGTGGGCGGGTTGTGTCCCGCCGCGCCAAACTGTTCCTTCTGCGACAATTTCGAGGCCGGGTTTTTTAGCCGGTGCACCATGGTGTTCCCAGCCTATTAGGCCTGGAATAGTGTCTCCCTTCTTCATGCCGGTACCTTCGTATATCCAGTGTTCGGGTTTCGTGCAAACCCAGTCGCCACCGCCGTTGAAAGGAACAATGCTGCGGGCACCGATAATGTCACTTTCGTCGGGGCCGCGTCGTCTCCAATTCTCGGTGAATACCCCGATGGCATCGTGGATTTCCTTGTCCGATAGGCCGCTGAATATGCCATCACGAGTGATGACTCTTTTGTCCGGACTGAAGGGGCTGACGGCAAAGACGGAGTTGCCGCAAAGCCACATAATGTGTGTGCCCTCGGCAATAGCTTTCTTGACAGCGTGATATTGCCGCACATCCCAGTATTCATCATGGCCGACGCTAAGAAAAGTTTTGCAGCGAGTGATTTGTTCTGAGTCTAGGCAATCGCTATTAGAACAGTAAGTAACGTCATATCCATGTTGCTCCATCCAGTAGGCAAGCGGAAATTCCCACAACAGAAACTCACCTGATCCGTTTGAGAGTGGATGCTCAAAAATTTGTGAGTACTTTGCGTAAGGGCGATCAAAACTCACCGACACATCCACCGCGTGTGCACCTCGCGGGTCAGTGTAGAGGCTGTGGCTATCAGGCCATTTGTTGTACGCCTGCCAAGTGTTGTCGCTGCATTGAAAAAGGAAATCGGCCGGTCGATCATCGCGTACGATGAAGATGACGTAACTTTGCCAGTAGGGCTTGTTGAGGTTCTCCGGCATGGTGGAAAGCCGCCCGAGATAAATCCCACTCGGCCAATCAGACGGGATCTTTATTGTGGTCGCCGGTTCCCATTGGCACCGACGCAGACGCTTTTTGCCGATAGGCGGCTTGGGTTGCGTTTTGCCTTTCAGTGGTCCCAGTGAGGCCATTAGCCGTGCCCCTCGGCCGCCGTAGTAGCCCATGCGGAAAATCTCCAGTGTAAACTGCGATGCCGGATTCGTGCTGACCATCACGTCGATGCTTTCGCCTGCTTTCACCGACTGTCGCGAACAGTAGCCCTCAATGGCTGGTGTATTGTAACCATTGGGTCGCACACGTGTGAGTTGCCAATCACGTGCACCAAAGCGTGCGTTCTCTTTTTTAATTAAATTAGGTTCGTGCGTTGGAGCTGCCTTAGCGATACTGGCGGCGGCAAATGTGGTGGCAGAGGTTTTTAGGAAGTCACGACGGGAGTGGCTCATGTGCTTACGGTACGAGATTGCCCTTGGCTCACAAGTGTAATTTGTGATGCTCTATGTCCAGATGAAATCGGTTATAATCATCGCACAAATCCCCAAAGAGCGCATCTATCCGTGGTGGCTATGGCCGAATATACTGAGTCTCGATGCCCCGTTAATCGCGTTGGCTTGGCAGGAACTTTGGGCACAATGTCTCGTAGTTGAAATTTCATGGATGCACCGCGTGATGCTCGCACTGGCAACATGGCTGGCCTATAGCGGTGATCGGCTGCTTGATGCGCGTCGATTAAAAGGTCCCACAGAGTCTCCTAGGCATAAATTTTCTCACAAACATTATTTGCTGCTAACAAAAGTTTGGTTTATTGGGCTTGTAACCGTAATTACACTTGGGCTGCAATTGTCGGTATTGGAAATCATCAATGGGTTAATTCTTTTGGTGGTTGTGGCAAGTTATTTTTTGATTCACCACTGGCAGTATACCCGTGCTTTTGCCGGTTCTGCAAAGGAGATCACGGCTGGCACAGTATTTTCAGTAGGCACAGTGTTCTTCGTAATGACAGTGTCCGCATTGACGTCGGCATTATTGTTGTGCTTCGCGTCATGGGCGGGCTTATGTGTGATGAACTGTCTTGCAATTGCATGTTGGGATCGGCAGCGCGACAAGGTAATGGAACAACATTCGCTTGCCCGATGTTGGATTCGTGCAGACCTCTGGCTTTGGTTGTGGGCTATTGCTGTTATAACCCTTGCTCTTGGTGCCTGGTCGATGAATCCTCGACTCGGTCCCATGGCAGTGGCTTTGTCCCTAAGTGCAGTGGCCTTGAATGAACTCGCTCGCACTGAAGGTAGCGATCTGCGCCGTGTACTCGCGGATATGTTATTGCTTACACCAGTGTTGTTGTTGCTATTTTGAAGACAATGGCAAATTTTGACAGTGTTGCACGATGGTACCGGTGGATGGAGTACTCAACCTTTGGGAGTGCATTGGAGCAATGTCGTTTCACACTGTTGCCTGAACTGATTAATGCGCAACGTGTGCTTATACTAGGAGAAGGTGACGGTCGTTTTTTGCAAAAGTTTCTTGCGGGAAATGAGTATGCGCAGATTGATGTAGTTGATGCCAGTCCTGCCATGTTGAAACTTGCTCATAGTCGCGTGTCAGGGGAGCAACTCGACCGCGTCCGTTTTCATCAAGGTGATGTGCGCTGCTGGAGTTTTCCGAAAGTCGAATATGACACAATTGTCACCTGTTTCTTTCTTGACTGTTTCACGCAGGATACGCTCGTCGAGTTATTGCCTCGTATTGCAAAAAGCGCAAAGCCTGGGGCACAGTGGTTGATGGCAGAGTTCGTTGATGAATCAACACTTAGAACCCGGATATGGCTTTCAGCTCTTTACGCATTTTTTCGTGTGACAACAAATCTAGAAGCAAGTCGTTTGGCCCCACTATCGGAATTACTTTCTGAGGAGAAATGGCAAAGAAAACAACGGCAGAAATTTTCGGGCGGATTGATTGCGGCGGAATTGTGGCAGGAAGCTTTTTCCCCAACGTGATCTGAGATTGTGGATTAAATTATCTAGCCAAGGTTGGGGTCGGCTCATAGAAAAAGTATCATGGATAAGGAAATTCGGAACGCACAGGGAGAAAAACTCGACTATGAGTTTCATGCGGGACAAAGGCGTGCAGAGGAAACCGTGGTGGTGATTGGCCATGGAGTTACTGCAAACAAGGATCGTGAATTTGTATTGGCACTTGCAGCGGGGTTGGCAGCTGCTGGTGTTTCGGCACTACGTTTTT
Source organism: uncultured Verrucomicrobiota bacterium (assembly GCA_964448875.1). Lineage (GTDB taxonomy): Bacteria > Verrucomicrobiota > Verrucomicrobiia > Limisphaerales > UBA1100 > UBA6614. The sequence goes on from CAYUXV010000087.1 coordinate 12,997, forward strand.
CCTTTTCCGGAAACGGTAATTCTGAAGGGAGTTTTGAAAATTCATGCCCCTCCAAAGGGGTTCAGGACTTGAAGGCTGTTGTCGATGCCCTTGACGGTAAACGCGTGTTTTATGCTGGTCACAGCATGGGAGGAGCTGTGGGAGTGATGTGTGCTGCGCATGAGCCTCGTATAAAGGCACTGGTATCATTGGCAGGTATGGTGCAGACGGCTAAGTTTGCCGAGACGGAATTTGGAGATGTAACTCCTGGGGCAGGAGAGATGTGGGGGAAGCCTGAATGTCCACTTTCGCAGGTATTTGTTGATGACATGAACGCGATTGGTTCTGTTATTGAATTTGCACCGCATGTACAAGTGCCATGGTTGTTGGTTCATGGTGAATCGGACGATGTGGTGCCAATTGAGGAATCCAGAGAGATATTTATTCGTGCCAATGACCCAAAGGAACTTTTTGAGATTCCCAGATGCGATCATGTGTTTGATGCTGAGACAGATCCCGACGCGTTGCCTACAATGGTGAGAAAAGTAACTGAATGGATCATACCGCTGGCGGAAAAGTGAACAACCCGTTCACAAGTTGTTCACAATATTATTGACTCACGGTTTCAGTTAGATAGCCTGAGGGCATGCTACCCAGCTTGCGGAAAACGCTAAAAGTGCGTAGTGGTGCGTTTTCATTTCTTGAAGTTTTAGTTGCCTTAGTAGTGGTTGGGTTAATCGCTGCGTTGGTCTTGCCTGCGCTATCCCAAGCAAAGGATCAGTCTCGTGCTACCCGTTGTATCGATAATTCACGAATGATCGGTGCTGCGTTTACTGAATACGCAGACAATAATCACGGACATTTTGTTGAATTTAGGCAAAAGAAGCCTTCGCCTAAGGAAGCAATCGTGGCCACTAACAATAAGGAATATACCTATTGGCCTGATTTGTTGAGCGAGTACGCCGGAGATAATAGTATCTGGCACTGTCCGTGTTGTCAGTATGGCGAACAGCATGGATTTGGGATCGGCTACAGCAAGTTGATGGATGAATCTGATGGAAATGATCACCAGTCAGTCGGAAATGTAGACGATTTGGCTGATCCCAGCCGAACCGTGGTCTTTGGTGACACGGATGTTGTTGAGAATCCACAGTCCCATCCCGATGCGTGGCAATCCGTTGGTTTAAATGAAGTCTCCCCAGTCAGTCGTTTGCAATTTGATGTCCCGGCCAGCTTGGCTTGGGGCGATCTGGAGAAGACAAAGCCTCGTCGTATTTTGAATCGTCATTTTGGCCGTGCAAATGTTGTCTTCGCGGATCAACATGTAGAATCCATAAAAGTTAGCCGGCTAGGTTTTCAGAAAGAAGCAAAAGTAGAACAACGGCTATGGGACCGACACTGAGTGCCTGCTCCTTTTTTAGCTAGATCTTGGCACTTTTGTTTGGGTGGTGCCGAACAGCACGGCTCAGAATGTTGTCATCCTAACCAATTTGACGACTTTGCACGTCGTACTCTTCAGCGGTTTTGTAGACAAGGGGCGTTTTGCTGAGTGTTCCCTAATGGTGTGAGTAACTTGGGCAAGGGGGGATTGTGCTCGACTGTGTTAAGCGTGACAGTACGCTCTCAGTCTGACGGACATGAGTACTTTGGAAACAACTGTAAAAAATGAGACCGAAACTGCTGTGTCGCCCGTTAGTGGTGATGGTCGAGCATCCGGTAAGGTGACGCCACCACGCGGCTATGCGGCGGACGACATGCAACGCCGTATCGAATGGCTTGAGAACCAAACGGGACATCAGCTGGATGAATTTGCATTGGAGGATCCGGAGAGTTTTAAGGGGCTATCCGAGAATCAAATCGGCTACATGGGCATGCCTCTCTCAATTGCTGGTCCGCTGCGCATTGATGGTAGTTACGCTAAAGGTGATTTTTACGTGCCGCTATGCACGTTAGAAGGTACGTTATCACTTTCGATGACTCGAGGTTTTTACCTCACCTACCTCTCGGGTGGTATTACCAGCCGTCATATCAAGCAGCAGCTTTCTCGTAGTCCTGTGTTTATCTTTGAAACACTCAATGAGGCGTATGATTTTCTGCCCTGGCTGGACGAGCACGCAGAGGAAATTAAAGCTGCAGCTGAAAGCACCACACGCCATGGTAAATTGCTGCGAATGGAAAAGCATCCCATACATAACCGCGTGCTCATGGAATTTAATTACGATACCGCCGAAGCCGCTGGCCAGAATATGGTGACAATGGCTACAGATGCTGCCTGTCGTTGGATAATGGACAATTACAAGTCCAGCAGACCGTTTAGGTACCTAGTAGAGAGCAATTTTTGCTGTGATAAAAACCCCGCTCACAAGACCATCATGCAAGGGCGTGGTCATCATGTTATCTGTAGCTTCACCGTATCGGAACGCCTCCTTCGTAAACTTCTGCGTGTGACTGTGGACGATATTGTGCGTTGCATCACCGACAAGCATCTAGGCTCCCAGATGGCCGGTGTGGTCGGATTAAACCTCCATACTTCGAACGCTCTTGCTGCACTTTATCTCGCGCTTGGGCAGGACGTTGCCTGCGTGGCTGAGAACTGCGTTGGCATTGCGACTTATGAGAAACACGGTGAGGACCTTTATGCTACGCTCAGTATGCCATCCGTTACTGTTGGTACTGTTGGGGGTGCCACACGACTTAGCCAGCAGCGCCGCAACCTTGAGTTATTAAAATGCACTGGCGCAAAAAGTTCTCGTAAGCTTGCGGAAATTATTTGTGCATCTGCACTAGCACTTGAGATTTCCTTGGCAGGTGCCATTGTCAGCAACGAGTTCGCGCTCGCCCATGCCAAGTTTGGAAGGTAACCGCGTGTCAGCTTTCCAGGAGCTGCTGAAGAACGCGGATCTTGAAGAGGAATTCGCGTACCTTCGTGATTCGCCGCGGGGAAAGGCCCGCTTTCTTCATGGCGTTTTCGAGCTGTTCGGAACGGCGTTATTTAACCTTTGGTGTCCGCTTACAGTGCATGGTCGCGAACGGTTGCCATCACCGCCGTATATGATTTGTAGCAATCATAGCAGCCATATGGATAGTGCTGCGCTTATGTATGCAAGTGGTTTGGACTTTAATCAGTTTGGCATGGTAGCAGCGAAGGATTATTTTTTTGAAAATAAGAAACGCAAGAACTCGCTGCCGTTATTGATGAACCTTATCCCTGCAGACCGCAAGTCGAACCGACAGACAATCGCACGGCTGATGGCTGCATGTCGTGAGTTTTTGCGTCCGGGCAATCGTGCTATTATCATTTACCCAGAAGGTACTCGATCGGTTAATGGGGAGGTTGCACCGTTAAAAAAAGGTCCCGCGATGATTGCTGCCGAACTGGGTATACCTATCGTACCGGCATACCTGCACGGTACATTTAGCTCTCTGCCAAAGAATGGTAAGTTTCCAAAGCCGCGTCGAATTAACGTATACTTTGGTGACTCGATCGACCCTACTCGCATAGCCGAAGATGACGAGTCTAGTCGACTGATTTACACCGACGTTACCAACGAGCTAACCATGAGTATCACCAAGCTGCATGATCATCATTATGGCATCTGATATCCGACACATGAAATGGTGGGGCTGGGGTTACGAGGATGTTTCCTTTGATGATTCTAACAAACCTTCATTGTGGCCGTACCTAAAGAGTGAGCTTGATATAATTGAGGAGGAACACACGCCGGCAGTGAAGTTCGAGAAAGTTGAGTTGCCGGAGCCCAAAATCAACGACGGTTTTTTGAATGCGATTAAAGGTGTGCTGAATGAAGGTCAGATTGAGAGCGGCAAAAAGACGCGCCTCATTCATGCCGCGGGCAAAAGCTTTCGCGACCTTTGGCGACTGCGCAATGGCATAGTTAAATGCGCGCCAGATTTTGTTCTCTTTCCGGAAAACGAGAAGGATGTTACCGCCATTGTTAGTGCTGCCAACGAGCACGGTGCGGTGCTGATTCCATTTGGAGGTGGTTCTAATATCGCCGGTTGTCTTGAGCCACGCGATCGTGATGACCGTGTGGTTGTCAGTCTCGACATGTGCCGTATGCATAAGGTGTTGGAGGTTGATCAACGCTCGCTAACCGCCCGCATTCAACCGGGGGTATATGGCCAACATATGGAGGATCAACTCCTTGATCATGGGGTTACCCTTGGACATTTTCCAGATTCTTTCCTTCATAGTACTCTTGGGGGTTGGGTGGCTACTCGCTCGGCCGGCATGCAGAGCGACCGCTATGGTAAAATCGAAGATATGGTTATTAGTCTTCGTATGGTCACACCCGGTGGTACCATAGTTACTCGCACAGTACCCAAGAGCAGCAACGGAATTGATGTGCGTCACCTCTGCATTGGCAGCGAAGGCATTCTTGGTGTGATCACAGAAGTCGTGGTTCAGGTGCATCGCCGGCCGAAGTATGAAGATTGGTATGGGTGGCTATTCCCAGATTTTGAGAGTGGCATTGCAGCCATCCACGAATGTCAGCGGAAGGACTGTATGCCCACTGTGACGCGCTTGAATGATCCGAAGAAAACCGCACTTTCATTCGCCTTTAAAACCCCCAAAAGTGATTTCAAGGAAGCGATGGGTAAAGCCGTCAAGTGGTTTATTGGCAACGTGCGCGGTATTGATTTCAAGAGCTGTTGCCTGATGGTTGTGAAATTTGAAGGAGATTACGATTCATTTCACATGCGACGACGTGATGTAGGTGCGATTTATAGAAAACGAGGCGGTGTTTGTCTGGGCGCGGATCCTGGTCGGTCATTTGCGAAAGTAAAGTTTGATTTTCCTCACTTACGTGACTACGTGATGGACCGAAATATCATGGCTGATGTAAGTGAGACGGCGACTACATGGACAAACCTATTGAAATTATATAAGAACGGTGTGGCAGATGTTGAGAGTGCCATCCGTGATACGGGCGTTGCCCCGTGGGTTGGTTGCCATGTCAGTCACAGCTATCATACCGGCGCAAGTCTCTACTTCACCTTTGGGTGTCTTCAGCGTAAGGGGCGTGAAATAGAGCAATATCTTTACATCAAAAAAGCTGCTGAGGACGCCTTCATGAAAAACGGCGGGACGCTTTCGCATCATCATGCAGTGGGTACGGAGCACCTGCCTTGGGTGGAGGATGATATTTCTGCCACGGGAGTGAAAGCTGTACAGGCACTGAAGGACGGACTCGATCCACGGAGCATCATGAATCCTGGCAAAATTATCCCGCCTGCGGAGCCACTTAAGGAATGGGGTTTGGGAGAAGGTGAAATTCGACAGTTTAGTGATTCTGGAAAATGAATTTTGCTGGCAAGTCAATTGCTATCACTGGTGCATCCAGTGGTCTTGGTTTACATCTTGCGCGTGAGTTAGCCGCAAAAGGTGCACACGTGGCATTGATGGCTCGCGATAAGGATCGACTGGATAAAGCCAGTGCTGAATGCGGAGGAAGTACACTCATATTCCCAGGCGACGTTACGCGCCCCGAAGACTGCAAAAAGTTTATCGAGACCGTCATAGATAAATTTGGTTCACTCGATCATCTCATCGCCAATGCTGGACAAAGCATGTGGGCGCGTTTTGAAGATGTCGAAGATCTTGCACTGTACCGACGACTTCTTGAAGTCAACTATCTCGGGGTTGTCTACTGTGTGCATCCAGCACTTACGGAACTTAAAAGAAGCTGCGGGCAGGTCGTGGTGATCTCCTCTATCCAAGCCAAGGTTGGCGTGCCGTTTCACTCCGGTTATGGAGCAAGCAAGCATGCCCTTGAAGGATTCATTGATACCTTAAGATACGAACTTAATGGAAGTGGAATCAACTTGTTAAAAGTTTACCCACACTGGATTCGTGGGACCGAGCTGCGTAAGCATGCTCTCGGACCTGATGCCAATCCCATCGGAGACCGCAAACGTGCCCATAGCGATTCTGGGGTAACCGTTGAAGAGTGTTCAAATGCCATCCTTGGTGCCATGACTAGGCGCCGTTCGACCCTCTATGTGCCTTGGACTCTACGTTACGTACAGTTTCTTAAAAATCTCTTTCCTGGCATCGTGCGCTGGGCTATCCGCCGCAAGGTTGGAAACCAGCAATGAGCGGTTCCTTAAACAACGTCTCGCCCGAGCGAAGGGGACCCGGCTACTTTTTCGGCTGGTGGTTCTTTCGCCTCTACACGAGATTGTACCATCGACGGAAGGTGTTTAATGAGGAGCGCGTGCCACCCACTGGTGGCGTCATTCTGGCAGCCAATCACTTGAGCTACATTGATCCGCCATTGATCGGCTGTTCCACGCGTCGTGTTATCTATTATCTCGCACGTGAATCTGCTTTTAAAAACACCATCGGAGGCGCGATTCTGCGCTCTTGGAACAGTATCCCTGTGGACCGTGATGGTAGTGGTGCCAAAGGCCTGCGTACGATTCTTGAGCGATTAAATGAGGGGCGAGCCATTATGATGTTTCCAGAGGGAACACGTAGTCCTGATGGCAAGCAGCAGGCCGTCCAGTCAGGTATTGGACTTATGATTGCCAAGAGTAACGCACCGGTTATACCGGTGCGTGTTTTTGGCACTTACGAGGCATATGGTCGTCACCACACCGTTCCTCGCCCAAAACGCGTTAAGGTCAAATTTGGTGTGCCGCTTGCATTTAAAGAATTGCGTGCAGAGTCTAATGATTGTACTTCCGACCGGCGCCGCGAAATTTACCAGAAGCTTTCTGAGGAACTGATGGCGACCATCGCCAGTTTAGAGCCGAAAACGGATTAAATAATGAAAATCACCATATACAATGAATCAGTTGTTGGCCTTCAAGCCGACGTACTTGTGTGGCCTATCAGCACCGGACTTGCCTTCACAGCTGACCTCAAGAATGCGGCAGGGGACTTGCTGGCCGAACTTGTGGATAGTGGCGAGACAAAAGGCGCGGTATCTGAACTCACGATTCTTCATTCGCCGACCGGCGATTCTGTTCGGAGACATTATCTCATTGGTGTCGGTGATACACTTGATGCTGACGCAATATTTAAAGCTGCCGGTCAAGCCGTGCGTGCGGCTATAAAAAATGGTGCGGCCCGCTTGGCTATACACATTACTGAGACCGATTTGGTCCGACCCGCCATCGAGGGGGCACTTTATGGCAGCCAGCAAAACACCGCCTACAGAGACAACAGAGATGTAAATTCCATAAACGAACTTGTTATCTGCTGTTTAGCTGATGAGGTTGCTGTGAATTCAGGAGAAATTACGGGACAAGCTGTCAACCTTACTCGGGAACTTGTCAATATGCCCGCGAATGATCTTGGGCCTGAGGAATTTGCCGCGCGGGCCGAGGTTGAGGGGAAAGCTTCCGGGTTAGAGGTGGAGGTGCTTGATGAGGCAGCATTGCGTGAACTTGGCGCAGGTGCCCATCTTGCGGTTGCCCAAGGCTCTGCCCGGCCGCCGCGCCTCGTGCGCCTTTCGTATATGCCGGACAATGTAAGCAATGATCACCTCTGCCTCGTTGGCAAGGGAATTACGTTTGATACTGGAGGGCTTTCACTCAAGCCTGCCAAGAGCATGGAGACAATGAAGTACGATATGGCAGGCGCGGCTACGATGCTAGGTACTATAACCGCCATCGGACGGTTGAAGCCCACGCTGCAAGTTAGTTGTGTGCTTGCTATGGCGGAAAATATGCCAGGAAGCCAGGCGATCCGTCCCGGCGACATCGTTCGCGCAATGAATGGCCAGACGATTGAGATTTTGAACACAGACGCTGAGGGGCGTCTCGTGCTGGCTGATGCACTCACTTATACTGCACGTCATGTTGGTGCAAATCATATTATTGATGCAGCAACACTCACCGGTGCCGTGAGTATTGCGCTGGGAAATATTTATGTTGCGATGTTATCCAACAATGAGCAATTGGCCGATAAAGTTCGTACTGCAGGGCGCCGTATAGGAGAACGTTTCTGGCCGCTGCCAATGGACGCTGATTATCTTACCCCGATGCGTGGGGAGCAGTCCGATTTGCGGAATATCTCTGGTAATCGCAATGCAGGCACAATTACCGCTGCAAAATTCCTGGAGCAATTCACCGACGACATCCCATGGGTTCACCTTGATATTGCCGGTACGGCCTGGCATGAAAAGTCGCTCCCTAATGCCCCTCGTGGGGCAAGTGGCGTGGCAGTACGTTCTTTGGTGGGGATAACGGAGAAATGGTCCTGATGGCCGTTTGGCGTGTTTGGAATTTTACTTTGCAACATCAAAGGGCATGAATTCCTAAATAGTATTTATAACGCTGTTATACGGTGTTGACTGCTTGCGAAGACGATTATGTTGAGTTACGTTAAAAACATGAGGGCATGTGCAGGCTGGGTGAGCGTGATCGCTTTTGGGCTTTTTATTGGGTGTTCAAAGCCAAGCAACTCGGCATCGGATGCAGGTGTCAAACCAACATCTCCAGTAGGAGTCGAAGGTGAATCGACGTCTAAGCAATCATCTTTCAAACCAAACGAGCCTAATCCGGCAAAACGCAATCCGTTAAACGAACAGATAACAGATGCGGACCGTGCGACACGGGAACGAATCGAGCGTGAGGAAAAGGCGAAGCAAGAAGCAAGTGCACTTGATGCAGTTAATTTGGTCGAACTTGAGGCGCGTGCAAGAAAGGGTGACAAGGATGCCCAAAACGATCTCGGGGTTATATGCTTTGAGGGCCGCCGTGTTCCAAGGGATCTTGTCCGGGCCACGAAGCTTTGGGCAGCAGCAGCAGCACAGGGGCATGGCCCTGCAGCTGAAAACTTACGCCTACTACAATTAAAGGAGGATGAACAAGAAGTTGATGATTCCATTGCCTTTTTTGGCACTAGGAGCAAGGGCACGCGCTTTGTTTTTATCATCGACAAGTCCGGGAGCATGACAGGCAGACGGTTTAGTGATGCTCAACTTGAATTGATAAAGACTTTGCGTTCACTTCCGCCGAAGGCATTTTTTATGATCTATTTTTTTAATGCTACATCCGAGGGAATGCCCGTAGCCAATTTGCTTCCGGCAACACCACATAACATCGAGTGGGCGGTAAAATGGGTGTCGAGTAGGAGTCCCGGTGGTGGTACAGATCCTCGGCAGTCATTGGCTTATACGTTTCAGATTCAGCCACATACCATCTGGTTGCTGTCAGATGGAAAATTCAAGGAACCACAAATGGTGATTCGACAGATTGATATGGCAAACCGATTTCGATCTGTTCGTGTCAATACCTTGGCGTTTCATGACCGAGCAGGGGAGGTAGTACTTCAGCAGATTGCCAAGGCGAATGATGGTACTTACCGTTTTGTGTCGGATTAAAAGGTGCTAACAGCACAATGGGTGCTTTGTCAGATTAGGCGGGTTTATTTTGCCATTTGAGCTGTTGGTTTTCTCAGAGAAATAAATGGCCTTTAGTCTTTGGCTGGCCGAAGCGGTAGCCAACGTTGACCTATAGGAGTATACAGCGTTAACGTCTTTAAGAACATCCCGATGTATTCTTTTCGCACATGGGCCGTATTGCTCGCCTGTCTTTCGTTTGGTGCTTGCACCAAGCCTCGAGTGGAGTATTCCACAGACACAGAGAAGAAAAACGGTTTGGTTTTCATGAAAGGTGAGTCGAGACCTTTCACCGGTATTGCAATTAATCGTGTTATAGGTGATGAGGTACATTACGAGAATGGTGTCCCGATAAAAACCGCAAGCCTGCGCCAAGCTGCACCAGCTTCCATGTTCAGCGCGGAAATCAACCGGCGACTCATTCGTGAGGGAGGCAAGACCGGTGACGTGCAGATTTCGTTAATATGGCAAACCACCGATGATTTGGATTTGCATTGTCGTGATCCGCATGGACGCATGATTTATTTTGGCAACCGCAGGTCGCCGAGCGGCGGTGAGTTGGATGTTGATATGAATGTTCAGCCACCTTTTTCAACTGAACCCGTGGAGAATATAGTTTGGGCTCAAGGTCGCGCGCCACGAGGAGAATATACGATTCATGTGAAATGCTACCGTCATCGGCGTGGCAACCCATTGCCGGTTAGGCTTACCGTTGCGGTTAAGGCACGTGACGATGTGCGGGAAATGGATTTCGAGTTAAATGATCAGGAAAAGCTCGAAGTTTATCGGTTTAGCATCGACTAACTATTGTTAATGAAATTTACCTATGACATTGCGGCGACGTACCGTGAAAACTACGAGCGGGGACCGGTGTTAGATGGTGCTTCGGAGATTGTAGACACGCCCTTAAAGGAATTTTTAGGTCGGCCCGTGCGAAGCCGTTTTGGCATCGCGGCGGGCCTGTTGCTTAATAGTAAATGGCTGCTTGGCTACGCACAGCAGGGTTTTGACCTTCTTACCTATAAAACCGTGCGCTCCCGGCACCGTGAGTGTTATCCGCCACCAAACTGGGTTTTTGTGGATGCTGATGAGGGGGAAGGCCCAGTTCATGTGATTGAGGATATGCCGGAGGATCCGGCATCCATCAGTTCGGCGGTTTGCTTTGGTATGCCCTCGATGGCACCTGAAGTCTGGCGTGAGGATGTTGCTCGTTGCAAGGAAGGATTGAGTGAGGGGCAGATGTTGATTGTCTCTGTTGTAGCCAGTCCCGAGCCGGATTGGAGCGCTGCTCAGGTGGCTGATGATTATGCCCAGTGTGCCGCGTGGGCCGCAGAGGCAGGGGCAGATGTTGTTGAAGCAAATTTTTCATGTCCCAATGTATGCTCGGCGGAAGGGCAGGTTTATCTGGATGCTGCGTTGAGTGGCGATGTATCTACAACCATCCGCACGGGCATTGGTGAAATTCCTCTTCTGCTCAAGGTCGCCACTTTTCCCAGTGAAGAAAGCATGGCGGGTTTTTTGCGTGCCGTGTCAAAATCGGTTGATGGGGTTACGCTTGTTAACGGCATCGCTCGGCTCGTATTGCATCGCGATGGTCGGCCGGCATTTGGCGAGGACTATGTGAAGGCCGGCGTCCTTGGCCGAATCATTCATGAACCTTCTGTTGCCAGTGTGCGACAGGCGCGCGCCATTGTGGACACTGAAGACCTGGGCCTGGCCATTGCAGCCGTTGGTGGTGTTTCCCGTATGGAAGATCTGGCTGATTTTTATGAGGCCGGTGCGGATGCCATTATGTTGGGGAGCGCGCCAATGTACCTGCCCAATTTGGCATGTGAGATTAAGCGTGTGCATCCGGATTGGTGATTGGACATTCACAGGGAATCTGTTTTCATGCCGGTGAACCCATGCAATTAAACCGTCGTGATTTTCTGATGACTTCCGGCGCAGGAGCCTTGAGCCTTTCCTGCGCATCAACGCCGTCAAATGCTCGCAAGCCGCTCTTCAAAATTTCGCTGGCGCAGTGGTCTTTGAATCATCGATTTTTCAAGCGTGAGGAACCGCACCTGGACAACCTTGAGTTTGCCAAGGTGGCGCGTGGGTTTGGTATTGAGGCAATTGAGTACGTAAACCAGTTCTTCTTCGACAAGGCGAAGGATCAAAAGTATCTCGCCGAAATGAAGAAGCGCGCAAAGGACGAAGGTGTGTTGACCCTGCTCATCATGTGCGACCGTGAAGGGCGCTTGGGCGACTCGGACAAGGCCAAGCGTCGCCAAGCTGTGGAGAATCATTTCAAGTGGGCTGATGCCGCAAAGTTTTTCGGCTGTCACTCTATTCGGGTGAACGCGGCAACAGATGCGAAGAAGACCTTTCTGGAACAACAGAAGGCGGCGGCGGATGGTCTTTTGCAGCTCGAGGAGTATGCGGGTGGCAAGCTGGGCCTCAACGTGATCGTGGAGAACCATGGCGGCCTCTCCTCACACGGCAAATGGCTGGCAGGAGTCATGAAGCTGGCGAACAACAAGCGCATTGGCACTCTGCCGGACTTTGGCAACTTTCGGGTTAATCAGGGCGATATCGGCTGGTACAACCGATATCAAGGCGTGAAGGAATTGATGCCGTTTGCCAAGGCGGTGAGCGCGAAATCCCATGGGTTTGATCCCAAGCGTCCCTTCGTCACAACCGGAGGCGGGCATGAGACTGATTACCTGAAGATGATGCGCATTGTGCTGGATGCGGGCTATCGCGACTGGGTAGGGATTGAGTCTGGCGGGGCAGAAAACCAAACCAAGGGCGTGGAACTCACCAAGCAGATGTTGGAACGTTGCCATGAAAAATTATTAGATGAATATGAAAGCTAAAATTTTCCTGATATTTACCGCAGTGGTAATGGTGGGATGTTCCTCGCCTAGTCGTATTATAGACACGCATATCCACCTTTATGACACGAGTCGGCCTGAGGGTGTTCCGTGGCCTCCGCCTTCTGATGACGTGCTCTTTCGGCCGACGGTGGCGCGGCATTTTGATGCCATCTGTGAGGCCAACGGCGTTTCGGCCACGGTGATTGTTGAGGCCAGCGATCGTGTGGAAGACAACCAGTGGGTGCTTGATTTGGTGAAGCATAACCCCAAGCGCTACATTGGGCTGGTGGGCAATCTACCGATTGGCACGCCACAATTCGCCAAGCATCTTGAGCGGTTTGCGAAGGATAAGCGATTTGTTGGCCTTCGGCTGCGCAGTTGGCCGGAGGGTGTTGTGGGCTTTAATGATGCAGTCTGGCGCGATCTGCAACTGCTCTCGGACAAGGGGCTAACACTGGATGTATTGATGGCCAATTATGATCTGGATGATGTGGCGCTGATAGCAAAACGCCTGCCGAAATTGAAGATACTGATTAATCACCTGACAGGGCTGATTATTAATGGCGTTCCGGCTGAAGCAGCTTGGACCAAGAAAGTGCAAACGGCGGCAAAACACCCAAATGTGTACTGCAAAGTTTCAGGAATCTTCCAGAGGAGTAACCGCATGCCCGCGCCGAAAGATGTGGCGTATTATGCGCCGATCTTTGAAGTGATGTATGAAGCTTTTGGGAAGGATAGGATCGTTTATGGCAGCAACTGGCCGGTGACTGACCGGGGAGGGGAATATGGAGAGCAATTGGCGATTATCCGAAAATATTTTGCGGCCAAAGGGAAAGGCGTGACTGAAAAACTCTTCTGGAAAAACGCGGCGAAATTTTACGGAGTAACGATCCGCTAAAGGAGTAATTACTCCTCGCAATTGACCTTGCCAGCGGAGGGGGGTGGGCTCATTCTTTTTCCGATTCAATTTTTATTATGAACCTAAATCGACGTTCTTTTCTGCAAACCACACTGACAACTGCAGCTGCAGCGGGTGCAACGTGGTTTGATGTGCCACAAATTCTGGCCAAATCTGTGAAGCTCTCCAAGGCGCGTGCGGCATCCCTTAAAAAATACGGTGGCTTTCCGATGGGGATCCAGAGCTATTCGCTGCGGGCTTTCGGTATTGATGGCAAGGAAGGTGCCCTGCAGAAGATTGATGATCTGGGCCTCCATTGGGTGGAGTTTTTTGGGCGGCATTACCCGATTACGCCTGACAAGGCAAAGATCGCCGAGATGAATGCCAAGCTGGCCAAGCATGACATGAGCGTGAGCTCGCACGGAGTCAATGGCTTCAGTAAAAATCATGAGGCGAATGAGAAAATTTTCCAGTTCGCCAAGTTAGCAGGCATCCCGAATATCAGCGCCAACCCCAAGCCTGACAGTTTTGAGAGCCTCGATAAGCTGGTGGCGAAGTACGACATTCGTATCGCCATCCATAACCACGGGCCCGATGCCTTGTACGACAAGATCGAGGACGGGTTAAAGGCAGTCAAAGGGCACGATAAGCGGATTGGTTTCTGCGCGGATCTTGGCCACTACATCCGCAGCTCAGCAGACCCCGTGGAAGTCATCCACAAACTTGGCGATCGCCTATATGGCATTCACCTGAAGGATTTTGCCGAGCAAAAGAAGAAGACGCACGGTGTCATCCTCGGCAAAGGGCATCTTGATGTGGTTGGTGTGTTCAAGGCGCTCAAGAAGGTTCGATTCCCCGCCAACGGCGCGCTCAGCCTGGAGTATGAGGAGAATGCGGCCAACCCGATTCCGGATATTCAGGAATGCCTCGCTATTACGGCGGCCGGCGCACAGAAAGCTTTGAAAGTCTAGGACTTAAATCATGGTTTTTCAGCGGGCGATGTCTTGAGATATCCCCCGTTTTTTTATAGCATCGTTCGTCTGGATGTTGCAGTTCGCGGACAGCCCCTATCGTTACACCCCTCCCAAGCCCAATCGGCTGGTGGCGTGGTTTGGTGGTTGGTGGAATGCCCGTTATCACTTGCCCGGGCCGTTGCACTTGATTCGTTCTGTGGAATTGGAGAAAGGGAGTGAGGTCAAGGAAGCGTATAGGGGACAAGGCCAACACGTTTTGTTCTTGCCCAACCATTCCACGCACAGTGACCCACAGATAATAATGGAGACGATGCGTCAGCTGGGTGCGCGTTCTCTTTGTATGGCGGCATACGACATCTTCCAGCGCGACGCCCTTGTTGCATGGGTGATGAGGCGGCTCGGGGCGTTTTCAGTCGATCGTGATGGCAACGATAAACAGTCGCTCAAGCAGGCAATTAAAACGCTTGTGGAGGGACAATATGCGCTGACGATATTCCCAGAGGGGAATGTGTATCTAATGAATGACCGGGTGACGCCGTTTTTGGATGGCCCGGCTTATATCGCTCTCAAGGCGCAACAGGAACTTGGCAACTCGGCGCGCGTGCTAGCCGTGCCAATAGCCATCAAGACGACACACACAGGAGATGTTCGTCCGGTGCTCCGATCTACTCTTGCAGAAATGGCTGCGTTACTGGAGGTGGAGATTTCGGACGAGGAGCCGATTGTCGAGGCAGTTCATCGCGTGGGCTTGGCATTGCTTAAACGCAATCTTCGCCAGCGCGGTTTTACCCCGCAGGACGCAGACTGGAATGACCTGCCCGGAGTGCTGCGTGGCGCAGCCGGGCTTGTCATTGATGGACTTGAGGCAAAGATGGAATTATCACCCAAGTCAGATGATCAGGTTGATCGAATTCGGGCAATCCGCCGCGAGGTGCATCGGGTTCGCACCGACCCTGCACGCGAGATTGATCATCCCGTGGCGTCGTCGTGGGCTGATGAGGCCATCACGGCTTTTCGCATTTTGAGCTATGCAGGCAACTACCTTGCCGAAAGACCCACACTGGATCGCTGTGGTGAGACAATCGAGAAACTGCGCGAGGATTTGTATGGCCGAATGTTTCCGGCGTATTCCGAGCGTGCGGTTCGAGTGCGGTTTGGCCAGCCGATTGATGTCTCGGCCAAGGTGTCGACAGGTGGCAAGCCTCGCGAATTGGTCGCTGACCTGACTGATGCATTCGAGCAGTCGGTGCAGACAGAAATGGATAACCTAAACGCTGACAATACTCATCCAGGTGCGCAGTTGTTCTAGAGCCGTTACTTCAGCGACCTGACGACGATGTTTCGGTAGGCCACGGGGCCGTGGTTGCCTTGGAACATCAGAGGTCCCTTTGACTTCTCCTTTCCATCAACACCACCGGGTGTGGCATTCTTCATTTCCACATCCTCGTGTAGCAGCTGGCCGTTTAGAATTACCTTGAGAAACTTTGCGTTGGCGGTTTTCTTGCCTTCCTTGAAACGCGGCGCACGGAAGTGAATCTCGTATTTCTGCCATTCGCCGGGCTTCTTGCAGGCATTGACTCGCGGGGGTGCTGCTCCATAGATTGCGCCCATGTCACCGCCACCGAGTTTCTTGCGTCCATAACTATCAAGTACCTGTATCTCATATTCTCCCATTACATAGACACCTGAATTTGAGCCCTTCGGCACCATCACCTCCACCTCGATGATCGCGTCGCTGAAAACTGCTTCTGAATAAAAATCAATGCCGCCGCCCTTCGCGTTGATGAGTTCATTGCCACCCTTGGACACGACAAATTCACGTGCATTTTTTGAGCTTAGCTTTGCTGTGCCAACAGTCAAGTGGCTCTTGGTTGTCGGGCCTTTCTGTTTCCAGCCATTAAGATTTTTCCCATTAAACGGTTTGGCAGTCTCGCCAGCTGGGGAGGCAGTGGCGATGGTGCACAGGCAGAGAGCAATTAGTTTTTTCATTATTTTTAAGTCGTCCCGATTTTTGAGTGCAGAGAAGGAAAAGTAAAGTCAGGGGTTTAACGCTTGCGTTTCACCGTGCGACAGCATACTTGGAAAAAAGAGGGAAAAGACGGCAACGAATCAGGAAAATTCAACAAAGGAAAACCAGCCTGACACAAAATTGCACAAAGCCCAACCAGAGTCTGCTAATGAGAGGGATGACAGTGGTATGTGCATCGCCATACGTACTTTTCGGCATGGTGACTGGCAGGGTGGTGGAGAAGGTAATTTTGATAGCGAAGTGTCAAAGTTTCTCAAGAAAACCGGGACGGACAATGTCGTTAGTGTTACGCCCGTAAGTTATACCGATAAAGATGAAAAGCTAATCGACTATGGAGTATTGGTGGTGTACGAACGGCCGTCCCTAGAAATAGATGAGAAAGAAGAGTCAGTTGTCTGGAAAGACTGATTTTCTCTCTGTTTTCCGAAAGAAATGGGTTGTTGCCACAGCGGCTTCCCAGAGTACACTGTGCCCGTGAAGCGCGGCGCTAAAGACGGGGCAACGAACTGTGCTCGGATTCATGGGCGATCGGGTTTTGTCGGTTACTGCCACCGTTGTTGAATGAAGCATCTGTCACGGTCGTCAACAACCATTATAGAATTTTAAGTATGAAAAATATCATCACTATTTTCACCTTGTTGGCTATCTGTGCTGTGAATGCGCAGGACAAGCCGGTTAACCCTGCCGTGCTAAAGGCGAAGAAGGAGTTCGAGGCAAAAAAAACCGAAGCTACGAAAGGTGACCCCGTGGTTTTATATGAGTTGGGTGATCTTTACTATTTTGGAAAGGGAACGACTCGTAACTATGGCGAAGCACTAAAGGCTTACACAGAATCTGCCGGGAAGGGTTATGTTTTGGCAGAGGCTAATTTGGGTTGGATGCACTGGAGTGGGCTTGGCACCGGACGAGATTATAAGAAGGCGATGGAGTGGTATTCGAAAGCTGCCGAAAAGGGGCACGCTGAGTCGCAGTCGGGACTGGCTGAGATCTATTATAACTCCAGAGGTTTGCCCAAACGAGATTATGTGAATGCGTACAAGTGGTATGCCATTGCCGGTGCACTTGGAAACAAGGAGGCTGCAACTTTTGCACCCAAAGTGCAGGCATTATTGAGAGAACCGCAGGTAACCGCCGAACAAAAGTCCAAAGTCGAAGCCGAGGTCAAGGCTTGGCTGGACAAATATAAAAAGAAAACATCTTCGTAATTTTCTTCGAAATCAAATTCTTCACAGCTGTGAATAACTGGTGAACACTAAAGAATAACTCCAACTTGGTAACGGCGTCTTTCGTGGTAACTTCATTGCGTTGAGCGGATCTTCGGAGAAACTTAACACCGGTCAAGAAGCTCGCGGGTGAGTTTCCTTTCGGGGAAATTAACCTAAGCTGAAGACAGCCCTTCGGGGAGGTTTGAGGTGGGTTTCTTATCAGCCCCGAAATTGCGGTTTTCACGAGTTGCATTTTCAACCTGAGAGAGTTCTTCGGAATGACCTTAGGCGGGTTGAGCGACTGGGCTGCCTCCACCAAAGGCAAACCTTTGTAGGAAGCTTTTTAGGACAGCTTGCTGTTTTGGATGGTAACTTGCGGAGACCCCCCTTGGCGGGGTGTTCCTCTTGGAAACTTGAGGACCAACCCAAGAAGGACTTGGTAAGCCGCTTGGCGAAGGGACTTCGGTTCCGGAGTCAGGCGGCTTTTTTGTGACTTCATTTAATTTATTCTGGGACCCTGAGCGATCCTCGGAAAGATGCCTCTTGAAATTACCCATGAGGGTGCAATATTGGGAGCGAGTTACCCAGCCTTTGGTCAGGTTTTCCGGTTCATGGTAGATTTAGGCGAAAATTCTGAAGAAGCAGCCGTAACGGCGGTAAATGACTTGGTGGTCCGTGCGGAGCGCGCGGGTGCAAGCGACGTTCATTTGCAGATGCATGCAGAGGGGGCACAGGTGGCATTCCGACTGGATGGGTTGATGGCACCAACTGACAAACTGCCTGTAGCAGTCGCGGATCGGATGTTTGGGCGCATCAAGTATCTGGCGCGTCTCAAGACCTATCAGGATTCGCTTCCGCAGGACGGGCGAATATCGAAGGAGGATATCGGCACAACCCAAGACGTGCGCGTGGCCACGTATCCCACGGTAACCGGGGAAAAGATCGTGCTGCGTTTTTTTTCTGAAGGTGCGCAAGGGCTGAATGAACTTGGCTATGAGCCCGTGGCATTGGAGACACTGGAGGTTTTTTTACAAACAACGTCCGGGTTGCTGCTTCTGACGGGGCCTGCGGGAAGCGGCAAGACGACCACAATTTATTCCTGTCTGAGGCATCTAGCCGAGCAGGGCGGGCGACACATCATCACGGTGGAGGATCCAGTGGAGCAGGTGTTGCCCGGCATCATGCAGACAGAGGTTAACGAGGCCCGTGGTCTTACC
Organism: uncultured Verrucomicrobiota bacterium; assembly: GCA_964448875.1. Lineage (GTDB taxonomy): Bacteria > Verrucomicrobiota > Verrucomicrobiia > Limisphaerales > UBA1100 > UBA6614. Next base: position 31,531 of record CAYUXV010000087.1, read on the forward strand.
TTTGCCAAGGCGGCTCGCCACCTGATGCGACAGGATCCGCAGGTGCTGGTCATTGGCGAGATTCGCGATGAGGAAACCGCCAATATCGCGGTGCGCGCGGCGTTGACGGGGCATCAGGTCATTTCAACTTTGCATGCCGGTTCATGCTCCGGCGTGCTCGAGCGACTGATGCTCATGTGTCCTGATAATTATGCGGTATTCTCTTCCTTGGCGTTGGTGGCGAACCAAAGACTAGTCCGACGTCTTTGCCAAAACTGTAAAGGTAGGGGATGCGAAGACTGTCTGGAATCGGGTTACAAGGACCGTGTTCCATTATTGGAATGGGCCAAACTCGATGATGAAGTTCGTGCCAGGATTCGTAAAATCGGCCCGGTCGAATTAAAGCCATCCAAATCCATGCAGGATTTCGCGGCCACACTAGTGGCAGAAGGGGTTACCGATCAGGCGGAGGTTGAAAGGGCCATTGGTTTGTGAATCTGGATGAACTGACCTTTGCCAACCGCCAGTTGGCCGATATGCTCAAGAGCGGGGTGCCTTTGGAAGGAAGCCTGCAGCAACTCTGTTCTACCATGAGCCGGGGTGAACTGCGTAGTGAATTAAAAGCGCTTGAGAAGGATTTAACCAGGGGCATCCCGCTGGAGGATGCGCTGGACAGTCGCAAACTGCCCGAATTCTACGTCAAGATGATCAAGGTGGGGGTGAAGGGCAATAACCTGCCCGGGGTATTGACCATGCTGGCCGATTATTATTCACGCGTAAACAACCTACAGACACGGCTTAAGGGCCTGTTGGTTTATCCGGCCATCATCCTTCTGCTTATGACCGTGCTGACCTTCGGTGTTGCCTATACGAACCAGAATGTTATAGCTGAAATATTCATCGGC
>CAYUXV010000088.1:0-6623 GCA_964448875.1 uncultured Verrucomicrobiota bacterium
GTGTTCAATCACTGGGGTAGGGGCGCGCGGGATGCAAAGTTGATTTTGCCGTGCCTCACGCTCCTCGGTGGCTGCCACGGCGGGCCGGATCGCAAATACACGGTAGTGAAAGAGGCGCAGTTTAAAGTCGCCGCACCGAAGCATCCGGTGATGTCCGGCATTAAATCCTTCGAGCTGCCGTTTGAGGAATTTTACTACAAACTCAAGGTTCCCAAATTTCCGAAGAAATGGACCTCACTGGTACAGGTGCCCATTGAGGGTAATGTGGAAACTGTTGGCTGGGCGTGGGAGCGCCCCGATGGCGGTAGGTCCGTGGGCTACAGTGGTCTGCACTTTCACGTAAACTGGCGGCACGAGCAGTACCAGCGCCTGATTGCCCAGGCGGTGTTGTGGTCGCTGAAGCAGCCGGTGCCGAAGGGTGGACTGAAGCCTAACCTCAAGCCCGAGGTGTTGAAACTAAGTCGGCGTTAGATTGCTTCTATCTGGAGGCTGTGCGCTATTTCCCCTAGGGAGTGCCCCAAGGCAGACTTGCCAGTTCCTCCTGGGTTACTAGTCGCCCACTGCCATCTCCGTGTCCAACGGCTATCCACTTCAGTTTATATATCTCCATGTATTTGAGGGCATCGGCCATGCCGCCGGCGCCGTTCCATCCCAAGTCACATTCAAATATCAGCACCCGTTCGTGTAACAAATCCCAATCGCGGTTTATTATGGCCTTGTTGATCGCATAATGACTGACACGCTCTTTTCCTCCGCCTTGCTTTAGGGCGGCCTTGAGCTTGGGAGTTTGCGGTAATTGTGGGGAAAGGAATGTTTCAAGTGGCACTTTTTTGCTGATAAAAAAGTCGCACCATTGTTCCGGGAGTGTTCTTTTCTGGGTGGCCTCTTGGTTTCGGTACATGGCACTAGTCATTTCCTTAATATTTCTCATGCTTGCCGTTACAGGCGCTTGAGCCTTTCTTCTCTTTTCTGTTTCCTTTTCTTCACCGGACCCTCCAACCGGCCTGGACGCCGATTTCACATTGGTAATCTTGGCCTCGTGAATTTTGTTACCACGGTTGATGGTGATTGAATCACCCGCCTTGAGGGTTTGGGCATGGAAAGTAACGGAAACGGATGTTTTTTCTGTTGGTTGCTTTGGGATGCTGGCTTTCAGGCCGTTTACCAAAAATAGATACTTGTTGTAATCGTACTCATCTATCGCGGTTCCATCGACGTCGAACTGAATCCAGCTGGCCTTTTCCGCTGGCTCGTAATGGATTCGTTTGCCCGAGATTAAATCGGCCATGCCACCACTGGGCAGGTCTTCAAGCTTGAATACCAACACTGGATAGGTCTCGTATGGATCCAGCAGGCTTTTCCCTCGGAAGACCATAAACTTGTCACCCGTCTGGATGGTTGGTTTTGAAAAACGGAATGCATATTCCATACTGTCTGAATCCAGCTCATTGAGTTTGATGATTTGCCCGAGGGTGGTTTCGGCTGACATTGGTTCATCATCCCCAACGGTCAAAACCATGCCATTGGAAAAAAACTGCACACAATTGGTTTCAAAACCGTGGACGCCAAAATGTAAACGCTTGTTCTCCAGGGCCTTTGCGATGGCGCCTTGGCCCAGTTGGGAGGCGGGATTGGTATTCGGTTCATACTCGATGAAGGATTTAGGCGTTTCCGAAATATCTTCCTCCCGGACTACCGTAAAGACATGACGGGGTTTTGCGTTCGAGACCAAAGGTTGGGTGTGGATTTTGTCTCCTTTTGAAACAATCGCATTTGGGAAAACAATCAATCCTTCACTTGAGCCATCAGGACCCAAAGTTGTGATTTTGAGGTCCTCGACAGTGTAGGTGCCGGTTTGCCCGTCCTGTGTCTTCATCGCACCTTCCTTGGTGAATTCAATCCACATGATCCTCTCCATGAAGAACGGAAACGTACCGTAAATCCGTTTGTCCTTAATCCAATCCGCCAGAGTGGTTGGTTCCGCAGGGGAATTATCCAACTCCTTGGCAGAAGGCTTGGTTTCGGGGTTTTGTTCCACGGGCGGATTTCCCCCTTCGGCTTGTGCCTTACTGACGTCTGTCGTCGTTTTCTTATCATCCGAACAGCCCAGCAACAGGAAAACGCTGAGCGTTGTGATGGATTTTAGATATCGCATTATCGGATTCGGATTGCCGGGTTCACCTTAAATTTCAAGGGAGCGTTTTTTGATTTTTCAGCGCGCAATTCGTATCCCCCAGTGGCATTGGGCACATAGGTTAAAGGCTTGGCGGTAAAGGGGTCGAATGGATGCGCGACCAGATAATTAGGAATTAGGTCCTGAAGTGTTCTCGGGATGCGCCCTTGGTTGGCCAGACGGTAGCGTTCGATGGCCAGCGAGGTGAAGGCCAGCTGTTGGTTTGCCACGGTCATGTTTATTCGGGCTGGAATCCGCCGAAGGGATAACATCAAGAGCCGTGCATAAAAGTAATTCTGGTCGATGCCGGATTTGGTTGCTGCGTCTTAGCGTTTCCAGGTGGTTTGGAAGGGGCCATCCTCATCATCATAGGTGGCCAAGCCGGGATATCCCTTCCGAACTGCCTCGATGAATTGGTTCATCATCCCAATGCACGTCGTCATTTCCTCATCGCGTTCCGCTTCGGTGCGCAATCGCAGACGATACAGGATTTCCTTTTCGAGTAGTTGCTTGTCCGGATCAATCGAATCGACCTGCTGCTTGGTGCCTGTTCGGGCGATGGCTTCAATATCCAATACTTGGCATCGCTCAAAAATGAGCCCGTTGGCCGCAATTTGTGGCCAATTAAAACTGGCGTAGGAGTGTTGGAGAGACACCAGTTGCGGTTCTGGCAGTTGCCGCCAATTGAGCAACGTTTCCAGTGGATCAATGCTATTATTAAACCCACTCGCTTGAACAAAAAACGATAACAGAAGTGGTTCGTTATCCAACCAATGCATGTTGTGCAGCAAAACCAAAATCGATGTAACGGCCTCCTGTTGATAGCCCGCTGCTGGAGAAACCTGACCGGGTGCGGCAGCAGGTGCCGGTTGCGTGGCATAATATTTACTGCGCCATATAAGCGGCCTGCGGGAGGCATTGAAATGCGCCAAGTGAGGCACTAGTGTGCCGGGGCCTCGGGTCAAGTCGATGGGGAATTTCGCTGGTTGATTAGCGGGAAAGCGCTGGGCAACGGCAAGCTGCTGGGCGTACAAGGCCTGATGAGCGACCAAGTAAGCCCGCACCTTGGTGCGCATTGCCGGGGCGGTAATGTCTTTCTCCCGATCCAAAACGGCCCATTGCGCACTGCTATCTTTCGGCACGGCATTGGTTGTCTGCAGGAACGCCAGCGCCCCATTTTTTGCCGGCGGCACGGCCTTGTACCACGCATCCAGTTCCTTGAACGTCACCGGCTCCCCCTTGGCGCGTAGTTTCTCTAGCTCAATCTTCAGCGTCGACGGCTTGCCTTTATGCAGTGGACGCAGTGATTGGAGAAAGCGGGCATCATCTCCGAAGCTTGAGAATTGGATCCCGAGGAAAATAAAAAACGGGAAAGATTTTACCACTCGAGAAAAATATCATTTCCGCTGATTCAGCAGAAGCGAAAATAAAAAAACACAGGATGTAAGCGCGCCCGGTTGAGAGGCTCGGATAATCGCGGGAATTTGGGATAACCTGCCAGTGATTTCCCATTGACCTGCGCGTGGCTTGCCGCCAAATCTGCCGTGTCTAATGGCGAAGATTCAGCGGGCTCTTATTTCAGTTTCAGACAAGGAAGGCTTGGTTCCCTTTGCCAAGGTTTTAGGGGAAGCGGGCGTGGAAATTCTCAGTACAGGCGGCACCGCGCGCGTGATGCGTGAGGCAGGGCTGGAGGTCATTGATGTCAGCGACTACACGGGTTTCCCAGAGATGATGGATGGCCGCGTGAAGACGCTGCATCCCAAGGTGCATGGCGGTTTGTTGCATCTGCGTGGCAACGCTGAGCACGAGGCAGCCTGTGCGGAGCACGGGATTTCACCCATTGATCTGGTGGTGGTGAATCTGTATCCCTTTGAGGCTACCGTGGCCAAACCTGATGTTACGCTTGAAGATGCAATTGAGAACATCGATATAGGCGGGCCATCCATGCTGCGCAGCGCCGCCAAGAATCACGAGAGCGTGACTGTGATTACTGATCCGACCGATTACGAAGTGGTGTCAGAGCAAATCAGGAGCGAAGGCAAAACTACGTTGGAGCTGCGCCGAACACTAGCCGCCAAGGTTTATGCGCGCACTGCTGAGTATGACGCTGCCATTGCCGGGCATTTGCAAACTGCGTTCAGTGGTGAGGCAGCGACTTCGGATGCACTGCCAAAGGAGCTTATTGTTCGTGCGCCACTTGCACAGACGTTGCGCTATGGTGAAAACCCGCATCAACGCGCCGGCTTGTACGGCAAGTTTGATGAGTACTTTGAACAACTGCACGGTAAGGCGCTTTCGTACAACAACATTCTTGATGCCACTGCTGCGGCAAATTTAATCAGTGAATTCACGGAGGACACGCCGACTCTAGCAATCCTCAAGCACACCAATCCCTGTGGGGTGGGTCAGGGCGCCAATTTGCGTGAGGCATGGGACAATGCTTTCGCAACGGACAATCAGGCACCTTTCGGCGGTATCATTGCCGTCAACCAGCCGCTTGATGGAGCTTGTGCCGAGGCTATCGCCGAGATTTTCAGTGAAGTAATTATTGCGCCGGAGTTCACCGACGAGGCCAAAGATGTTTTGCAGAGGAAAAAAAATCTGCGCCTGTTGAAGATGCTCAAGAACCCATTCACCGCCGTGGCGTGGGATGTGCGCAATACAGGGGCTGAATCTTTTCTTGTACAGGAACGCGACATCAAGACCATTGCAGCGGATGATTTGAAGGTGGTTACCAAGCGTGAACCGACTGAGGCAGAGATGCGCGCGATGCTCTTTGGTTGGCGTGTGGTGAAGCATGTGAAGAGTAATGCAATCGTCTATTGTGGTCCGGATCGGACACTTGGCGTTGGCGCGGGGCAAATGAGCCGAGTGGATTCCAGCCGCATCGCCGTGTGGAAGGCCGGGGAAGCCAAGCTATCTTTGGAAGGAAGCGTGGTGTGCAGTGATTCCTTTTTCCCTTTTCCTGATGGATTGATTGCAGCGGCGGAGGCTGGGGCGACTGCCGCCATCCAGCCGGGGGGGTCGGTGCGGGACGAGGAAGTCATTGCGGCCGCCAATGAGCGAGATGTGGCTATGGTCTTTACCGGTACGCGCCATTTCCGGCATTAAGGCCAGGCATAGACAACCATCCTGCAGCCCGCTAGACTCTATGTATGCCAGAGCCCACTATTCGCACCACTGTTGTCGGTAGCTATCCTGTTCCCACGTGGCTGGCCACGCAGCCATCCACGCCGAACCTGCGTGATGCTATCCTTACGGTGCTTAAGACACAGGAATTGGCTGGAATCGATGTGATCGCTGATGGTGAGTTGAGTCGATTCAACATCAGTCATCCTGAGACAAACGGGATGATCGATTATTTCATTGGGCCAATGACCGGTATTGAAACCACGCTCACCCGTGCAGAGCTGGAAGCTTTTCGCGCCCAGGCTCGCACTACCTTTCGCTCGCAGCCTGCAGGTGTGGTGCGTGACAAGGTTGGGGAAGGTATCCTGAACCTGCCTGCCGACTGGGAAAACGTGAAGAGCCTTGGCGCGCGTCCCATGAAGTTCACCGTTACCTCGCCCTACATGCTGGCCAAGACGTTGCTGGACCGGAAGTACAACGACGTTCCAGCACTCACGATGGACATTGCCGCAGTGCTCAAGCAGCAGGTTGCCGCTATTGATGCCCCGATTGTGCAGATTGATGAGGCTCACCTCACCGGGCATCCAGAGGATGAATCTTGGGCGCACGAACCGATCAACGAGGTCTTGAAGGGAGTGTCAGGCGAGAAAGGGTTGCATCTTTGCTTTGGTAACTATGGTGGACAATCCATTCAGGAGGGGTTCTGGAAGAACATTATGAATTTTCTCAACGCGCTGAATGTCGACCACCTTGTGCTGGAATTTGCTCGGCGCGGCTACGATGAACTGGAGTCCTTCAAGGAACTGCGTGATGACATCGCTCTCGGTCTCGGCGTTATCGACATCAAGGATAATGTCGTAGAGACACCCGATACAGTTGCCGGGCGAATTGAGAATGCCGTGAAAGTGCTGGGCGCTGATCGAATCAAGTGGATCCACCCTGATTGCGGATTCTGGATGCTGCCTCGTACTGTGGCTGATGCCAAGATGGCTGCGCTTGTGAAGGGTCGTGACCAATTTCTTGGACAGTGAATTGAGAGCATGAGGCATGAAGATTCAAATTAATCGGAATGGTGAGCGGTACGGACCATATTCGATCGAGGATGTTAATTCCTATCTAGCCAACGGGACGCTGTTGCCCTCGGATAATGCTTGGCACGATGGCATGCCCGACTGGGTACCCATTGGACAAATTCAGGGTGTAATTCTGCCAAGTGGTGGTGCTTTAACCCAGCAGCCAACACCGGAAGGTGAGGTAACTGCATCCAAAGGAGGTAATAGAACACTTTGGATTTCACTGGGCGCAGTTGCTGTCATTGGCC
>CAYUXV010000089.1:0-3525 GCA_964448875.1 uncultured Verrucomicrobiota bacterium
TCAGCAGCCTGCTTGTCTTTTGGTGCCTCAGCATTCTTTGCAGCTTCAGCAGCCTTCTCGGCAGCTTCCGCCAGTTGCTCCGCAGCCTCTCCCAATGGCTTAGCCGCGTCCTTTAGGTTTTTGTTTTCGTCCTTCGCAGCCTCAGCCGCCTGCCTGACAGCCTCCTCGAGGGCCTTCTTAGCCTGCTCCAGTTGCTCACCAGCCTCGGCTTTGGCTTCATTAGCCTGCTTCTCAATTTCAGAAATACCCTGATCAGCCAGATCTTCTGCTGCTTCGGCGATTTGTTCAGCCAAATCATCCGGCAACTCACCTTTCGCCTGTTGTGCCAATTCCTCGGCCAACTCAGCAGCTTTCTCAGCGTCCTGTTTTGCAGTTTCTGCGGCTTCCTTTTCTTCAGGATCCTCGGTGTTCTCAGCTGCCTTGGCTGCCTGCTTGGCAGCTTCAGCCAGTTGTTCGGCAGCCTCCTCTAATGGCTTAGCCGCCTGAGCAAGTTTGTCCTGCTGTTCTTGAGCCTTCTTTGCATTCTCAGCTGCCTCCGCTGCCTGCTTGGCAGCTTGCTTCAGTTGTTCTACAGCATCCTCAAGCTCCCGTTGTGCCTCAACCTTGCCTGCCTCTGCATGTTTTTCTATCGCAGGAATTTCCTTTGCAATCTCTTCAGCTTTTTTTGCCGCAATTTCAGCGGCTGCCTGCACCTGCTCAGGGTTATTCTTGAGAACCTGTTCCAGATGACTGGCAATTTGCTCGGCCTCTTTCGCTTGCTTAGCTGTTTGCTCGACCGCCTGCTGTGCTTGCTCTATGGCCTGTTGTTCTTGGGGCGTTGCAGGCTCGGGGTTTTCCGCCTTTGCGCTTTCCTTCTTCAGATTTTCCTCCGCCTTCCGCAACTCTGCCACCTTGGCTTTAAGTTCCTCCAAATTTTCAGGCAAGCTCTTCTCCTTCTGTTGCTCTTCAATTTCCTCGAGTCGCTCAATTTCCTCCTGAATTTCCTTTCTGGCTTCCTCCATGTTCTCGAGAGCTTTTTGCTGTTCATCCGTAGCCGCATCCGCCCTTTCTTCCGGAGCTTGAGCTGTGTCCTGAAGATCAGCACGCGCCTCTATTTGTTGACTGATGGCTTCCTCAAGCTTTTCTGATGCCTCTGGCACAAGGTTTTTTATATCTTCACGAACGGTGTCTGTCTCAAGGGTGACATCTGCCTGATCGCGCGCGGCATCCTTGGGATCTTTCTTGCTATCCTTGATGTCCTCCGTTTTTTCCTTTGCCTTCTCCTGATCGTTAATGGCCTTATTAATATCAGCCAAGGCCTCCTTGAGCTTCTGTTGGTCGTTGCGAGGATCGAGCAAACGAGAAATTTCCAGCATGACGCGCCTTGCATTGTTTTGCAGATCTGCTGAGTTTTGCAATGCAGTAGCACTGCTGGATTTCAGACGCGCAACAGCCTGCCCTACAATGCCCACCCTGTCTTCAGCCGTAATCGTTGAATCCCCCAACTCTCCGTCGATTGACGAATGCACTGACCAAACGAGCGCTCCTTTTGAAGTGTCATTTTCTCTCACAAACTGCCTGGCGCTGGCCAGACCTGCCGTTGTGTGTTCAAAATATTCACTCAGCGGAATCGCTTCTTTTGACGCTGTCTTAGAATCTTTCGCACTTACTGTCACAACGTGATAAGCAGCCAGTGGTTGCGGGCCTGTCACGGCCAGATCAAGCGCTTTGCGAACATCTTCATTCTTGAGCAGGTCGATGTTACTATTTACGTGTAAAGCCAATGAATCTGAAATGCGGTGAGCAGCCTCGCGGATTCGGATTTGAGAATTCAGCCTAGAGTTGCGATGCTGGTCGAGTTCCGATCTATCTTTCAGGTCGACAAGCTGGCTTGCTATGTCGCGTGTAAGTTTCATGTTCTCTTGCTGACCGCCTTCAGCCAAATTTCGGAATGCACGTGACAAGTTCAGCAACTTGTTTCGGAGCTGCCACTCAAGGATGATCCGTTCCAGCTTCCGAACCGTTAACGATTGACCGTCAACAACCTGACGTACGGCAGCTCCTCGAATCTTATCCTTGGGCTTCGCGTCGAGCTGCTTCAATCCTTCAAGGACCTGCTTGATTTCATTTTCATTAAGACCCTGCAAAATGATGTGGATGCCACGCATGGCTCCGAGCTCGTCGACCTGGATTCGGTTGCGCTCGTACTCGCGAATTATTGCTATCAACCTGGAATCAAGTGTCTTGATGGTCTGCCCAATGCGGCCTTGTCGATCCTGCTGTTGAAGTAGTGGAACAGCTTTTCGCGCGGCAGGCGCGGCTTGCCCGACAGAAGCAATCAAAGTAAGCCCAACGCATACACCAGTTAGTTTCGAGACTTTGAGTATTGTCATAATTCTCCCCTTCTTTTATGTAAAAAATCCACTTATTCGTCCGTTTTAGCAGGCCACTAAACCCTGCCCGCATTTAACACGAAAATCAACGCCAATTTATCCATATATTGAGACGAATCAGCGCTAGTTTCCTTCACGTGATACGTCCAGCAGCAACTCAAATATTCGCTGGGCTTCCTCTTGATCCTCACGGGTCTTATTAACTTTACCCATTAACTGGGCCATGCGCTTTCGAAGCGCACCCTGCTTCTCAGCTATACTGACGATTTCGAAGGTTCTTCGACTGCTTTCACCTGGCTTTGTGACAGTTGCTTTATTGTTGTCACGGCCTTCGAGCCAATATTCAACAACAATGGGGTCCTCTTTGCTCGAAGGCAGAGGGACTTTGACCAAATCCGCCAAATGCTCTTGAAAGTCAAAAGGCACTCGAAGGGGAATACTAACAGGCCTCACCCTTGACTCCGAAGTGGTAGCGTTAATATCAATACTGCCTTCCATCTCACGCAACTCATCTGGGAGATTTTCTGGGAGATTCAAAACCCGATAGCGAAGGCTAAGTTCCGTAATTCCGTACAAATCTTCAGCTGTTCCTATTACCACCGGCAGCGCACGATTCACCACTTCATCTTCATCTGGCGGTGATAAAATTCTAAGAACAGGCGGCTGGTCCGCATGGACGGAAAACCCATAGCGCAAATCATCTTGAGATTTAATATTATCGGCATCTTTAAGATGTATGTGAAAAGCCTGGAACGGCGGATCTTCAAGCTTGGGATTGAAGCTGAGACTAAAGGATTTCTCCTCCTTACCTTTCTCGAAATTTGCCTCTCCTCCAAGAACTGGCTGACCTTCCGCTTTATGCAACCAAAGCTCGGCACGGCGAATGCGTTTCGTAGCATTAATATCCAGGCGTATCTTGCTGCCGGCAAGAATGCTCCCTAGTTGAGAACTTCCAATAACAGCAAATTCATTGGCTTCTCCTGTATGATCCGGATAATCCAGCTCGTATGAAAGCTGTCGGATGAGCGGTCGCGGCACTACTTTAACTTGCCCTTCAAGGCGACCATCATTCACATGAATGACATAGTTGAATGATTGCCTGACATCCTCTTCCTTGTGGAAATATTTTGACTCGGTGCCGTTGAGCTCTACT
>CAYUXV010000090.1:0-7847 GCA_964448875.1 uncultured Verrucomicrobiota bacterium
AGATTCTGGGTCATTGTAAGGCTTTCTTAGATTTAAGCCGGCCAAAACTGAGCCGTGCCACGCTCCTGCCAACAGTCGTCATCAAAATGCCCGTGGGGTCAAGCGGAAGTAACCGAACTTATCCACTCCATCTATTAATTGTGATCAACTCCGAAGGATTCGACAGTTTCACACAACATAACAAGTCGGTGTCTTAATCCCTTTTGAGTTGGGTGTGTAGTCTGTCCGGTCTTGACTGACTTTTCGCCATTGTTGTTTTGAAATGCGATTGCCTATCGGAAACAAACACTGTACTGGTTTGGGTTTTATGGCAGGAGTAGGGACACAAAAGGTTTATGAGGACGATCGGGTTATTGTCTGGCATCTCGATCTTGAACCAGGCGAACAAGGTGAGCGACATACGCACGAGTTGGACTACGTTATCCGTATCCTTTCAGGATCAACCTTGGAAGTCGCTGGCCCTGATGGAGAAATACTGGATACCGTTGAGCTCGAAGCCGGAGGCGCGACTAGCTTTCAAATTCAAGGGGATCAAATTGTGTCAGATCGTCCCGGATATCCCGCCGTGCCGGCAACACACAGTGCACGAAACATCGGCCCTAACAAGTTCCGGGAGGTTCTTGTCGAATTCAAAAAATAGCGGATGAAATGAAAAGCTAAATGCCGCTCTCCACTTCGGCGTTAGGAATCAACCCGAACAACATGGACAATCCGAATCATAATCCATTATCAGCAGAGGAACGCCACGTAATCGAAAACAGCGGAACGGAGCCGCCTTTTTCAGGCGAGTACGACAACTTTTATGAAGCGGGAACTTATATCTGCCGTCGCTGCAATGCCCAGCTATACCGGTCCGATGATAAGTTCGATGCCCGTTGTGGCTGGCCGGCGTTCGACAAGGAAATGCCCGACGCCGTAAAACATCTGCCTGATCCTGATGGAAGGCGAACGGAAATTCAGTGTGCCAGTTGCGGAGGCCACCTGGGCCACGTTTTTACTGGAGAAGAACTACCGCCAACCAACGTTCGCCATTGTGTTAACTCACTTTCGATGAAATTCGAAAAAGATAGTTAGTTGACGCAAACAGCATTCGTATTGCCTCCCATTCAATGTTGCCCCTTGTAAACCCTCAGGAAGTCCCTCCTCCCGCCGAACTTGACTCCCTGCATTTCGGCGATAAATGGCTCGCATTCAAGAAATCAACCGCGTAACACGAGGCCTCGGCCCCAAGATCGAGGTTGTATTTTCCGAAACTCACAAAGATCAACGATGTGGTTCATGTCGTCGTTTGAATTACTGTTCTCTCCTAAATTCGCCTCGCCAAACATACTGTCACACGGGTAGCTTTAAGCCGTCCTGATTGAGCCTGAGCCATGAACTCAAAGATTTTTCCCGCACTGCTGGTGCTAATCTTCGGAATGGGGTGCAGCCAGCCAGCCGGTAATTTTACCGGTATTTGGAGTTTTGCCAGCGGAGGCTCTGGCAGACTTGATTTGGCAGAAGGTGGTCAGTGCTTCTACTACGGCAGTTTCAGTGAACCGTTGGCTGGTCAGTGGGAAGTGGTCGATCGAAAGACGATAAAATGCACCTTTAGCTCGGAAAAAAAATCGCGAACCACGTTTAACAAGCAGCTAAACGAAGATTTCGGCGAATTACGCGTCCAGTCAAACGGTGATTTGGTATCAAAAACCAGAGGGCGCATGAGCAGGGTGGAAGACAAAAGCAAAAACACCAAGTAACTAATCACAACGTTGTTGCTTTTCACTTATCTACGTTGTGTAGGATTCTACATCCACCCAACGACTTCTGTAGTTTGTCGATTGCCGCACGGGTAAGCTTGGGGTTGCCCATGAGAAAGAGTGTCTCCAATCCCTTTAAACCTGATAAAGGCGTCAGATCAGTAATCCGGTTGCCTGAAAGCGAAAGCTCCTTCAGCAATTTCATGCCTGACAGAGGCGTCAGGTCAGTGATTTGGTTGTTGGAGAGATAAAGTTCCCTAAGTCCATTCATTCCGGACAAGGGTGTCAGGTCGGTGATTTGGTTGTTCCATAGGTAAAGCTTTGCCAGCTCTTTGAGATTTGCCAAAGACGACAAGTCAGTGATTTGGTTGCCGGACAGGTTCAGGTTCTTTAAGTCCTTTAATGCGGACAACGGTGTAGGGTCTTTGACTTGGTTTTTGTAGAGGTGAAGTTGTTCCAATCCCGTCAATTCTGCCAAAGATGCCAGATCAGCTATCTTGTTGTCGGAGAGGTAGAGATACTTCAATCCTTTCAGTTCAGACAAAGGTTTCAAATCGGTGATTTGCTTTCTGAAAAGTGTGAGTGATGTCACTTTCTCCAAGTCAGTCCCGACAAGTTCGCCCTTAGGTTTTTTGGCTTCCAAGCGAATTGCTGTCTCAATAGCTGCCTTAGCTTTTTCGGTGTTGGGGAGAAACTTGGGGGTAGAAGCACACCCACCCAACACAGCAGTCAAAACGGCAATATGTATAATGGATTGCTTCACCTCCCGAGCCTACCGGTCCAAATATGAATTAGCACTCCTTTGATTCCAAAACTACAAATTTGCGAAGTGGTGACAGACGGGGTAGATTGGATCAATGAAGGTGACTCTTCCTTTTGGGCTCGGAGGCTTTGTGGCTTTTGTTGCCTGCTGTTTAGTTGTCGATTCTCAAGCTTCGAATAAGACTCGTTTTTCTGATGCAGCTTACATCACGCATATGCGTAATCTGAAAAGCAAACTGCCACATAAAGGCTTTACCATCATACTGGAGAAACCTTTTGTGGTTATCGGGGACATGCCCGCAGCACAATTGCGAACACGCTGGGCGCACGGCACGGTCCGTTGGGCAACCAGAAAGCTAAAAGCGTCCTACTTCACCAAGGATCCAATTCACATCCTGAATATCTGGCTCTTTAAGGACAAAATTAGTTATGAGAAACACGCCCTCCAATTGTGGGGCAGCAAACCCACCACTCCCTACGGCTATTACTCATCGGCAAATCGTGCGCTGGTGATGAACATCGCTACCGGAGGCGGCACACTGGTGCATGAAATCGTGCACCCGTTTATTGAGGCAAATTTTCCGGATTGTCCCTCGTGGTTTAACGAAGGACTGGGATCACTCTATGAGCAAAGCCATGAACGCAAAGGCCAAATAATCGGCCTAACCAATTGGCGGCTGGCCGGTCTAAAACGGGTTATCCGGGATCGAAAGCTGCCTTCCTTCAAGGAGCTAACCTCTATGAGTAACCGCGCCTTTTACACCAGCCACCGTGGCGACAACTATGCTCAGGCCCGTTATCTTCTTTATTATCTACAGGAGAATGGTCTGCTCCGTAAATATTACCGCCTGTTTCTTGCCAATCGAAAAACTGACCCAACCGGGTACCGGACACTCCAGATAGTGCTGGACGAAAAAGACATGGCCAAGTTTCAGAAACGATGGGAAGCCTACGTGATGAAACTTACATTCCCTTGAAGCCGGTTCGAAATAGCAGGCAACCTTCAAGCGCATCGTACGCACATTACGACATCTGGGGACGTTTCAAGCCGCTCTTCTGCAATAGGCTTCTTGCATTTGCCGCATAACCCGTATCGACCTTGATCCATGCGTTTGAGCGCTTTTTGGATTCGCAGCAACTGGTTTTCCTGTCGACGACGCAGTTCAAGAGCCATTTGCTGGTTTTGCATTGCGTCCATGCGTGAGAGGCGGCCGATGGAGGTGTCCAGTTTCACGATGTCGGCTGAATCCTTGCTGGCACTGAGATCATCCTTAATTTCTCGTGCGAGATCTTCTAGGCGGCTACGGAAATAATTAATGCGATCAGCGTTCATGGTTACAGGAATATATTTGAGTCAAGTAGTGATAGCCATCCATAACCGTCAAATTCGATCCTTAAAAATCTTGTGGCATATGATACATAAACAAAATTATGCACCCAAGGTTCGGGTTGCGTTATATTTGGGTTTTCGCTTCTATCTCCAGTAACTTTTTCAACTAAAATTACGCCATGAAAATCATCCTTCTGCGGACTCTTTTCCTTACGTTGCTCGTTGTCCTCTTTACGCCCAAGCTAAACGCAGCTGACCCCAGTGAGCGGATCGATATTGGGCTTATCATTGAACCGGGTGCGTCCCACATAAGTGGTTACCTTGATGTGCTCATGGCTCGCAAAGGGGTTCACTCAGTAGCAGTCGCTGTTTCCGACAAGGCCTTACTGGCAAATGCTAAAAAACAACTCGGCAAGCGCTTTCATGGTAACGGGTTTTTGGACGCAAAGGAAATGCTGGCGAAGGTGCGGCCTAAGCTAACCATCGTGACGATGTCGGGGGTTAATGCTCCGACGGCCATTCGGATGGCACTTGAGTCAGGGAGCCACGTATTAACTGAAAAGCCAAGCTGTACAAAGCTGAACCAATTTGAGGCACTTGCCAAGTTGGCGGAAAAACATAAACGCCACCTTATGCTGGCCATGGCAACGCGCTCAGGCGCTGCACTTAAGAAAGCTCGGCGATTAATTGCAGCCGGCGAGATTGGTAAACCGTACTCTGTCAGCATGGTCTGGATTGCCGACCAGACACGGCTCACGCGCAAGGCCTACCACGCATCTTGGCTCTCTGACCCAAAGCGTGCCGGCGGTGGAAAGTTGATTTATCATGGGATTCATTATCTGGATGTAATTCAGCATTTGCTGGATGATCCGATTCGTGAAATTAACGGGTTTACCCAAAATGTTGGCGGTCAGCCCATCCTTGTGGAAGATTCCGCTGTTGTGAGCTTTCGTTTTGTCAGTGGTGCGACCGGGACGCACAACACCGGATACTATCTGGATCGCGGCAAGCAGAGCGAGATACGAATCTGGGGCTCAGAGGGTTGGTTGAGGCTGGCGCATCTCGAGGGCCAGCCACTTGAGTGGTATTCAACCAAGCCCGGCGCGCCGAGGGGGGTCCAGACGTTTAGGTACACCGACACGCGCGAGATGTATCACTTGTTTTTTCAGGACGCGATCGACGCAATTCGAGAGGACACGCCACCGCCCATCACAACGGGTG
Source organism: uncultured Verrucomicrobiota bacterium (assembly GCA_964448875.1). GTDB lineage: Bacteria > Verrucomicrobiota > Verrucomicrobiia > Limisphaerales > UBA1100 > UBA6614. Next base: position 5,053 of record CAYUXV010000090.1, read on the forward strand.
AATCATTGCGGACCCTGCGCGTGGTTTTTGCTGCGTACGAGGCCGTGTCAACCGGGAAGACGCAACAGGTGAAAATTTCCAAGACTCGGTAGTCGTTCGGTCCCTATTTTCTAAATGCCCAGAGGTGCTTTGCGCCTCGGATATAGAAAGTATTGGAATCAAAAGCCGGGCTAACATAGATGGGTTCACCTAGTTTATGTTGGTGGGCGATTTGAAATGTATCACCAGTTTTTACAATGGTAATTTGGCCAGTCTCGGAGGCAAGGTAGAGATGGTCGTTGGCGATCACCGGTGAAGCGCTGTACTGGCCGGAGCCGCCGAGGCGTTCACTATAGAGTAGCTTGCCCGTGGCAGCGTTAATGGCGGAGAGCAGGCCGCCGCTGCGAACCATGTAAAGGCGGTCTTTAAATTGGACAGGCGATGGAATCTCTGGGATTCCGCGATTCAACTCCCACTCAACATGACTATCGGTGATGTTGCCTTTGCCGCCGGGACGTATGGCGACAAGTAATGGTTTGCCACTGCCGTGCGAGAAGTTGTCAGTGAATTCCTTGTGTGACCAGAAGCCATCTCGATTCTTGTCCATCCAGCCGAAAATGCCATCCAGCCGTCGGTTGCGCTGCTTTTTGTCCTTAGGCAACGGCATCCCAAAGCCGGGATGGCCAAGGGGGAGTTCGGGGCGGAAGGGAAAAGTGAAGTGTCCGATCATTTCGTTACGCTGCAGTTTCTTGTCGCCATTGGTGTCAAAAACGATGATGGATTTCCAGAAGGGTTCCGGATCCACTTTCACATTTCCACCACCGCCACGCTTGGATGCAGAGGCAAACACAAGTCCGTTGCCGGCCACCGGAGTGGAAATTGTCTCCCGGGAGAATCCCGTAACAAACCATTTCTCCTGACCGGAAGGAAGGTCGTAACCAGTCAGGCGACCATTGCCGAGGACGATCAATTCTTTTTGGTCGTCATGACTCCAGATCATCGGGGTTGACCAACCACTGCGCTGAAAGGGTCTCGGCGTTTCCCATGCTTTCTCTCCGGTAGCTTTCTTGAGTGCAAGCAGCTTAGACTTGCTCAGGCGACTACGTGGCAGGTTGTTGTCATCATCCAGCACAAGAATGATAAGGTCCTCGTAATTAATCGGCGAGGAGGAGGTGCCATAAAGTGTGCGCGGAACAGAAATTGGTTTCTTCCAGAGTTCCTTGCCGTCGTAATCGTAGCAAAGCATGCCGTAGGATCCGAAATAGACATAAACCCGACCATCGTCTACTACCGGCGTGGGCGCAGCATGACTATTGGCTTCATGAATTTTCTCCAGCGGCACTTCGGGTGTCTCTCGGCGCCAGGCAAGTTTGCCGGTGGCTTTCTCATAACCGAAGGTGATAAGCCGACCCTTGTTGATGCCAGTCAAAAAGATCCGGTCGTTTGATAACACCAGCGAGGAATGTCCAGCCGGCGCAGGCACTTTCCATGTGGGCTTGGAGGAATCGATCTTAACAGGTGGCTTGCTGCCCGCGGCCACTCCTGATCCATTGGGTCCGCGGAATTGACTCCACGATTCGGGCTGATTTGCTTCTTTTTTGGATTCCGCCTTTTTTGGAACTGGTGACATCACGTATTCTAGTTGGAACTGATGCCGTTCAGCCTGCCTGACGATACTGGTTTTCAAGCACAATTGATCAGTGATTGGGTTCCATGTGCGCACTTCGATGCGGTTCTTCTTGGGGATAAAACGCATTATGCGCATCCCGTTGATGCCGTAATCTGACAAAACCTCATGCACCACGTTGCTGTGGTCGCCGTGAACCGATTGATGCAGTGCCTGAGTGCGGCTCTGGTCCCCACAACAAATCATAAACAGGTTAGCGTGCTTGCGAAAGCACTTGTCCCACATTTGTTGCGGCGTGTTGCCGCGTTCACCGTGACATTTCTTCCATTGCATGCGTCCTTTGGGGGCATCGTAGTAATCCCTGGCTTCCTTCGGCTTTTCGCGGGGCCCAAGGCCCATGTGCGTGGTGATAATGGCCCGGCGTCTGGAGTGCTTTTTCAGGACACTGTCTGCCCAGGTAAGCACATTGTTCGGGGCATTGCACTCCAGGTGCAAAAACACAAAATCCATGCCGCACGCACTAAAGAGCTGATAACTGTTTGCGTTGTTTCCGGAAACAGCCGGACGACCTGAGAGCTTTCGAAAATGTCCGCCATACCAATCGAGTTTCACAAAACGTTCTGCCGGGAAAAATTCCTGAAACAATGACGAGTCCCCGGCACGGGTCATATCATGATTGCCCACCGAAATCCCGTAAGGCACACGGCCATGCAGGAGATCCATGTGGCATCTTGCGACCGTCCATTGTTCACGATTGTTGATATCTACAATGTCCCCCACATGGGAAACAAATACTATCTTCTGTTTTTCAAGATTGGCGGCAATCCAACCGGCATAAGCTTCGAAAACAGGATTGGTGGTGGATTTTGGGCTGTCAGATTGAGGTTTGCTCTTTTGTTCTCGGTAATGCTGCGTGTCAGGAATTACGGCGATACTGAATGTTCCTGGAGGCGCCTCAGTTAACTCGGCTGCTGATATCAGCTGGCTGATTAAAACGGGCAACGCAAACGTCAGAATGATGCGGTTCACGTCGATCATCCTACTGATTAAAATCCAAATTACCACAGCAAACCTATTTCAGTACTTGAGAAGGGGTAGAGCTAGTCGTAAACTGAGGGAACCTTGAGTGTTCTGTTAAACTACTAGTAATGATGAGCCGTTTTCTTTTATCCAACCTTGTTTGCGCGTT
>CAYUXV010000091.1:0-5899 GCA_964448875.1 uncultured Verrucomicrobiota bacterium
GAGGTGGCCAGCACTTCCTTGATTGCGCGCTGGATGGCGTCTGCGTCTTTGCCGCCGCAATCAATCCACGAGCCGTGAAGTGTGCCGGAGTTGTAAGCCGCCAAACAGGCGACGTAGATTCGCGGAGAGTCCGCTTGAATAGTGTGTGTGCTCATTGCTAGTCTCTTTCCGTCGGGCCGGTGCTCTAACACCGTGGCACTGTTCTAGTTCGCTAGTCTCTCAGTGCCGTGCCCGACGCTTTTTTCTGAGAGCTAGTAGCTCAATTCCTTGAACCGAGAAGAGTTAACCACACATTTCATCACATTGCAACACAATATAGTGTGAAGATATCCTGTGACAAAAACCGTCTAATCAATTAAAGTTATTTTATGGGGGAAAAGGAGAAGAAACCGACGGCAAAGAAAGTTGCCAAGAAGACCGCCAAGAAGACCAAACGCAAGGTTCCAACGGTCAAAGCTGCGAGATTAGCAGTGGCAGACGCTGGCGGTTCACGGATTGGTAGACCATGCCGCGAGTTTGAACCGGAAACAGGCGAGGCAATCACCGAGGCAATCACGGAGCGTGGTCTTGATCTGGTCACCGCTGGCGATATGTGCGGCGTTCATCGCCAGATTTTATCGAGATGGATTCAAGGAAATGAGGCTTTCGCATCCGCTATAAAAAAGGCACAGGCAAATCACATTGCCGAAACGCTTGATAGGTTGCGCCAATTACCAGCAGGGCAGTGGACCAAAGCAGCTTGGGAGCTTGAGCGAATTTACCCTGAAAGGTTCTCCCAAAATCAACGTATTGAGGTGTTTTCCTCTCAAAGGCTTGAAATCAGTGCAGCGGTTTGCGCTCAACTCAATGAGGGTTGGCAACAATTTCGCGCAAAAACTGCAAATTGTAATTAGAAAATGGCCATTTCGTCACTGCGACGAGGGCCGAAACGAACTGTAAATAAGCGATATTGTGCGAAAACCAGCCGAAATCAGGAGACAGAGAGGTGGCGTCCACCGCTCTCAATCTGGGCGCATATCGGCTGCGGGGGGCGCGTAAAAAACGACCACCGGGGGGAGGGGGGTAGAGGGATCAATCCCCCCTTTATGGGGTTTTAAAATGGGGATGAACAAAAAGGCTTCAGCAACAATGAAGGATGAACTGATGGGGACACCTATCTGGTTTGCTCGTGAAGTGTTGAAGCAGGAACCATACGAATGGCAGGAGAAAGTTCTTTGGGATGTCGCAATGGGCGAGACCGCAGTGGCTTTACGTGCTGCCAATGGAAGTGGCAAGACTCAGAATGTCGCTGCTCCGTTGATTCTTTGGCATTGTGCCGTGTTCCCCAACAGCCAAGTGGTAACGACTGCCGGAGTTTACCGACAAGTGAAGGAGCAACTATGGGGCACACTTCGATCTCATCGAGATAAGCTCGGTCCTGGTTGGCAAATAAATCAAACAGACCTCACTGCACCCAACGGTTCAAGAGCCATTGGTTTCAGTACTGACGATCCCGGTAAATTTGAGGGTTGGCACAACGACAACCTGTTTATGATTTGCGATGAGGCCAAGAGCATTCCCGACGAAATTTTCATGGCAATAGAAAGGTGCCAACCGAGCAGACTATTGCTGATGTCTTCCGCCGGAACCACTACGGGGGAATTCGCTTCGGCGTTCAGTACGCGCAAGAAGTATTATTCAAAACACACAGTCACCTCCTACGACTGCCCCCATCTTGGTTCCGAGTGGATTGCTGGGCAGATCGAAAAATGGGGAAGGAATCATCCATTGATTCGCTCCATGATCTTCTCTGAGTTCATTGACGATGGTGGAATTGGATATGTCGTGCCCCGTGAGAATATTGTGGATTGTCTGGATAATCCACCTAAGCACGAGGATGGAGTGCCCTTGGTCTTTATCGATTGGGCAGCAGGACGTGACGAGAACGTGATGGCACTGGTCCGTGGCAATGAGTTGAAGAAGCTCATTTGCTGGCGTGACCGCGATACGATGGCCGCTGCTTCACGAGCCATTTCCGAATTGAACAAACACAATGTCCCAAAGGATCGAGTATTTGCTGATGATGGTGGTCTCGGTCACCCAATCAATGATGCCTTGGCTACTGCCGGAGTGCCGGTTCGTAGAGTGCTCAACAACTCAAGAAGCTACGATCCTGATCACTACCAAAATCTTGGCAGCGAATTGTGGTATGCCGCTGCGAGGTTGATCGAAAACAAAGAGGTCATTCTGATTGATGATGAGACCTTAATCGAACAGATGGCCTCCAGACGCTCAACCTTCTCAGCACAGGGCAAACTTGGGTTGGAATCCAAGGAGGACATGAGGAACCGGGGATTAACTTCACCGGATCGCGCAGATGCCGCGCTGTCGGCCCTCACGATCTCCGAGAAAATGGGCAGCGTTTACGAAGGCATCCTGCCCAATGATTTTATTGAAGAGGAAACTGATGAAATGAATCTGGCCGTGCTGGAGGAGGAATGGTCAGGCGCATTTGCCGGATTATGACAACGAAAACAAAAACCAAATCGACAGCCCAAGAACGAGTGCTTGGTGTTGTTCGACACATTCTGACTGCTGGCGGGGGATACCTGACAGCCAAAGGCTACGTCGATGCCGACGGGCTGGAACAGTTGGTTGGAGCAATCATAACAATCGCAGGGACTGTCTGGTCCATCATGTCCAAGAAAGATGACTGATGTGGCTGGCACTCCTCAATGCTTTGAATTCGGTCCCAAGAATCTTGGAGGCTATCGAGCGTTTGGGAGACATCGCAACGGTGCAAATGGCCCAATCCAGAAAGGATGACAAAGACAAAATTGTTGCTGATCTCATTGCTGCTGCTCAACAGCGGCGGTTGTCTCAGCGTGAAGCTGAACGGGTTCGCGGAGATAGCAGCACGGAATCCACAGGGGATGGAGGACGCGACAGCAACGGAGGCGGGGAGTGAGCTAATACGACAGCTTGGACTGTACATCAGCGAATTAGAATTTGAGTTGGAGAAACGATGATCAAACTTTCTGAAATTGACAGCAATGTTCGGGATGCCTTGCAAACCCGCGTGGCGTGGGAGGATCGCCAGATCACGGGTTACAAGCTGCGACATGGCGGTGTTGGCCGTGCCAAGAAGCCTTGGCCGGGAGCGGCTGATTTAAACTGGCCATTGGCTGACATGATCATCGAGAAGATCAAGCCGTATTATATTCAACAGGTATTCGCCAACGAACTGGTGGCCAATTTCTTCAGCCTGAAATCTGACCTTCTGCCGTTTCATAACGCAGCAGCACAATGGTTCGACTATCGGCTGCGCCAGCGCACCAACTTTGAAACGGAAATCATCAGTGTCAGCGATTACATGCTGATGACCGGCAAGGGACTGATGAAGGTTTGGTGGAACCCCGATACCAACCAAGTCCAGTTTGATTCTGTTGATCCCATGTATTTTATTGTGCCGACCTACACAACCGATCTGGCTGACGCTGATTGGTGTGTACAGGTGCATCAGGTCAGTCCTGCGGCGTACAGGCGCAACGACAACTACAACCAAGACCCTGAACTGCTTGCCAAGATACGGGCTTCAAACGACGAGACCCGCACCCAATATGAATCCCAGAAATTTCTGAGGGAAGGAATCACACACACGGTTGACGATGACCGGATACCGCTGTGGGAGGTTTATTATCGGGATGGCAAGGAACTGGTCACATTCACTTTCAGTCCGCTCTGCAATGACGAGTTTGTCCGTCCCATTCGCAAGCTTCCCTACGACCACGACATGATCCCATATGTTGAGTTCAACGTGGAGGTGAAGGACAAGGGTTATTACTCACCGCGTGGATTACCGGAACGAGTGGCACCCCTGCAACAATCCATGTCGAAAATTTGGAATGAGAAACTTGATTCACTGACCATCCATTCACGACCCATTTTCTCCAGCGATAACCCGATGGTAAATGCGGGTAACATTCGGATGCAGCCGGGACAGATCATTCCATTCCCCGTGAAGGCGATCCAGATGGGTGCGCCTCCGGTTTCACTGGATGTTGAAATCAATTCACAGCGATTGACTGCCGAGCAGTTGATCGGAATCCCTGATGCGGGATTGCAAAACCAATTCAAGGGCAACGAGAGGCGTACTGCGAGTGAAGTGAATCTCATCGGCAGCATAATGAGTCAGGTGTCCGACCTGAGATCACGGGTGTTCCGAAAGTCATTGGCCAATGTGTTCACCCAAGCGTGGAAACTTTACACCCAATACGACAAGGAGGACCTGCATTATTTCTGGCGCAACGAATTGATGAATCTGCCACCGGAGGCAATGAGCGATGATTACCGCATTGAACCACTGGCCAGTGCAGACAACTTCAACAAGCAGTTTGTTCACCAGAAAAAGGTGACACGCTTTCAGTTACTTCAGGGCAACCCATTCGTAAACCAGGGCGAGCTGGTAAGGGACTTGATTGCAGCCGATGACCCGCAGGACGTGAAGAGAATCTTCATGGACAACGACACCCAGTCGGCTGACCAGACTGAAGATCAGGCAACAGAGATTTGCAGGATGGTGATTGGGTTCCCCTCACAGGTGAAACCTGTCGATGACGATGCGACCCACCTGATGATCCTGCGTGGATATGTGGAGCGTCGGATTCAAGCCAATGAACCGATTGATGCGGAATTGGCGTTACTGCTGCTCAACCACGCGAACATGCACTTCCAGCAATTACAGCAGAAGAATCCTGATCAGGCGAAACAACTGGAGGAACCGATGCAACAAATGGCCCAATACCTTGGGCAAGTGGTGGCTAAGGAACAACAGGCGCAACAAGCGGCTCAAGCCCCCGTGGAAGGGGAGGCTGTGCCAGTGGAAGGGGGTTACGAGTGATGAGTTTATTTTCCCCTCGGAAACAAGAGGTGCGGAAGCGGTTGTGTCCCATCATAGCCAAAATAGTCGATCTCCAGCCATTTGTCCCATCCTCTACGTTTGGCTTCAGCCTTCAACACAATTTCGGCGAAATTGACCTTAGTATCAATTTCCACTGCCTCCCTGACTTTATCGGTGAAGTGGATTTTGACTATAATGGTGTTAGGGTAATCCGCAATTTTGAAATCGGTGATCCTCACCCCCGGACCGAACCTGTTGGGCCTCAAGTGCGTATTAGCCCACATCGTGAGCCACTCAAGTTTAGTCGGGGTGTAGCGGTCGCTACCCGATTGTTTGGCAAGCTTGGCGCGAGATGGATCAGGATCAGCAGCACCAATACTGAGCAAAATGGTCGAGGCCATAAAGACACCGATAAGAACCGATTTGAAGTCGATGGATTTCATAGTGAGAAAAGCATGAACCCTAAAACACCCAACGTAAAGCGGAACGGTAGCCGATCAAAAATGACGAATAATGAGCGACAAACAAATTTGACGATCAGCGGTGAACTGGGAACAAAGGCTCGAGTGGCGGCGTCGCCTAATCGCTGGAGGCAGCGATGTATTGAACTAGCGCGAATATCCCCAACGATAATCCAATCACAATCACCACCATCAAAATCCACACATAGTACTTCCAAAAGAACCTCACCTGCCAGTTGGTCCCGCATGCAGGGCAGGAGAGTGAGTACTTGCCTATCGTCTTGCCACAGGAAGGGCACTCTTTCAACTCGGAGCCATCAGCCATTGGAGAAAAGCATGAACCCTAAAACACCCAACGTAAAGAGTTCACCAAGACCACTTGCGGTCCCAAGTGAATACGCTAGTTTTAAAGGAGGTCAAATTTGAGGAGGCTCACCCGTTTCATTAGCACATGGATGTTTGTATCACGCATCCATCGTTATGCAGATTCCCAGACGGAGTGGACTGAGGCAGATCGCAGAGCACTGGGAAATTTCCTGAAGACACCAGCAGGGGCGAA
>CAYUXV010000092.1:0-3865 GCA_964448875.1 uncultured Verrucomicrobiota bacterium
TTGGGTTGCTGATGATTGCGCCAAGCCAATGAAAGAAATTCAGCAACTCTGGCCCACTGACTCCAGGGAAAAGATATTTATTGCCACCCGAAAAACCAACCACCTCGTGCGGAAATACCGGGCCTACAATGATGACCTGATCGTAATCAAATAACCTTCGAGTGATCTTTACCGGCAACTCTATTTCGAAGCGCCGTACTGATAGGTCCGCGATTTCAGCAGCTGGGATGACGGCGATCGACTGTAATGTTTCGGGGTTGTCCCATTCGTGATTGTAAAACTTAACATTAGCATACTGGTCATGTCGTTCCTTCAGTGAAATCTCAAGCCGCTCGCATATTGCCTCTTCACTCATCGGTGGATGAGTGCCGAGCGCAATCATCACGTCCAACACCTCTGCAGTATTACCAATCTCTCGATGAATGCTTTTAAAAATAAGACCGACCGGCGCGGTGCGTGTACTGTCAGGGACAATCAGCAGAATTCTTTGCCCTCGATAATTCTCAACCGGCAGTGCCTCTGCCACCAACGCAGCCGCACCAGCATCATCAAGTGACTGACCATCAGGTGCTGTTTTCGAAATGATGCTCATCAAATCGTCTGAGACAGGAAGCCCCCATCCACGATGATATCCGAACCAGTCACAAAACTCGCCGCTTTTTCACTGGCAAGATATATAGCAGCCCCAGCTAACTCAGTTGGATCCCCAAACCGATCCATCGGCGTGTGTCCAAAAATGGCCTTGGCACGATCGCTCGGCGTTCCGTCCTCATTGAACAACAGTTTCTTGTTTTGTTCTGCCGGAAAAAATCCAGGCGTAATGCTATTAACGCGCACACCTTTTGTGGCCCATTCACGTGCGAGAAAACGTGTAACGCTGAGTACCGCTGCCTTGGATGCAGAGTAAGCTATCACCTTGGAGAGGGGCAAATGAGAGGTGACACTTGCAATATTGATTATACTTCCCTTACCACGCTCACACATGGCAGGTCCAAATTCTTGGCAAGGCAGCAGGAATCCACCAACAAGATTCAGATCAAATACCTTTGCCCAGGCTGGAAGCGGAATTTTCTCGAAGGGCATTTCCGGGGTCACCGTTGCGTCAGGATGATTACCGCCAGCCGCATTCAGCAAAATTGTCGGAGGACCCAGTTCAGACGTCACCACCTCATGGCATGCCTTCAAGCTATCAGGATCCATTGCGTCACAGGTGAAAAACTGTGCCGTACCACCAGCTGCCTTAATGGCTTCTGTTCGTTCACTACCGCGCTCAATACTTCGCCCAACCACAGCAATCTTTGCGCCCGCCTCAGCCATGCCTTGCGCTGATGCCCCACCCAAGGCACCTGTAGCACCAATCACCACGGCCACTTCATCCGTCAAATCAAACATATTCATGAGCGATTGATGGTGCGCGAAGCCCAGCACGTCGAAAAGGAAAAAGCGGAAAACGATTGGCGACAGACCCCCAACTCGGCTACGTTGCCGCAGATGAGCGAATTCCCAAAACCTGAAGTCATCATCACTCATGAGAGTGATTTGGACGGCTTCGTCTCCGGTCACCTACTGCAACGGCTAGCACATAAGCTGTTCGACACAAATGTGCCGCTGCAAGCCTGGAACTACAATAATTGGGAACGCCGTCCACTACGTGAAAAAAGTGCATGGGTATGTGACCTGAATTTTGCCGCAAGAATGGATCGTGAAAACTGGCTAATTATTGATCATCACGCCACCGATGTTGTGCCACAAAAATGTCAACTCATTCATGACACAACAAAATCAGCCTCACTGTTATGCTACGAACTCTGTCAAGAACATGACCTTGGCAGTGAAAAGCTCGACAAGCTTGCCCATCTCACCAATGTCGGAGACCTGTTCCTAACCGACGACCCAGAATTCACCAGAGCCATCGATTATGGTAGCCTCGTTAAGCAGTATTATTTCTGGAACCTACACTCTTTGATTGGAGACGACCTTGAGTCGTTGATTGATCATCCGTTGCTAAAGGTAGTCGCCACGAGACGTGAGGTTGAAAACCCACTCGGCTTTGCACATGCCAAGGCGAATGTTCAGCGATTATCGGACATTGTTGGCTTGGTTGAAGCGCCAGTTGGTGACAACAACACCATTGTCCACGAATTGCTGGCAGACGATGATATCCCCTATCCGGTTCTGGCCACATTAGCCACTCGCTTTCGTTCTGTAAGCATCAGCCTTCGCAGCCAAAACGGCGAAGCGCTTTCCGTAGCCAAACAGCTTCAAGGCGGGGGACACCCAAATGCCAGCGGCGCTTCGCTTCCAAACACTGTGCAACGGATTCCTGACGCGGTGGATTACCTGAAAAAGGTGCTGAGCCCCGAGCTGGAAGGAGAGGAGCTCGGCAGTTTGGAGTCGGCTTTAAAGGGATTGTAGTCCGGCTGCACGGAGCCAATGCATGAATTTTTCCAGTGCGCGTGCGCGGTGACTAATTCCATTTTTTATCCCTGAACCGAGTTCACCGAAGGTTCGTTGGTGCCCTTCGGGCACAAACAAAGGATCGTAACCAAATCCTTTTTCGCCCCTTGGTCCTTCCGTGATCCGCCCTTCGCAGGTGCCTTCAAATAATTGTGCTTCAGGCGTGTCTTCATGATCGACCATCTTTGCCACGGCGATGGCACAGACAAACCGTGCCGTTCTTTTTTCCAATGGCACTCCCAACATTTTGCTGAGCAACTTGGTATTATTATCAATATCGCTTGCATTACCTTCACTATCAGAAGCATAGCGGGCGGAATAAATGCCGGGCGCGCCATTCAAGGCATCAACCTCCAGCCCTGAATCATCAGCCACCAAATAGCAAATCGAGTTAACAGGCCTTGAAAACTCCGCCTTCGACAAGCACCCGAACCATTGAGAAAGGCCAATTGCCTTTAGAGTGGCGTTGACTGTAAAGCTGGACCCAGTCTCTGCAATAACAGGCACTCCAGAAAAATCATCAAGTGTAGAAATATTAAACTCATCGTCGACAAGAGCACGTATCTCATCGACTTTATGTGCGTTGCGTGTAGCCAGCACCAAGTTGAACATACCGGCTCCAGTAAAGCGGGACACTCTCCAAAACGCAATCTCAACCAGTGTACTCCTCGTCCTGCTGAATCTCACTTAAAACCCAGTTGAAATCGCCGGATGTTACCTTGGTGTCACAATATTCGCAGATCCCTGACATGCTAATCTTCAAGTTTGCGCCGCAACTCGGACATGATTTGTCGTTGTGTTTGCACTCGTTCACACCACGACCACGAATAAAAGTCCAATACTCACTAAACCGTTTGGACTTCGTCTTACTTCCGCATATCAATGCCCCAGAATCGTCCACAGTGTAATCTATCATTTTCACCCAAAGCCTACAGGTCATGGCATCGTAAAACTTGTCTGACTGAACTCGGACAACCTTCATTTTTTCCAGTTCAATTTTTTTGAGCACATTGCTAAGCCTTTGCCGCGAATATTCCTCGATCCAGTATCGGTGGTTTTGAAACAGATTATCCGTCTCAAATGGACGCAGCGCGTTGAGATCACGCTTGGTCCAAGCATTTTGCAGAGTTTCGAATACATGACGAAAACGCGCCTGTGCGCGACTCCGGTTAAAATCCGGATGCTCAGCTTCCAGCCTTTTGATTTCTTTCTCTAGATTCTCAGAATACACCGTCGGCAAATCCAAGCCCACGTCATCAACAGCGGAAGTCAATGGCGGCCCGACAATACGACGGTCATTTTCCTGAATATGGCTGACATACCAGTGATGTTCACCTCTTTCAAATCGTTTGCCACAAAATGTACATTCACCATCGGGCTTGGTTTCTGCGGGGCTGCCGCACCCGGC
>CAYUXV010000093.1:0-3932 GCA_964448875.1 uncultured Verrucomicrobiota bacterium
AGACGAGGCACCATAGGAGATAACCGGCAGTTCAAGGTCTGTGTTGCCCAGTTTGCGACGTTCCATGTCTTTCTTAGGTTAGATATTGATTAAAGGCGTCGATCGTAGCTTTGGCCGCTGTATCGGAATCTGGCCAAGGAAAGGCCTCGGCGGAAGCGTACTTGTCATAGCCAATCTCATTGAGCGCTGAAGCAATAGGCACATAATCCATGTGACCGCAGCCGGCCGGCCGCCGGTTACTATCCACAAAGTGCACATGTCCAATATGTTTGCCGTAGGCACGCAAACCCTCCCCGATGCTGGTTTCCTCGATACTCATATGAAAAAGATCCGCCAGAATCACAATGTTATCGGTGTTCAGTGTGTTGAGAAATGGCACCACTTCTTCCGCTCGGTTCAAAAGATTGCTTTCGTATCGGTTTAGGGGCTCATAAATAAGCGGCATCCCGGCTGCCTTGGCATGTTCACCAAGTTCGTTTAGCGCATCTCGCAAATAATCATGGGCCTCTTCTTTGCTAATCTCCCCTTCAAAACGACCCTGCATCGAGCCGATGATGGCCGGCGCGCCAAGTTGCGCACCTGCGTCAATTATACCCTTAATGAAAGTCTTGGCATTCTTGCGCGAGGTTGCCTCTGGCTGACAAAGGTGCCACTTGTGAATTACCCAACCGCCTCCGGTGCCCACAGCCGCCACTTTGAGGTTGTGTTCAGAGGTCAGTTGGCGCAGCTCATCAACGGGAATGGCATCGGCATTAGGCGCAAAAACTTCAACCGCATCGTAGCCTAGATCAGCAGCCTTTGCGCAACCTGCAACAATATCGTGCCAGAAAACAAAAGGACCGCCCTCGGCTTCTTTGACAAGTGAAATGGTGACAGCAGATTTGATACTCATGATTCAACAAAGAGACGTTTGAAATGACGGTCGTAAATATTCTCCGTAACGTTTTTGGCCACGACCTCCTCGTTGATCTTCAGGAGATCGGTGTAGCGTGTACCCTCCCGCGCTGCGAGCTTAAAGGAAATGTGTAAGAGTTGACGAAAATGCATATTAAACTCTGGGTGTTCCTGAACATGCCGCAGGGCATTTGCATATTGTTCCCCAGTCCAACCATTAACCACCTCGGCATCAGGCAGCTTTTTGGAGTCAATATCGATCACCGAAGCGTACGGCGCGCAGAGGGTGTCTACGTTCTCCAATGCCTTGGCGTAAATCTCCTTCGATAGTACCAGCCCGTCGCCCTGGGCTTCAGCCAGACCAATAAGCTCCTCCAACCACGTGGTACCAGCCGTCTTTACATGCACACCCGCGCCGGTTTGGCGAATAGCTGCGCCAATGATCGGGTAAATGGAGAACTTGTCACTGCCACTGTGCACGCTCAGCTTGAGGTTTTCAGGCAGGCCATACTTCTCAATGGCGTGTGCAATAACGGCAAGGTCATCATTAAATTCCTTTTCGAACTGCACCAAGTCACCAACATAATCGACACCCTTGTTAAAGCGCCCGGTAAATTTTGGCGCAATGGTCTGGAGCTTGATTCCTTCATCCGCCAACGCAGCCAGAATGATGAGTAACTCTGGTGGTGTCTGAGGCGCATCCGTCTCATCCATGGACACCTCGGCAATGAATTCATCTTTCTTAGAATCGATGTGCCGATAAATTCTTGCCGCCTCGGCAACCGCAGTGAGGTATTTGCCAGCCACATCCTCAACATACTCGCGTGTTATGTCTAAAGGCGCGTTAATGCCATCAATCGCAACGCTGCCGACCAGTTCAGGATGCTTCTTCACAAACGTTGACACTGCATCGCCCTCGGGGTTCAGCCCGATGAAATCAGCAACGTCGATGGTGAAAAAATCGGACGAGTCGAGATATTTGTCGACTGTATCAATGTTGATATGATCGGCGTCCACATGCCAGCCTTTATCCCAATTGAGCGCTTCCACAGCCGCCTTCGCAGCGTCATAAACACTCTGTGGCTCGGAGCCAATAAAGCTGTGTTCCCGGTTAGATTTGTTCCAAACCGGAACCACCTCAACGCCCTCTTGATCAAGCTTTATGCACGCCTGCAATTGTGCTTTTGCTTGATGGGCAAATCGATCACCCACGCCAATCGTGTATTTTTCAAGTTTCAACATATAGAAGGTCGGCCAAACTAAAGAAAGGCCTGTCGCAGGGCAAACTTCAATTTACCGGCCTAAACAAATCCTCATCAAGACTCTCGCCCATAGCACTCTCTTTAGTTACCTTCCGGTCATGCCTGACAACACAGTCCTCTCTCACGCAGATCTGCTTCAGCTCAAACGCTGGAACACACCAACCATTTACAACGGCTGGGAACAGGTCACCCGGCACGACGCGGCAGTCGATGCATTTAACCTAGAATCGACCACTGATTTCATGCCGCAGATGGGGCCAATGATCGGGTACGCGGTAACGATTGTGATTCAACCCAGCAATATCGAACACAAGAAATCAGAAAATGCTGCTGCCTGTCGCGAATATATCGCCAGCGTCCCCGGCCCTAAGATTGTTGTGGTGCAGGACCTCGACAAACCAGGTTATGTCGGATCGTGGTGGGGCGAGGTGAACAGCAATACGCACCGAGCGCTTGATTGCGTGGGAACGATTACCGATGGATGTGTGCGCGACGTGGACGAGATGACCAACGCCGGTTTCAAGGCATTGGCGACACGATTATGCGTGGGACATGCCCATGCCGCGCCAGCCAAGTGGGGTTGCGAAGTTGAAGTTTTCGGACGTCGCATTCAGCCGACGCAACTAATCCACGCCGACAAGCATGGTTTTCTGGCCATTCCGGCGGGTGAGGAAGAGAATCTACTCGAAGCCTCCCTGTTCATGGATCGCAACGAGTGCGAAACGGTCATTCCTGCCGCGCGCGCCGTCTCAGGTCTGAGCCCTGAAGAGTTACTGGAGCAGTTAAAGGCAGGCGGAAAGGCGTTTGGCGAAAACACCCAATCTAAATTCTCAAAAGACGGCGAGTGGTAATTACTCGATGTATTCCTGGCGCTGCTTGCGGGTGAGTTCCTCGAGCTCCTCCTGCAATAGTGCGCCGGGAAACTTTGGATCAGACTGCACCTCGATTTCCTGAAGGAATTCCTGCCCATCAATCACCAACCGCGCTACGTAGGTGCCGGGCTTCACGGGTGTGCCCGAACGATTTCGAGATGGCGCGGGTCGTCCTGTGCGGCCGGCCAACTGGCCCGGCGCTGCGCGAAATTCCTCCATTGAAACTGCCTTGTCCTTGTTCTTATCCGATCGTTCAAGAATACGATTTAAGAGAGGGCGACTGACCGCTGCGACTTTTTCCGCATCCTTGCCAGTTAACTTGCCGTCCTTGTCTGCATCCAGTCGTTTAAACAGGTTTCCAATCGTGTTGTCATTGGGCCGACGCTGCACGGAACCCCGAAGATCCCAGCGCGTGACATGCAGACCGGCCTTTTTGTCGGTTCGCAAACGACGAATGATGTCACCACGAGCATTACGGATTTCCAGTGTTGCCTCCTTGGCATTCTCTGCGAGGTAGTAATATACAGCGCTGCCGAAAGCGGGGTTTTGCCCTGCGAAAAGCTGGTGACCAGAACGGCTGTGGCTCAAGGCACCGGCCCAAAGGACACCCGTAGGCGACTTGAACAAATGCGCCTTGGCCTTTGCTATCTGACCAGTGAACCCGCGAAGTGGGGTAATATCCAGAATCCACGCGCTACGACCATGGGTGCCGGCAACTATCTCGCCGGCTGTAGGGTGCACGGCAATCTCGTGAACGGCCACGGTGGGGAGATTGTTGTTAATACGCGTCCAGTTGGTCCCGCGATCAAGGCTCGCCCAAATGCCAAACTCGGTGCCGCAGTAGAGTAGTTTTTCATTCACCACATCCTCACGCTCACAACGAGTCGAACCGTTTGGAAGATTG
>CAYUXV010000094.1:0-7450 GCA_964448875.1 uncultured Verrucomicrobiota bacterium
GTGTGAGGCTAAGGAAAAGGCTGTTTTGGTCTGGCGTGAGACCTTCTTCTGGATACACGTTGTATTCCGTATGGTAATATTCGATTGCCATCTTGATGGCCTCCAATTCACTTTCAATCTTCTTCTCATCGCGTTTGCCCACCGCCATGGTGAAAGTGGCTACAATGATACCCATTAAGATGGCTATGATGGCTATGACTGCCAAAATTTCAAGAAGGCTGAAGCCCGAAATATTTTTTCTGTTTGATTTCTGCTTCATTTGTGTTTTCCGGTTTGCTCCAGACGTTTTTCCTGTTCCATCCGCTCAGACAGCCACTGCTTTATCATGCTTTGGTAATTCAGAAACCGCGAACGAGCTGTCCGTTTAATCCGTGAGAGCATGCGCGGGTCTATCCGCAGAGTAATGGTAACCGATTCATTTGCCTCTGCCCCGACGGCTAAAGAGCTTTTCATCAGGCGAATATCGGGCCGATGTCCGCGCCAGTATTCAGACTCCTCGGAATTAGCCGTGAAGTGCGGTACTTCATCCCAATTTGTGATTACATTCATTGTCATGGCTATTTCAACAGATTCGTCTGTTGTTTTTCATAAAAAAAACCTTCCTCCGGCTCGAACCGACGGGCGAGGATGATTTCAAATTGTTTTCCATTTGTTCGATATACGGTAAAAACACCTTGTCCGTCTGCAGACTTACCCAAATTAAAGTAGCGCGTTTGCTCCTCAAAACGGACGGCATCAGGGAGGAGTCGTACGGCAAAGGGGTCCTCAAAAGATTCTTCCACATCTTTCTCTTTCAAAGATCCTTCCGGCTGCGATGAATGGCTATCCCAGTCAAATTCCATTATGCAGACCTACCAATTTCATTACAAATCATCTGTCCCTACAATGTATTTACACCATTTTTTGTAAAATTCAACCTTTGAGGGCAAAAAAGTTGTTAACGTACAAGGAATTGGGCGCTTTACGCTATGAATTATTCGGATCCCAGCTTGTCCATAAGAACAATCAGCGGCAGGAACATTGCAATAACAATACTACCCACAATGACAGCTAGAAAAACAATCATGACAGGCTCCAGCAGCGATGTTAGCGCAGTGACGGCATTATCAACTTCCTCGTCATAGGTACCTGCAATTCGAATAAGCATCTCAGGCAGAGCACCGGTTTGCTCGCCGACATCAATCATGCTGATGACCATGGGAGGGAAGACGCCGGATTGCTCGAGGGGCTTGGTAATTGTTTCTCCATCCTTTACCGCCTGATATACCTTATCAATAGCATTGGTAATAATTACGTTGCCGGTCGTTTCTTTGGTAATATTGAGTGCCTGCAGAATTGGGACACCGGATGAAACAAGGGTGCCAAGTGTACGGGTGAATCTTGAGATGGCTACCTTCATTATCACCGGCCCCAATGCTGGCAGCATCAATTTTACCTTGTCCCAGCCCCAGCGACCCCACTTGGTTTTGGTGGTTAGAACTCTGAAAATAACGACAAAAACAACACCACCGCCGATCACAGCAGGCATGTTGTTCCGCAGAGCATTACTAATTGCTAAAACCGTCTGAGTAAATTCTGGAAGCTCAGAGTCTTTACCAAGCATGTCCATGAAGATTTGTTCAAACTTTGGGATAACATACACCATCAGAACCCACACAATGATACTGGCAACTACCATCACTGCTACTGGATAAAACATGGCAGATTTAACTTTGCCTTTGATCTTTTGAGCTTTCTCCATGAATTCGGACAAGCGGTTAAGCGTCACTTCCAAAACACCGCCGAGCTCACCCGCCTTGACCATGTTAATATAGAGTTTGTCAAAAACCTTCGGATGCTTGGCCAGTGATTCGGAGAAGGTTGCACCGCCCTCGATGGTCTCAGAAATTTGTGAAATAATTTTTTTCAGATAGGGATTGTTCTGTGACTTTGAAAGGACCTGCATACCCCGCAGCAAGGGGAGCCCTGCATCAACAAGAGTCGCAAGCTGTCGGGTGAAAGTACATAGCTCGTGCGTTTTGACCGAGGGGATGACAATTGAAAACGGCTCCTTTTTTTTGCCGGCGGTCTTTTTAACCCCATCCTTATCAACCTCCACCTCAGCCTCGATAACGCTGGTGGGATAGAAGCCCATCTCCTTAAGCCGAGAGATGGCTTCATTTTGGTTCCCGACTTCAAGGGTGCCAGTCTTTTCTTTCCCGTCTTTATCAAGGGCTACGTAGTTAAAAAGTGGCATCAGATTCCCTGATTATGTATATTTCATGACTTCTTCAAAGGTCGTGTCCCCCCTGAACATAACGTCCAAGCCGACAATGCGCAAGGTCACCATCCCGTGCTCCATTCCCTTGTCGCGTAATTGAATACCTGGTGCACGATCATTTATCAGCTCACGTATCTCCTCATCAACATTGAGCATCTCGTAAACACCGCGCCGTCCTTTATAACCAGTTTGATCACATACTTCACAGCCAGATCCATAAGACACTTGTTTCCCACTTACATCTTCAGGCACCAATTCCAACTGACGAATCTGATCACGTGTTATGTCCGAGGAAAGCTTACATTTCGGGCATATTGTTTTTACCAAGCGTTGGGCAAGCACTCCGTTTACAGATGATGCTATAAGAAATGGTTCCACTCCCATGTCACCTAATCGCGTGATAGCTTCAGGAGCACTATTGGTATGCAGCGTGCTAACTACTAAGTGGCCTGTTAATGATGCCTCAATACCAATTTTTGCTGTTTCCAAGTCGCGCATCTCACCAACAAGAATGATATCCGGGTCTTGCCGAAGGAAGGATTTGAGAGCTTTACCGAAAGTCATACCCATCGCCTCACTTATCTGTACCTGAACAATCCCTTCAATAGGATACTCGACAGGATCTTCAGCAGTTAATATTTTTACGCCCTCCCTGTTTAGCATTCGAAGACATGCATAAAGAGTGGTGGTTTTCCCAGAACCCGTTGGACCCGTTACCAGAAAGATCCCATTCGGCTGTGACACACAATGCTTAATAGAATCTTCAACTTTTTTGGGTATATTGAGTATATCGAGTGATAAAAGCGAAGATGAGCGGTCCAAAATACGCAGCACAACAGATTCCCCAAACTGAGTCGGCAAGGTGGAAACACGCAAGTCGATTTGTTTGCCTCCGATAATTGTATTTATTTTTCCGTCCTGCGGAATGCGGCGTTCAGCAATATTCAAATTCGCCATAATTTTTATGCGCGAACAGATTGCCGGAGCAAGCTCCTTGGGAGGTGGGGTCAGCAATTTCATGGAACCATCAACCTTCATGCGGATCTGATATTCGTCTTCAAAAGGCTCGAAATGAATATCGGCAGCGTGCTCCTTTAGGCCCTGGAAAAGGACAAGATTAACAAAACGAACAATGGGGGTGTCTTCGCCGACTTCTTCAATGAATTCGTTAACATTTTCAAGCTCTGCATCCTCCTCTTCCCCGCCCTCAAAACCACCAAGCTCATCAATCAAATCATCAAATGTAGGGTCTGTGTTATACAGCGAGTCGACCAACTTAATAATCTGCGCGGGGTCAGCAATACGCAGAACTATTTGTCTTTGCACCTGATAGCCAAGTTCATCAATGGTTATGGGGTTTAACGGATCGGCCATTACGACATGAAGTGCATTGCCGTCGTCGCCAACTGGTAGGGCCTGATAAAGCTTTGCTGCTTCTAGAGGCATGGTAGCCAAGAGTGCTTCATTAAACTCAACCTCAGTAAGGTCAATAACATCCGTCCCTAAAAATTCAGCAATTAATTCCAACTGTTCAGCTGTTCCCAGAATTCCTTCATCCTGCAAAAGCTTTCCAATCGGCTTGCCTGAAAGATTGTGTTCGCCTTGAACCTTCTCTAAGTCGAGCACATCAGCCAAACCATGCTCATTGATTAGCACAAGGAGTGGATCGGTAATGACGTCGTCTATCATTGTTAAGCAACTTCCTCTTGCTCAGCTAGCAGAGCTTGCTGTTCATCATATTCCTTCATCTTCATCTGCATCCCCTGATAGTCAGCAGATTTATTAATGCAATCTTCGCGCGAAACGACTCCCTCTACATATTTATTGAACAAACCATCATCTAGCGTGACCATCCCATGCTTGGCTCCAGTTTGCATGTCAGAAGTGATTCGAAATGTCTTGTTATCGCGTATCAATGCGGCGATTGAAGGCGTGTTGATCATGATGTCATGAATCGCAACGCGACCGCCGCCAACTTTTTTCAAAAGTATTTGCGAGATTACGGCCTGCAATACTGTGGATAGCTGAATGCGTATTGTTTCCTGTTGCTGCATGGGGAAAGCGTTGACAATTCGGTCAACCGTTTTAGCAGCACCAGTTGTATGCAATGTACCAAACACAAGGTGACCTGTCTCAGCAGCCGAAACTGCCATTTCGATTGTCTCCAAGTCACGCAACTCACCCACCAGAATAACTTCAGGATCCTGGCGCAAAGCACGACGCAGAGCTTCTGCGAAGCTCGGCACATCCACGTGCACTTCACGCTGGGTAGTAACAGCTACCTTGTGCGGATGATAAAATTCTATAGGATCCTCGATGGTGATGATATGCGCTTCTTCATTGGTCTCATTGATGATATTGATCATTGAGGCCAAAGTTGTAGATTTGCCGGACCCCGTCGGACCGGTAACAAGGATCATACCACGCGGAGTCTCAAGGAGACGGTGAACGAGTTGTGGATTAAGACCTATCTGTTCAAGAGTCAGTAAGTCATTGGGAATTTGACGCAATACAAGCGCCATATTCCCCCGTTCCTTGAATGCAGAAACCCGGAACCTTGCTTTGGTGCCGAAAGCAAAACCAAAGTCCGCCCCTCCTTTAGTGCGTAATTGTTGAATATGATCATCCGAGGCAATACATTTTACCAGTGATTCAACATCCTCAGGTTCACAGTCAGGGCCACTGACCCGTTTCAATAGCCCTCCCTTTCGATAGCAGGGCGGAATTCCCACACGTACATGCAAATCAGCACTTCCTGTGTCAACCATCAGGTTAAGCAGGTCCGGCATTTTATAAGCTCCCTGTTTTTCTGCCATAATTCTCTACTCCTCCTTTTCTTCGCTTGCAGTTGCACGAGCGACCTCCTTAAACGTAGTCATCCCGGCAAGCACTTTACGTATGGCGTCCATTCTCAACGTATGCATTCCTGTTTCAATAGCATGGACACGAATTTCCGCAGTTGACGCTCCGTCAATGATCATTCTGCGAGCTTTGTCATCAAGTGAAAATACTTCAAAAATCCCAAACCGTCCCTTCATCCCAGTATCTCCACATGCTTTGCAGCCCCGACCAAGCCGAAAGGTCGCCGTCTCCACCTGTTCTGGCGTAATGTCTAAAGATCTAAGCTCTCCTTCCGTAGGCTCATAATCATCAATGCATTTTGGGCATATCCTACGCACCAATCTCTGCCCCATAACGCACCGTGTTGCAGCAGACACAAGGAACGGCTTAATTCCCAGATCGATCATACGGGTGATGGCACCAGGAGCATCATTCGTATGCAAAGTAGAAAAAACAAAGTGGCCTGTTAGCGATGCGTTGACGGCAATCGTCCCGGTTTCGGCATCACGAATCTCCCCAAGCATGATGATATTTGGAGCCTGTCGCAACATAGACCGCAGTGCCGCGGAAAAAGACATCCCGGCTGCCTCATTGACTTGTACTTGATTAATCCCCGTAAGCAGATACTCGACTGGATCCTCAACTGTAATGATTTTCTTTTGTGGCGTGTTAAGCAGATTTAAACATGAATACAATGTTGTTGTCTTGCCCGAGCCTGTAGGGCCGGTAACAAGCAGAATACCATCTGGCATTTGAGCACACTTCTCAAATGCATCTTGGTCTTCGCGCATAAAACCCAACTGGTCGAGGCCGAGGTTCAATCCCCCTTTATCCAGAATACGCATGACCATGCTTTCCCCATATTGGGTAGGGAGACAGCTTACACGGAAATCGATTTGCTTTTCATTGATGATTTGCTGCATGCGCCCATCTTGTGGCACACGTTTTTCACCAATGTTCATCTTCGACATGATCTTTATTCGACTGATCATGGGGGGGTGCAACCTCAGGGGCGGGGTATTACCGACACGCAACACTCCATCTACTCGATAACGAACACGGAGGGACTCTTCGAATGGCTCAATGTGAATATCTGAGCAGTCCATATTATAGCCATCATTAATAATCTGCTCAACGAGCTTAACCAATGGTGAATCGGAATCAGTATCATCATCAAGCTCCTCTTGAGTCGGCTGCTTTTCTTTGTCAGCAGCTTCCTCTTCTTCAATGTCTATCTGCGTTTGGGACAACTCCTGGACTACTCGCTCGACTGCTTCACCCGTGCCGCCATAGAACCTGTCTATAGCAGCTGCTAGTTGTGATTCTGTGGCTACTTGATGCTGAATATGCTCAACCTCAAGCAACCTCTCTAGTGAATCAATTGTTTCAAGGTCCCCTGGGTCACCCAATGCAATCGTTAGAACTCCATCCTCAAAACTTAAAGGTATGACCTGGTAGCGGCGAGCCAGGTGTCTTGGCAATGCATCTACGAGTTCATCCCGAGGTTGAATCCCTGAGATATCAACAACCTCCATGCCAAACTGCATAGCACGCGCACGCGTTAGGTCATCAGTGCTAATGACCTTTTGTTGAATAAGGGTATCAACAACTCCTGCACCAAGTTCTTCCGCATGAACACAGGCATCTTCCAAATCAGAATCCTCTACCAGCCCCATGTTACACAGGGTTTCTACGAGGTAGTCATCTTTAGCAGGCATAAGCTCACCCTCATCGGCTCCCCTAATCTACATCCTACCTAAGCACCAAGTCAAATAACCCTCATTAAATTTTATAATCACCGACCGAAATTCGACGCGCATTATTATATCTGTAATAATTATTCCGGGCACCAGAAACATCGCCGGACCTATTTATGCAATATTTTGACAGTTACATTGTAATTGGGAAATAATCAGAGTCAGGCTAGACAAAAACAACTGTAACGGTATCATCACTGTACAGATTTACGTAAGCAAATCATGTTTGATTTTCTAGCTGAACAAGACGCGTCAATTTGTGGCGGAAGCCATCTGAAAAGGCGCGAGTTTTTACAAGTAGGCGCGTTGAGTGCGGCAGGGTTGTCGCTTCCTCAGGCGCTGGCTGCCAAGGAGGCGGGTGCGGTGCGCCCAGGGCACGAGGACCGTCCTGCATCATGATCTTCAACCTTGGTGCGCCCAGTCATGTCGATCTCTGGGACATGAAACCCGAAGCCGCGGCTGAATTCCGCGGCCCCTTCAAGCCCATCCGCACCAAGTCGCCGGATATTGATATCTCTGAAATATTGCCGCTACATGCCAAGGTGGCAGATAAGTTCTCATTGGTCCGGTCCGTGCATCACGGCGGTGCAGC
>CAYUXV010000095.1:0-8883 GCA_964448875.1 uncultured Verrucomicrobiota bacterium
CGTAAAGCTCTACTTCTAAGCGCGGCAAGGGTATAAGCACTTCACTGCCCGACGGGGCATTCTCATATGAAACCTCGAGCCGACACATATCAGGGCGCACACCCTCAGCATGAACTGTAAATGTGACATCACCGCCTCTTGGAACCCGAACTATACCCAACTCATGCTCGGGGTCAGTTTCCAAAGCGATTCGCGTCTCATAGGGATACGGCATTGAAAGTTGAACTATGCGTTTCAAAATAATCATACCATTGGGTGTCTTTACAACAATCACCCCAATCGCCACCAGTAACACAAAGGCAAACGCAGCCATCGTGCTGAATAGCTCCATGGAAATGACGCCTCGCAAATCGCGCGGCTTGGCAAATTCCTCGGTTTCATCAACCAATGCCCCTACAAGCTCAGAAGATTCTCCCCCAGTACGAACGGTTCGCGAAAGTTGCAAGCTTGCGATAAGACGACTCCGAAAATCGGGGATACCACGCTCGACTATCAACGCAATCTCATCATCATTTGGCTGATTGAAGAAAGGGCGCAATACCCCCCCCCATACCATAATTGATGCAACCGAGGCATAAACAATAAGCAGCAACCCACGACCATCACGTGAAAGGTCGACACTCCAGTCGAGCATCATCCCAGCGCTCATCAACAGCGCCAGAACCACAAGCAACCGAGAGACACCCGTGGCCACATCCACGAACAATAAACGTGAACGCACACTGCTAATATTCTTCTGTAACAGCGCGCCAGTCCCTTGATTGGTCTTTCCCGCAGGCATTTACTTTAAATATGACAGTTTCCTAATAGCCCATTCACAGGTGATAACTAACAATAAAAGTAGAAAGAACGGCCACGACGACCACAACTCACGCTCAATACGCGTGTTAACCTTCCTAGAGCGATCAGGAATAGCGGCATCGAGTTGATACAAATCTTCCTCTCGGAAAAATTTGCCGCCAGTCTTGGTGGCAAGTTCCTGTAACATGGAAATATTCATTGCGGTTACCTGCTTCTCAAGATTGGAATCGGTGACACTAAAATAACGAGGGTCGTTGGGATAGTCGGCAAGAAACAGCTGATACTGCCCGGAGGCCGGCGCGCGAAATTCACCGCGATAAGTCCGGTTATCTTCATCAGACAACTGGAGCTCCAGCTCTTTTTCCTGGCCGCCAGCGGCTTCCTTGCCGCCGATCTTAGCGTAACGAACCTTTAGTAAGCGTCCCTCACCACCACCAAGGTCATCATCAAACATGTCTGCCGTAACACGCACTCGCGCCCCAACTCGGTGCGTTCGCTTAACCGCAAGACGAAAGTCACGAGAGAATTCCACCAACCGCGGCAAGGCCATGCGTTCGATGATTTGGTTCCAGAATGTTACATGATACTTGTCTCCACCGATCTTGCGCCAGCGCCACAGATTGTCGGTACCAACATACATGACCTCCCCTGCACCGTAGCCATGCAGCGCTAATACCGGGCGTTGTTCAAAACGTTTTCCCTTTTTGTCATCATCGACCACAAGCAATTCCAGTGCCTGAGGCTTGGTCTGCTCCACATCAGCCACCCAGAAAACAGGTGGAAGGCGATCGGGATCATTCGCCAACTTGGGATCGTTATCTCCCCATATTTTGTTGTTTTCTCCATCATCCTCAGCCAAGCGCAGCAAAGGGTCGTCCCGACCGCGTTCGGTACGCACAATGCGTATTTCCGAGTCACCGTAATTTTCCTGTCCAGAGACGACACGGTCTTCCCCCAAAACAACAGGCAACATTTGCTCAAGTTCTGTGCCGGCATATTGACTTGGGAAATATCTCTTGCCGGCCAACATCACCACTCGGCCGCCATAATCAGCGACAAATTTCAATAGGCTCTCCTGGCCGTCGTCTTTGTCCAGACTTTCAGGCGAAACATCGCCGAGAATAACTACGTCAAATTCTCTCAGAGATTCCGCATCAGGAAATTCTTTTAGGTAAGGCGATCGTGGATTGAGCGTATCACTTCGGACTATCGACTTGTCTCCTTCATAAAGAACCACACGCAACTTCACCTGCTTATTACGATCCTGATCAAGCATGGCCATCAAGTAGCGGAACTCCCATCGAGGAGCTTGTTCGACTATTAACACACTAATCGGCCGCTTTTCAGGGTCTATAACACTCAGATTGTGATGCTTGATGTTGTTTTCAATATCAACTTCGCCAAAGGTGTTTTGCACAGGACCAACCTCATTCTTATCAGCCTCCGCCACCAGGCGCACCTTAAGGTCAAAATTGCCGTCTGTTGTCGGGGTATAGCGCAGAGCAATCTCTTGTGGTTGCTGGTCAGGAGGATTGATATCGATACTCCTAGATGCCACCTTACGGCCCAAATTCCCCGCTCTCAAGTCATCCTGATCACGCTCGATCAGCTGAACTTCAGCCTTCTCTCCTTCCAAACCCTCCGCTTGAATAAGGACACGCACTAAAACTTCATCACCCTTGAAGACAGTCTCTGATGCGCTAAGCGTAAGAACAGCTAAGTCGCGCGGTGAGGTAATGCCTACTCCATAAATGTAAAGAGGCACCTTGTCCCCTTCCCCTGCAAATCGTTCCATCAACTCAATGGGATCCGTGCCTACGTTGTTGACACCATCGGTCATCAGCAAAACACCCGCCAAGCGACTCCCTAGCCTCTCTTTCTCATTGTTGCCTTGAGCAGCCCCTTCCCTCTGTGTGTCAAACACCTCGGCTAAGCTGCCCCCTATCGCCGTTGCTATCCCACCCGCTGCCAATCTGTCGACCCAGGTATCCTTACCATCCTTTGAGGTTGCATTGACTTCCTCACTTTCCGCCGGCGAGAGATTTTGAGCAAAAGTGAATGGCGCAAGATCAAAGCGTTTCTCAAGTTGAGGCAGCAGATTTAAATTCGTGTTCTGTAGCACCGCCTTCAGCACATCTATTCGCGGCACCTGCCGATAGTCAGGTAACTGGCGCATAAGCAAATCACCCTTGAGACCGTCTTCAGGAGCAATCACGCCACGCGCAATGGCCACTCGTTTCAAGTCGTTGGTCTCGATACGCGGCTCAGCAAGTGACATACTTTCACTAACATCCGCCATCATCACAAGGGTAGTCCGCTGTTTGTGCACAAGATCAAAACGCACAACAGGCTGAAGTAGGATCAGGACAAGCAGCACAAAGAAAAGCAATCTCAGCCCTATGAGTGTTCCTTTGCGCCACCGCGATAATTCTGAAGGCAACCATCGGTATGCAAAAAATGTAACCGATACCCCTATAAGAGCCAGAAGCACGATCCATCCAATACCAATAGCACCACCCGGTAAATCAAATGAAAGGCCAGTAACATCCGCCTCAGGAATGCCTTCACCAAACATTTGAAAAATCCAGTCGTTCATCGCTATTTCGGGCGGCTAAACCGCTGGGCAGCCCAGATTTCCACCGCGGCGAGCAACAGCGCAACAATGACAAACGGCAACCATAATTCAGCCCCGATTCTGTTTTTCCTGATCTCTCCAGACAAATCTTTTGCGGGCCAATCGTGCACCACGGCATGATCATCCACGCCTTTTCGCGTTTCATTTGCAATGGGCCTCAAATCCGATTCCCGACGATCGGTTCGGACGGCAAATTGGAGGTTTTTTGGTGGTTCAGTCTTGGCTAGTTCACCAGGAGGATATTTAAAACTTACCTGATATACTCCCGCCCGATCCGTATCTCCATATCGAAATGTCGGCAGTCCATTCACTCGCTCAATCGCACCTTTCTTCGCCTGTTCTTCATCTGCTCCAGGGGGAATCACATAGGCTTCCAAACCTGGCTCAGAAAATTTGCCTATCGACCGGTTCAACGGTTGGCCTACTTTCACATTCAAGTCAGAAATCTGATTTTGTAGCAATGAACCAAGAACCGGATGCATAAACATAATCACATTCAGATTCAGGAAAAGGTTGTTCCATTCGGCATCTGACGTGCTGCTAAACTGGTAAACACGTCCCTCACCCCAGGTCGCTTCCACAACCGAGGGCCCATTGGATGGAAACCTCAGAACCTGATCCAACACAAGATTATCCCAATCTTTAACTTTAGGATTTGCCTTACGCAATAAGTCCTCCTCAATTGCATATAATTTTGCCACGTTCTCCAATGTGTCCCCAGTCGCTATCACGTGCTGTCCTTCCGAAAAGCGCAACACCACCTGTGGCTGACCCGCACGAAGTTGATCTCCCTCAACCAAAACTGGTTTACCCTCTACATAACGCACTTGTTGTGGCAAATCTCCTTCAGCTTCACTGTGAATACCCCATCCATCAAACAACTCGGTTTCACCTTTAACTCGCCACGCACCATCTGAACCCTCCTCGAGTTCACTGACCGATATCTCCCGGGGCAACAAAAGTTGCTTATGGCAGTAGAAATTAACGCTTTTCCGAAGCGACTCCTTATTCTGACCGTCCAATTTCCGCCATTCCTCCAACACTGAATGCGAAAGGGAATCAACCTTCAGTGTGACGTAATTACGTACATTGCGATCAATGCCGGAAGTGCCCACCGTCTGACCGTACGCTGCCGGCAGCAACCCCAGTTCACTGTGCAATGTTTTGTTGTAGAAATCTGTGCTTATCGTCGAGTCAAGGTTGTCGCCCGGAAAAACCATCAAACCTTTTCCGCTTGCCACAAAATTTGTTAATGTCTGAAGAAAAGACTGTGGTAATGCAGCCACATTCGCCAATGCCACAGCCTCAAAACCTTCGAGATCCACTAAATCCAGTCGGTTTGTAGAAACAATTTTGGTACTGACATGAAACGCCTGCCCCGGCTTACGCGGCTCCAGTGCCTCCATCAACATAGAGGCATCGTCAAAATAAGGTTCATCGGGATTGGCTCCACCATTTACAAGCAACACCCGGGCCTCACGAATAGCATTAACCACTATCTTACGGTTGTTATCCGCGGCAAGCATATCAGGGGCCGCTTGCCCCTGTCCTTCACCGGGGATTACACGCGCTGAAAGCGTATGCAAACCCGGCTTGTTCAAGATCGTGGTGAGTGAAACAATCACCTCACCACCAGCCGGCACGATATCTACTACTATTCCAACCTCGATTTCACCTTCCAAGCCTTGAGTTAGCCGCACGTCCACATTGGTTTGATTTTGATCCGAATGATTTGCCACGCGAACGTTAAAACGAATCTTTCGTCCAACAGTGACAACGTTGTCAGCAGGCTGCAGGGAAACAACGCTGAGGTTGGCCGGAGTTCGACCTCCTGTTCCCTCTCCACCAACTATTACAAAGTGAACAGTAATATCATCTTTGTTTTCCTCCAGCAGAGATTGAATAGCACGGCTTTTGTTCCATCCAGCAGCTGATACATCAGTTACGACATAAATCTCCTTACGTAATGCTGCACGGCCCTTAAGGGTAGTTATTGCCCTATCAATTGCGGGAAAAAGCGCAGTGCCTGAATCAGAAACTGGTGCATTCGCAATCTCATCTTTAACAGCGTCTAAATCTAAGGAAGGTTTCGGGATCATCGGTTGCACGACATCCGACGCCAAAAATACTGCTACCGAAGAACCTTTTGGCATTGCCTCAAGAATATCACGACTGGCTTCCTTGGCCTTGTCGAACTGTGTGCTGCCTCCTTCCTCAAGCTGCATGCTCAGGGAATTATCTATAACTAGCACACTGGTCACACTTGCTTGCCCTAAGACACTGGATTCTGATTCGGGCAACACAGGCCGGGCCAAGGCCAACGCAAGCAAGATTAGTAATGCACAGCGCAAAAGCAGCAAGATAAGGTCTTCAACCCTCAATCTCCGCTGGTTTTGATCAATTGAGAGCTGCACAAACTTCATCGCAGCCCAAATAACTTTTTTGAATTTTCGCCGATTTAACAGGTGGATGATAATTGGGACAGCAACGGCGGCCGTTCCCCATAGAAGCGATTCGACTAGGAAGCCCATCTCAGAACTTACTCTTCGCTGTCCTTAATCGAAAAGTCAGATAGTTGCTCAAAACCTGAGCCAATGGCTGACTCGTATCCACCTGCACATAATGGACATGGTTCCGCTCGCAGCCTCTCCGAATGCGTGTAAGGAAATCCCCAAACACACGCTTGTAGGTCTTACGAATCTCTCGTGGTCGCGTGAGAAGCTTTGGAACCTGCTCAAGCCCATGGAACTCAACGAGTCCCTGAAACGGGAAATCAAGTTCGTCCGGATCCAGTGTGTGAAAGACAACTACCTCGTGACCCCCGAATCGAAGATGCTGAATGCCATCTAAAATCTCCTGATCGTCATCAAAAAAATCACTAATGATTATCACGATACCTTTGCGCTGTAACTGTACTGCAAGGTCATGCAGTGTCTTTGCAATATCGGTTTTCTTTGTCCCCTCAAAAGCCGCAAGGCGATTCATGATGTTATAGATTGTGCCCTTGCTATCACTGCGCGGCGCATAATCGCTCATATTTTCATCAAATATGCCCAATGCAACGGCATCACGTTGATGTAAAATAAGATATGATAAACACGCGGCCATCATCTTACCATATTGCAGCTTGGTGTATTTTCCGGAGCCGTATTGCATCGATTCGCTTCCATCGAGGAGAATATTGGCTATATAATTGGTCTCCTGTTCATATTGCTTGATGAAATAGCGATCTGTACGTCCCAAAACTTTCCAGTCCAAATGGCGAGTGTCATCACCAGGCGCATATTCACGATGTTGGGCAAACTCGATGGCGAAACCACGATAGGGAGATTTGTGTTCCCCAGCCATATAGCCCTCAACCACATAACGAGCGTGTAGCCCTAGTGCTTCGGCACGGGAAATAGCATCCGGATCGAGCAGTTCCTCGATTTGTTTTTGTTCCATGGCGAGCTCCGAAGTGACGGCTATTTAAACGCAATTAATTCAGCGGCTCGTCCTTTGGCACCGACTCGAGTATACGATCGATAATATCGTCGGAGGCAAAGCCCTCCGACTGCGCGGAGAAATTTGGGATGATACGATGACGCAGTACGGGATGCGCCACCGCAGCGACATCATCGCAACTCACATATACCTGCCCCTGCAGCATAGCACGTGCCTTAGCAGCCATGATGAGATTGAGGCCACCTCGAGGGCCAGCACCCCAAGTAAGCATCTCGTTACACACATCGAGTGCATCATCAGTTTTCACCCGGGTTACACGAACCAACTTTCGGGCATACTCAAAAACATGGTCCGCCACCGGCATGCGACGCACGGTTCCCTGAAGCTGCAAAATATCTTCACCTGAAAGCACAGCTTTAGGAGAGCCAGGCG
The DNA here is from genome assembly GCA_964448875.1 of uncultured Verrucomicrobiota bacterium. GTDB lineage: Bacteria > Verrucomicrobiota > Verrucomicrobiia > Limisphaerales > UBA1100 > UBA6614. The sequence continues at coordinate 7,313 of CAYUXV010000095.1, forward strand.
CGTCACCTGTAGCCATTTTCATGATATCCAATTCCTCTGCAGCATCAGGATACTCAACCTTAATCATGAACATGAATCGATCGAGCTGTGCCTCAGGCAACGGATAAGTCCCCTCCTGCTCAATTGGGTTCTGAGTAGCCAGCACAAAGAACGGATCCGGAAGCTTGTGGTCGTCACCACCAACGGAAATCTTACGTTCCTGCATCGCTTCAAGCATTGCAGCTTGGGTCTTGGGAGGGGTTCGGTTGATCTCATCCGCCAGAATAATATTGGCGAAGATCGGCCCCTTGAGAAATTTAAATTCCCGTTCATTAGTCTCTGGATTCTGATAGATAACCTCCGTCCCGGTGATGTCCGTTGGCATCAAATCTGGAGTAAACTGAATACGCTTGAATTCAAGGTCGAGTGTTTCTGCCAAAGTCGAAACCAATAATGTTTTCGCTAATCCAGGCACACCAACCAATAATGCGTGGCTTCGTGTAAAAATGGATATCAGCACCTGCTCAACAACCTCATTCTGACCAATGATGACCTTCGATAATTCATTGCAGATGGTTGTATAGGATTCCTTGAGTTTCTGGACGGCTTGCACGTCTGCTTTTTCAAGGTTTTCTGTCGGAGTGGCTGTTGCTTCTTCGCTCATGTTAATTAAAGATTTACAATGATATATACGTAGGTGAACTCGGCGACGTTACCCGACATTTTAAGCAAGGCAAACGAAATCGAACGAATTACCCAACTATGATTGTCTCTCATTGGTAAATATTCAATTTAGCTCAATGTGAAATAAAAAAAGCCACCCAATGGGTGGCTTCAAATATTTCAACTCCGCTAGAGTTTACCTGCCTGGAGCACCAGCACCACCACCGGGCATGAAGTCCTCGGGGTTATTCGAGCCGCCATCTTGGCCAAACGGATCGTTATCGGGCATATCGGACCCCGGCATAAAGTCATTAGGATTTGAACTTTGATTTTCCTGCTCATCAGAGGGCATATCAGCACCCGGCATAAAATCATCAGGATTGGAGCTTTGATTCACAGGTTCGTCCGAAGGCATGTCTGCACCTGGCATGAAGTCCTCTGGGTTCGCTCCGGGATCCGGCAAATCGCAAAACGGGTCATCTGGGCAACCATCCGGCAAGAAATTTGGATCACCACTTAGAATATCTACCTCTCCTAATTCGATAGGACCTGGAGAGTCCGTTCCTGGACGATCGCCGCGAAGTGTCTCACGAACATCAGAACCAATTTTCAGCCCATTCAGGGACTGACCGTAGGCTTCAGTAACCGAAAACTGCACCATGGCCAAGCTAAAGGCCAAACCCGCTAATTTTGTGATATGCTTGATTTTCATAGGTTGTTTTCCTGATTCTTTCTGTTTTCCCAGCTTTTTCAAGTATCTTATGCTCGGCAATACCGGCGTCTATACAACTGGACGCCAACAGTTCTTCCCAAGTTACATTTTCTTCCGATATTTTTCCTTTCAACCTGAAACTTAGAAAAATCGATGAAAACCGGTCTAAAACCCACCTGGACCACCACCGCCTAGTCCATCCCCGTCGTTGAATGGG
>CAYUXV010000096.1:0-5500 GCA_964448875.1 uncultured Verrucomicrobiota bacterium
CGGACATACTAAGTGATTTTTCCGTAATCTGTATATCTAGCTCAGGATTCGCCATGTTCCGCGCTGGCCCTCGTGCAGAGTTCACTGTTATCCATTGCAAAGGGTCAATGTCTTGTAACTTCTCAGCCAAGGGGCGATTGAACTCGATTTCTATGGAGCGGCCTTTATATAAAATATTCTTGGAATATATCCTGGAAATACTCAAAGGCTCTATTTTACCAAGACCGAAAACCCTTTCCTTCGTTGTCGCCACACCGATATCTGTTGATTCCAGCCCTTTCCCCACGATTAACTGCCATTCACCAACGGAAAGAGCATGTTCTGGTTGAACAATTAACCGAGTAAGTATCGGACTGTCGGGATTTGGCCGTTCAGTTCCCTTGCTGATTTGATTAAATCGATCCCGCCACCCTAATTTAGGTGCGTTTGACATGTACCAACTGTTCTTGTTTGTCATTTGCCACACCTTTGCGGGAACCCGTTGCCCATGTTTGGCTCGGAAATAAATGTGTTTTGCTGCGTTGCTAAATTTCACATCATCATTAAATGCAAGAGGTATTTCTGGTTTTGCCGTGCGGTTCAATGTATTTGGCCGATGACCACATCTAATGACATCGAAATCTGGTGTTTTAAATAGCCGACGCGCACCCAAGACCGTAGCTCCATTTCGTGTAAGTAATCCTTTGCGTGATCTCACGGTATATTCCTGCCCCATTACAAAAGGTCTTTCTGGCGTAAATACACCACTGCGTTCACTCAACCATGTAAATTTTCCTTTTAAGGCAGGCTCAATTACAAGGGGTGTATTCTCCACAGGTTTTCCAACTACAGATTTTTGAACCATTGCTGAAGAAAACCGAATTTCAAAAGTAGTTGTCGGCTGAAGATTTCTGGAAGCCGGCAAAATCTTAGTTGTTGCAACAGCGTTTTTGTTTGTCGGCTCTGTGACTCCCTCCAACAAACCCAAAAACAACATCGAAAACAGAATAAGCCTCGTTCCCTTTAACCTGTTTTTGGGCTTCCTAATCCTCATGATATTTTCTCCTCCTTGTTTGAATGAACCGCTCGTTGCGGTTTAAAATTCCTAGTGTTAACCCTGCCACAGGTTCCAATGGTAACAAGGGGTTTTTATCAACATAAGCGCGAGAAAACGGGGGGTTGCGTTTCTGCTTTGAGACGTTACATTCGCGACACCGAGCACTTATCCCCAACCAAAAATTATCATGGTTACCGAAACTAAATCCGAAACGCCTGAGATCGAAGTAGGCCCTAATGCGCAAGCATTTCTTGGCAGACCAAAGAAATGCTTGATATCCGGAAAATGGGTCGACGCAGCTTCCGGGGAATCATTCTCCATATACAATCCCGCAAATGGCTCCATCATCGATATGGCTCCATCTGGAGACATGGAAGATATCGATGCTGCAGTAAAAGCTGCTCGCAAGGTTTTCGATGACCCGAAACATGTGTGGAACACCATGACACCAAGTGAAAGAGGAAAGCTCATTTGGAAAATCGGTGATCTTATATTGGAAAACCTGGATGAACTGGCTGAACTGGAGAGCCTGGATAACGGCAAGCCGGTGGGTGTGGCGAAAGTCGCCGATGTGCCACTGTCTGCCGACCTTTTTCACTATATGGCCGGCTGGACAACAAAGATTGAAGGGAACACCATTCCCATATCTGTACCCTATGCCCCTGGGGCAAAATTCCACGCATTTACCATGCGTGAACCTGTTGGCGTAGTCGGTCAGATCATCCCGTGGAATTTCCCACTTTTGATGGCCGCCTGGAAACTTGGGCCGGTTCTTGCCACCGGAAACTGTGTGGTTTTAAAACCAGCTGAGCAAACACCTTTAACGGCTCTTCGATTGGGTGAGATTATTCAGGAAGCAGGAGTGCCCGACGGCGTGGTGAACATTGTCACTGGCATGGGTGAAACCGCAGGTGCAGCACTAGCAGCACATGACCAGGTCGACAAAGTTGCTTTTACCGGATCAACTGAGGTCGGCAAAATGATTGTGCAGGCTGCCGCTGGTAATCTTAAAAAAGTAACACTTGAGCTGGGAGGCAAATCGCCCAACATCATATTCAAGGATACCGAGAACCTTGAGCAGACCATCGCGGGCGCCGCCAGTGCCATCTTCTTTAATCACGGCCAATGCTGCTGTGCGGGCTCACGACTGTATGTGGAGAAAGATATTTTCAACGAGGTGGTCGATGGCGTCTCCCAAGCCGCTGAGCAATTAAAACTTGGCCCCGGCCTGGAAGATGGCACTGACATGGGACCGCTGGTTTCTGATGAGCAACTCAACCGTGTTACCGGCTACATGAATGCCGGACAGGAAGCCGGCGCCACTTGTGTTACAGGGGGAACGCGCCATGGCGAGAATGGTTATTTTGTCACACCCACAGTCATTAAAGACGCCAGTGATGACATGAGCATCGTTCGCGAGGAAATCTTTGGGCCAGTGGTCATCGCTGATCCATTTGACGATATTGAGGAAATTATCAACCGCTCCAACAATTCAAACTACGGCCTTGCCGCTGGACTTTGGACACGCGATATCTCCAAGGCCCACCGCACCGCCGCACGTTTACGCGCCGGCACTGTCTGGGTCAACTGCTACAACATATTCGACAGCGCCCTGCCCTTCGGAGGCTACAAACAAAGCGGCTGGGGACGAGAAATGGGCCACGAAGTGCTCGATCTCTATACTGAAACCAAGGCTGTTTGCCTTGGATTATAGCCGGTTACAACGCAGCTAATTTAGCCGCGAACATCACCACACCTTTCCCGGCTTGCCGCCGGGTCGCGTGTTGCGGCTTGGATCAACTCCCTGCTGCAGCGGCATCCGGCCCCAACAACTTCTTGATCATTGCCTCAACATCCTTGGCGTTCTGTTCGCCGCTACCTACACGCATGAGACGAATCTTGCCTTTCTGATCAATCAAAACCACGTGTGGAATACCGGTGACACCATAATAGGTTGAAATATCCCGGCCATCCTGAATGGCAAACCGATGGTGAAGCTTGTGGTGCTTGGCAAATTTTTCGAGCATCGCACCCTCTTCCTCCGGGGAGGTAGGCTCCTTTGCGCGACTGGCACGACCAGTTTCCGCATTCCACTCGTAGTTATAATGGCGTGTCATGCCGATAATCACCAAGCCACGACCGGAATACTTTTCCTGCCACTCACGCAGATGCGGGAATGTGGCAATGCACGGGCCACACCACACAGCCCAGAAATCGAGCAGCACAACCTTGCCCTTCAAGTCCTTGTCTGTCACAGGGTCCCCATTGGCCCAGGAAGACACCTTTAGGGGTGTTGCATCCTGCCCAATCATCTTCACCAACTTCCGGCCAGCCACGATCCGGCTTTTCATACTTGTCAACCCGCGTGCATAGCCCTCGATCTGGCGTCCAGTAGCATCATTTTGTGCCTTGGCCTTTACTCCATCCAGAAACGTTTGCAGCGCCTTCAATTCCTTCTCTGCCTGATCCGGCTTGGAACGCGTAATGGGGCTAATCTTCATCGACGCCTTCCGGTAATAAGCTCTCAATGCATCAATGTCGTCCGGGTCATCCTTGAGTCGCTTGACGTAGTCCTCAATAGGCGTCCGTTCAAGTTCCAGGTTTTGTTTCAGGAACCCTGCACTCCTCAACGAACGCTGGTGGAACGTTTTACCCTGTTCAGTTGTGGGCTTAAGCGTTTTGAGGAATGCTTCCATCTCGGCAATCTTCTTCTCAGCCGCATCTGGTTTGGTGCTCATCAATCCACGAATCTCAGTCACGGTCGCACGTATGTAATTGTTATAGGCAGGGATTTTATCCGGATTATTCTTAAGATCAGCCTTCAGGTCAGGCGCTGCCTGAGTGGTGGCCACCGTGAAAAGGCTAATTACGGCTGCAATAAACAGGGGGATAGATTTCATGAATTTACTTTGGTTAATGATTTTCAAAGGATTGAAGCAGAATAACCATTCACCAACCTGCAACAAGCAAATATTGAATTAGTTAATCATCCCCCATTCAACATTGCCAATTCCCTTCTCATTCCTCCTGACATTCAACGTCAAGACGGCGACTTTTATCTGGCCATATAGTCAATTCATCTAATTCTGCATTACCAAGGGGGCCGATCATTCCATAGCATTGAGTTTCGTGTTCACTTCGGCTAAAAGTAATCCGTGCAGAACGAGGGTCCCAACTGCTCCAGCCGCCGTTCTTTCCTCGCACAAGCCGGCGGAGGCATTGGTGCCTTGGCGCTCGCTTCGTTGCTGCGCTATGACGCCCTTGCCGCGCCCAATCCTCTCGCGCCACGACTGCCGCATTTTGCTCCGCGAGCCAAGCGCGTCCTGTGGCTCTTCATGCATGGCGGCCCAAGCCATATGGACTTGTGGGATCCCAAGCCTGATCTCATCAAGTACGCCGGCCAACCTTTGCCCCAAAGCTTCGGTCCCGTGATGACCCGTCGTAAGGTGGCAAAGAACCCCCTGCTCGGCCCCATTAAACCTTTCCGCCCTCATGGCCAGTCCGGCCTGGAAATCAGTGAATTTCTCCCCCATATCGCCCGTCACGCCGACAGTCTCTGTGTCCTTCGCAGTTGCCATGGTGACAGTGTCAACCACCCGCAGTCGGTCTATCAAATGAACACCGGCTCCATCCTCATGGGCAAACCATCTGTAGGCAGCTGGGTCACTTACGGTCTCGGCTCAGAGAACCGCGACATGCCCGCGTTTGTAGTTCTACCCGATCCACGCGGTGGCCTAAAGGGCGGCCCACCCGCCTGGGGAAACGGCTTTCTCCCCGCCACTTATCAAGGCACCACACTGCGCCCCGGCACCAATCCCATTTTAAACCTCAAACCGCCAGCCGGCCGCGACAACAATGCCCTTGCCAATTTCCTCCGTCGCGCCAACCAAGAACACCTCGCCGCCCGTGATCACGACGACACACTGCAGGCCCGCATTCAGGCCTACGAGCTCGCTTTTCGCATGCAGTCTGCCGCGCCGGAAGATGTTGACCTCACCCGCGAAACCGGTGCCACCCGAAACCGCTACGCCATCGACAACAAGGAAACCGCCGAGTGTGGCACCCGTTGCCTGCTTGGCCGCCGTATGCTCGAACGCGGCGTGCGCTTTGGGCAGCTCTTTTCGGGCGACACCGGCGGTTGGGACGCACACAAGGACGTGCTCCAAAACCACACGACCTGGTGCCGTCGCACTGACCAACCCATCGCCGGTCTCTTCGACGATCTCAAGGCACGAGGTCTTTGGGATGACACCCTCATTATCTGGGGCGGAGAATTCGGACGCATGCCCATGAGCGAACAGGGCACTGGCCGCGACCATAACCCCTGGGGTTACAGTATTGCCCTCGGCGGCGGCGCGGTAAAAGGCGTAACGGCCTATGGCTCCACCGATCCCATTGGCCTGCGCGCCTAGCAAAACAAGGTCCACGTCCATGATCTGCACGCGACGATCCTCCACATTCTCG
>CAYUXV010000097.1:0-6104 GCA_964448875.1 uncultured Verrucomicrobiota bacterium
GGTTCAAGAGGTTTTCTTGGCCAACGCCAGATTCCCGGTTGTCATAATGAAAATAATGACTACATCATTGGCACCAAGGGGCGCGCACAGATCGCTGGTGGACTACTGATCTTCGGCAAGGACGCCATTAAGGGAGAGACCGACCAGTGGACGTACAACGCCAATAACGACTTCTGGAGATACACTGGCAAGGGAGGCAACATGTACCAGATTGAACATGACGAGTTGTTTGCCAGCATCCGCGATGGCCACCCCATCAACAACGGCGACCGCATGTGCAACGCCACCGGCATGGCGCTTATGGGCCGCATGGCCGGCTACACTGGCAAGCAGGTCACCTGGGATCAGGCACTTAATTCCAAGCAGGATCTTTTCCCGAAGGATCAGAACTGGGAAACCGGTAAACATACACCGCCGAAGGAAGCCATTCCCGGCACCAAGGAAGCCATCGGCCCGCACGGCTGGGCTTGATTAAATTCACAAAAAAACACCGCGCAGATCCAAATGCGCGGTGTTTTTTCTTTTTAGATTATTATTTATTCAGTGGAAGCAACTCGAAAGCTTTCACCATAAACCGGTTATTCTCCACCTCACCCGTTACCTTTGCCTGACGAATCACACTACAAAAACCATCCTTGCCATGGGAATCACCGTGATCGTCAATCCCAGTACCATCAACAAAATAACCTTTACCATCAATCCGCACAGCCAGGTCACATCCGCTTTCTCCCATGTCAAACAAACACTGACCGCAGGAGGCTTCCACTACCTGTTCATTCAAAGAGGTAACTTCGCCGGTTCCTGAGACTTGCTGCTCTCCACAACCAATCGCAACAAACACTATAGATATAACACCTATCAGTTTCTTCATTTTATTTCTCTTCTTGGGCAATCCAATATACATTTATCCATCAAGAATCATCCAGCTAAAAGAGGTTAAACCCGTTGGCAACAGAACGCTTTAGAAATATGCGCTAAAGCTGATTTATTCCAGAATTAATGTAGATACAGATTGACCGAAACAGCAAACGCTTTAGGCCCTACAACCGGAAGAACAACTCCTATCTGCCGCAAGTCAGTCTACTGGGCACCGGCCTGCCTGAGTATCTGGGCAATTTGTGGCCGGGTATTTTGAATTCTCTGCAACTCCGCCGGACCCATGGGCATTTGCAGAATGCCGCCAACCAACTGGTAAATGCCCTGGGCTGCCGGCCATGGCAGGGCGAATGAAGAAAGTGGGGTTTCGCCCTTGGCATTCCGCGCATTTACATTGGCCCCCTTTGCCAAAAGTGCCTTCACAATTTCTGGGTGGCAAAAAAATGCTGCGCTATGTAGGGCGGTGTTTCCATCTGGGGCTGGCGCGTTGACGTCTGCGCCGCCGTTGATGAGCAACATTGCCGAGGCGGTATTTCCGTAGATGGCCGCCACGTTTAAAGGTGTTCCAAGAGGCCCCTTAACATTCAAATCCGCTCCCGAAGCGATTTGTTTTTTTAGTGCTTCCTCATTGCCCGGCGTCAACGCACCAAATATATCCATTGCCTGCTCGTTGTTACCCGATACATTACCTCCGCTCCCGCCCAGCATTTTGGCAATCTTGGGGCGCGTTGCTTTAATTCGCTCCATATCCAAGGGCATTCCGGCAGGTTTAAATATGGCCTCGTCGAGCCCGCTATAGATTAAATTAACGAGAGGCAAAGGAGCTTCAACGGCCTGCAATGGGGTTGAGCCTGTATTGTTCGTGATATTCTTGTCAGCGCCCTTGTCCAACAGGGCCTGAACAACCTCCGTATGGCAAAAGAAGGCGGCATTCATCAAAGCGGTTCCGCCGTCATTTTTTTTAAGGTCTAGTTTCGCTCCGGCTTCAATCAGTGCCTTGGCAGCTTCCGTTCGCCCAAAGAGGGCCGCAATCATCAGCGGGGTGGATTGATCATCCGAAAACCGCTGATCCAGGTCCGTACCAGCTGCGATATGCTGCTTGAGCGCATTAAGATTCCCATCGCCTGCGGCCTTGAAGATATCCACATCAGGCGGAGATGGCTTTTTAGGCTCATCCACATCAGGCGGGGATGGCTTTTTAGGCTCGCCACCGCCATTTGCAACAGGGCCAACAGAGTCTCCTTTATCCTTTTTCCACGGCTGCATGACGCCAAGCACAATGCCGGCGATCAACACCACGCTGCCAACAGCAATCAGAACGGTTTTTGAGCCTTTGCCACCACCTGCGACCGGAGCCTCTTTAAGGCGCGTGCCGCATTCAACACAAACAACCTGGTTTGCCTCCACCGGAATCCGGCAATTAGGACAAGTTGACCCACTCGTCGGTGGAGGAGCTGCACCAGCCGCAACCACACCCTCAATATTCGTCAACGGCGCCCAATCCGTTGCGCCGTCATACCAACCAAGGTCAGAAGGCTGTAATGTGCCATCGGCCAGATAGCGGTTAACATCCTCCAATGAGTAGGGCCCCATGCGTTCACCGTTCCGGTCAATGTGTATCATCATAAATCAACAATTCACTCTACTATACGAGATGGAAAGACAAAAGGTTACAACAAGCCTTATACCTTCGGCAACACCCACGGCTTGCGCCATTCGGGTCGGCCGCGCATGGCATTGGCTTCCTTGTCGCCTTCGAAGGTTTCCGTTTTTGCATCAAAAGTAATCGTGCGGCCGAGACGCGTGGCGATATTGCCGGCATGGCAGAGTACAGAGGCAGGATGACCAATGGTCTCCAAATCACAGTAGGGCCGCTTGCGTGTCTTGATGCAGTTGATGAAATCCTGCACATGCGGCGCGGCATCGCTGTCGCCGCCGTGTTCCTTAACGAGCTTGCCCCCGCGGGTGTAGGCGCGCCAGCCGCGATTGCCAAGGATGATATAACCCTGGTCGCCAAATACCGCCGAACCCTCTGCCTCACCAAGGTATGGGTACGGCGACCAGATGCGCATCTCATAGGTGAGGATGCGTGGCGGCGTACCGGGATACTCGTAGGTCACTTGCATGGTGTCGGGCCATTCCTGCGCATCATCGAAATACCACTTGCCACCGGTGCCGCTAATTTTTCGCGGCATGCGCAAAGGCTTCTTGCCCTCCGTCTCCACCGCGGCGCTCAGCGCGGCAAACGCCATGTCCAGCCGGTGCACACCGTCATTGCCAAGATCGCCCGCCCCGTAATCGTAGAACCACCGCCAGCTCCCGTGGAAGCGCTTGGGATTGAACGCCCGCTTCGGCGCTGAGCCCAGCCACATGTCATAATCCACTCCCTTGGGCGCCACACCATCGGGTGGACGGCCGATATTACCCTGCTTAGTACTTTCCCATGCCTTGGCCACGAGACATTTGCCCAAATGCCCCTCGCGAATGTACGCCAACGCGCTTTGCATGCGCTCGGTGCTGCGATGCTGCGAACCCATCTGGATGATACGCTTGTGCTTGCGCATCGCCGCGACCATCCGCGCGCCCTCGACAATGTTGTGTGAGTCAGGCTTCTCCACGTAAACATCCTTGCCCGACAGGCAACCCATAATGGACGGGATCGCGTGCCAATGATCCGGCGTGCCCACACAAAGCGCGTCAATGGTGGGATCATCCACCAGCTTGCGAAAATCCTTAAACGTCTTCGGCTTGCTGCCCTGCGTCTTGGTGACGCTCTCCAGCGTCCCCGGTAATCGACGCGGGTCAATCTCCGCGATACCCACGATTTCAGTATTCTTGTTCTTGGCAAAAATACGGTTCAACGAACCTGCACGTCCAGCTGCACCCACCATGCCCACACGCACCCGCTCACTGGCCGGTGCCTTGGCAGCTTCGCCTTTCTGCGTCAGCACGGCAGGAAACGCTATAACGCTAGTAGCGGCAGTTTGTTTGAGAAAACGACGACGATTGATTTTCGACATAATGATCATCCGGATTTGGGTTTCGAAGTGGGCCAATTGTGGCATTTGAAAAGTGGCTGTCGATGGTTTTTGTGAGGAGAAGAATCGACCAAACACTGAAGGAATGTTAGCTTTCCGCAAGGATGAGTAGACCTGAAAAACCAAATGACCCCGTTACTCGCGCTAGTACAGGGGTAGGACAGGTACTAGTGATCATCGGGCTGATCCTTGTTTACGGAGTCGGTGGTTATTGGTTCATCGGAGAGATCATCAAGGATCCGGAGGTAGAGCTATGGATCAAGCTCGGGGTGCCGGCCATCGTGATCGGGCTCTCAATCTTATTTCTCACCGTGTTAATCCAGCGTGAGAGGGCGACCAAAACAGACAAATACATCGACGTGGAAGATTAACCTATGGCTGAAAAAGAAATTCTCGTGGTAACCAGCCCGGAAATTCCAGGGAAAAAAATCGTGCGCACAGTGGGCCTTGTTAGCGGCAACACTATCCGTGCGCGTCACGTGGGCAAAGACATCATGGCCGGCCTGCGCAACCTCGTAGGCGGAGAAGTTACCGAATACGGTAAGCTGCTATCCGAAAGCCGCGAGCAAGCCCTTGATCGTATGAAGGCCAAGGCTGAAGAACTCGATGCCAATGCTATCATCAGCCTGCAATTCCAGACTTCAGTCATCATGGGTGGTGCCGCCGAAATGATGGCCTATGGTACGGCAGTGATAGTAGAAGATGAGTAGGTGGTTTTAATAAACTCCAATTATTAAAATTTCCACGGTGCACGGTGATTCTTGTCGAGCATGGCGTTGGCTTTTTTGTCGCCCCTTATCTCTTCCTTCTTTGGATCGAACATGATCGTCCGGCCCGTGCGAAAGGCGATTTCCCCAAGGTGTACTAGGCCGCAGCTAAGATGCGTAGTTTCCACATCTGCACGCGGTTGTTTGCCACTCTTGATACAGTCGAGGAAGTTGGCGATGTGTTCTTCGTTGCCCGCACCGCCCTTGAGGCCTGGACCCTCCTCTTCCTTCGCACCAAGGTAGGTCTGGAAATAGCCGCGCCGGCTGAAAATCATGTAGCCTTCGGTGCCGTAAAAGATGTTGCCATTGTCATAGCCGTGCATCTTGTACGCGGCAAAGTTGCGATTCTCATAAATCGCTGTGCGCCCATCGGCATACAGCCAGGTGGTGGTGAGATTGTCGGGAAATTCCACCTCGCCCGTCACGTGCACGCGACTGCCAATTGAGGTGATCTTCACTGGATGCTCATTGGCACCCAACCCCCAGCGCATCATGTCGATATCGTGAATGCCATCACCCCCAATCTCACCGTTGCCGTAATCACGATAATTGTTCCAGCTACGGTGCCGATTGGCGTTGTACGCTCGCTTGGGAGCTGGCCCTAGCCACGTATCCCAATCAAGGCCAGCGGGCACGTCGCTGTCCGGCACCGGCTGCGGAAAACCCCGACGCGGCTCCACACCCCATGCCTTGGCCTGTACGATCTTCCCGAGGATACCACTCTTTAACACCTTATCCGCGGCTAGGGTCACTTCACTGGAGCGCATCTGCGTGCCATGCTGCACAATGCGCTTGTTGCGTTTTGCTGCATCGACAATCCGGCGCCCCTCGGCAAACACGTGCGATGCCGGTTTCTCCACATAGATGTGCTTGCCCGCTTCCAGTGCCGCCACGGTGATAAGCGCATGCCAGTGGTGCGGAGTGGCCGTGATGACACCATCCAGCGACTTGTCCTCCAAGAGCTTTCGAAAATCCGTGTACAGCTTCGGCGCTGTGCCTTGTCGATCCTTGATTACCTTTGCCGATCGCCTCAGGTTTGTGTCGTAGATATCGCAGATCGCCGCGATCTTTGCCGCCCCATACTGGTGCACGGAATACAGGTGTGACTGTGCCCGGCCACCGGTACCAATGACGCCCAACGTCAGGGTCTCACTCGGGGCTGCGCGCCCCGTTGCGGCCAAGGCCAACCCGGCTGTGGAGGTTTTCAGAAAATGACGGCGATTAATGGATGACATGAAACGAGTGGGATAATGGGTTAATGAGTGCTTCCAATTGTGGCATGCGGGTCACCCGTGTCGATCGGAATATATTTCCCCAAAAACAAGCCCCTTCCCCCCAGCGAAGCCATCCTGGCGTCGGCCACGATGCGATATGGAACTCAAACCCACGGTTCTCCGCTCACATATAGCTATTTGACCTTACT
>CAYUXV010000098.1:0-15276 GCA_964448875.1 uncultured Verrucomicrobiota bacterium
ATTTGTTGAGAATGCTTTTAAAACCGGTGAATTTCTTCCTGAAGACCTCGCCTCTCACGATGACCTTTCTGACTGTACCCCATTTCCTCATCTTTTTGAATCTACTACCGCACCTCCGCCAGTCCCAGATAGTTCCGTACCTCCCCCACCCGTCCCCGGCAAAACCGCGCAACCGGCACAGAAACCACCGACTCCCTCCAATCTGACACAAACCGGCAGGACCCCGATAATTGAGGCTACGGGTCTCACCAAGATGTTCGGGGGATTTGCAGCACTCAGCAACGTACACCTTCGCGTGGAGCCGGGTGCAATCGGGTTACTTGGACCAAATGGCGCAGGTAAAACAACCTTCATTAAAAGTGTCCTCCAACTAATCCCCGTTACCAGCGGCGAGGCACAGTTACTGGGTCGCAATGTTCGCCGTGAAGGTCGTGAGATTCGGACACGTGTAGGTTTTGCTCCTGAGCAGGACTGCCTGATTTCAGGGATGGTTGGTTGCGAGTACGTGACCTACTGCGGACAACTCAACGGTTTGCCTTTTCAAGATGCGCGACAGAGGGCGCATGAAATGCTTGATTTCGTTGGCATGGGTCAGGAGCGCTACCGACAAGTAGACACTTATTCCACCGGCATGAAACAGCGCGTAAAGTTGGCCCAAGCCATTGTTCATGATCCGGAGATCGTCTTCCTTGACGAGCCGACTAACGGTTTGGATCCAAAAGGACGCGAACAAATTCTGCAATTGGTCAACAGCCTATGGAACGATCATGGTATTTCCGTCGTGCTTTCCTCCCATTTGCTGCAAGATGTAGATCGCATTTGCGATCAGATCATCATCATCGGCCGGGGGCAGGTGCTGATGCACGATACCCTGAAAAACCTTAAGTCACGCCGCACAGGAGTTGCAGAAGTCGTGATGGACGATTCGCAGCAAAATCTGATTCAGGTGCTAGAAGACAACAAGTGCCAATGCGAATTGCTTTTAAACGGCCATGTTCGCGTGGAGCATCCGTTTGATAACCTGACACCATTGCTGCGCATCCTTAACGACCACGATCTGCATCCACTGGAAATTTTACCCAGCCCAAACGCCTTGGAAGAGGTATTCATGCAGGCTCTAAAGAATTAAAGCATGGCGCAAATTGAATCACAGTATGAGCACTGGCAGGGGACACACCGGGATATCTGGTATCGACGGGGGGTCATGGCATGGAGCGGGCTGCAACAATGCCTAAAGGTCAAATGGATGCGCCGTATCATTACCACCTGTTGGATTGCCTGCCTGCTTCAAACCGCGTTCCTGTTCCTGTTCAGCCAACTGATGGATCCGGAAGGGTTGATTTACGATTTTGTCGTAAATGAACTTAAATTGTTCAGGACAGTTGCCGGCACATTTCAAGGCTATGCTGAACAGCGTCCTGATATTGCCATCGGGATGACATACAATTTGTTTTTTAGCATTTTTTCCGGCAGCCAATCTGTGTTTGGCCTGGTTTTTGCCGGCCCCAACATGGTGCTCACGTTTATTGCCCTATCAATGGCCATCCCTCACCTGATTACTTCGGACCTCTCCAGCCGGGCAATTACAATTTATAGTTCCAAGGCCATAACCCGGCTTGACTACTGCATTGGAAAATTTGGCGCAGTCATGCTGCTCATGACACTTACCTGGCTGGGGCCAGTAGTAATAACCTGGTTGGCCGGCAACCTCCTCGCACCGAATTTCAATTTTTTCTATTACACGTTCAGGGCACTTTTTCACTCGGTATTGTTCATCGGCGCCAGCATGTGCTGTATGGGTATGTTGGCCCTGGGCATCTCGGCAATTTCAAAAAGTGCGCGGGCCACGACCAGTCTCTTTCTTGGCCTTTGGCTGATTGGGGGAATGCTCTCCGGCATTGGCGCGGGTTCTCAAAATTATTGGCTCCAGTATTCCAGCTTCTGGTTTGACCTGGAAATCATCGGTCGTTCAATTTTTGCTGTGTCTAATGACCTGAACCAAATCGCCCAGGAGTTTCCTACCCTAGGCAACTTGGGTGCCTTTAACGCCATCGAAAGGCGTTTGTCACGTTCAGGCGACAGTTTTGTCGGCGCTGCCTTTATGATGCTGGCAGTGTCTTTCGCTTCTGCTTATCTCTTATCGATCAAGGTGAAATCTGAATGATGAGCACAATCATTGAAGCCAAAGACTTGAGCCGATGGTACGGCATCGTGATGGGGCTGAATAATATCAGCTTTTCGATTGGACCTGGGCTTACAGGCTTGGTGGGGCCCAACGGCGCGGGCAAGAGTACCTTGATTAAGATTATCACAGGTCAAATCAGGCCAAGCCATGGAAACCTCACTGTATTCGGAGATAAACCATTCAATAATCCGACCCTGCTCGATAAAATGGGCTTTTGCCCGGAAGATGATGCGCTGCCAGACGACATGCTGGCCATTATATGGCTAAAGGCCATGGCAATGTTATCAGGCATTTCCACCAGCGAAGCAGGCCCGCATGTGGAACGGATTTTAAATCAAGTTCACCTTTCGCCAGAGCATTGGGGCAAACCGCTCAGCCAATATTCAAAGGGCATGCGTCAACGTGTAAAATTGGCCCAGTCACTGATCCATAGACCAAAATTATTGGTGCTTGATGAACCAATGAACGGCCTCGACCCCATGGGTCGGCAGGAAGTACAACAAGTATTGAAGGAACTGGAAGCCGATGGCACCGCGGTGCTCATCTCAAGCCATATCCTGCATGAATTGGAAGCGCTTTGCCCAAATATCCTGATCCTTAACTGGGGCCGCGTCATCGCAAGTGGCAAACAAACCGATATGCAACGGGAAATGCAGGCTGGTGAGGCGAACCTCTTTGTACGCTGCGATGAGCCCGGCCGGTTTATCAAGGCATTGTTCGAATCAGGTAAACTGTTGGGCTTTGATAACACCGATGAGAAAGACGGTATAAATATCCGGGTGGACAATCCAGAGTGGTTTCGCAGCAACCTCGTTGGTTTATTGACGGACAATGAAATTGCATTGCATGAATTACGCAGTCAGGACCATTCACTACAGGACATCTTTGAAAAAATGACCAACGAATGAACCCGCCTCCGCCGCCAGTTGAATCTGTAGAACCACCGGGACCTCCGGGCACTCGCCCTGGCACCCTTGGCTTTATCGGTGCCTTGCGCGGCATGTGGTTGCTGGTGTGGGCGAGACAAATGACCAAGAAACGCCTCCTCAGTATTTCCGGGGGAATTGTAGCCATGTTGTTTCTCATGGGGCTCTCCATTGACCATCAAAGTGACTCTTACGGCTGGATCATTGGGTTTTACCTGACGTTTCTGATTCCCTTTAGTTGCCTGAATCTCTGCGGCTCAATGATCCGCGATGAAGTACAAGCCAACACACTTTGTTTTCTCTGCACACGCCCTCTCCGCCGGTTCGAGATTTTTTTGCTTAAATATTTCTGCCATATCTTCTGGCTCCAGATGGTTTTTCTCATCATTACCCCCATGATGTTTGGTGTCGCTATTGCGAAAGGGTATTCAGACATCATCAGCGTAATGATGATGTTACTTGTAGTACAATTTATGGCAATTATGGCATGGGGGGCCCTCAGCGCATTTCTTGGAATGCTACACCAAAGGTATGTGGTGATCGGAATTGTCTACTGGTTTGTGATCGAGTTGGGCATTGGCAGCGTACAAACGGGCAATATCAATCAGCTGTCGCTCTTGCGTCATGTCCAGTCACTGCTGGGTCAGGATTTAGCTGCACGTGATGCCATGAATTGGCTGCCTCCTGACCCTGCATGGAGTGCGGCTTTGATATTGATGATTGCTCCTGTGATCTTTCTCGCATTGGGTTCGCTCATGTTCACTGTGCGGGAGTACCTGCCGTCCAATGAGGTTTAACAGAAGTAGAATTCCGCTTCGCTCATCGATCCAATTTTGACAGAATCAACACGATGACAGTAACAATTTATCACAACCCACGCTGTTCCAAGAGTCGCCAGGCGCTACAAATATTGCGTGACAACGGTGTAGAGCCTGAGGTGATGGAATATTTGAAAACGCCTCCGGATGCAGCTGTGCTACAGGGTCTAATAGACAAATTAAATATCCCAGCTCATGACGTGCTGCGAACAAAAGAGGACGAATACACAGCTGCCGGATTGTCCCCCCAAAGTAGTGACGCCCAAATTATCAAGGCAATCGAAGCGCATCCCATTCTATTGGAACGTCCCATCGTAGTGAAAGGTGAGAAAGCGGTGATCGGACGCCCCCCGGAAAAGATAGGAGAACTATTGTAGCCCAGCGGCGATCACGCCAGCGCCGACTCCATCGCATCCGCAAGTTTTTGTCCGGATTGAGGCTTGGCAAGCAGAGACTGCAATTGGTTGCGATTAAGAAAAATCCCTCCACGGTGCACCCCAGGGTTCAGATCGGTCTCGATTTCAATTTCCCCGACACTCAGTGAGGTAAGTGGTTGACCCGTACGCGGCGACAATCGTCCACTCGATTGTGAGGCAGCCAGTTGCTTCTGAATATCCTCAGGCCGAGCGCGAAAGGTCTCCTTAACACGCGCGTCCAGCCTGGCAATTCCTGCCTCCGAAAGTGCCCCTTCAGTAGCCTCTACTGCATCCATCAATGGCAGCGCACTTCGCGCCACTACTGCCCCCAACTTTAGATGTTCGTATTCAGCACGCAACTCAGCCTTCTGCTCGAGCATATCCTCCAGCTCCTCACTATCCTCTACGGTCGCCTGATTGGTAAGCTCCTTGAGTGCCAACGAATAAAATTCTTCCTCGTTTACTGCGATAGCGATGACGGAAAAATTCATTGTTGCAGCACCAGCCAAGTTAACAGTGTCATTATGAGAAAGCCGGACGGGAGAAGTCAGCCGTTCACCATTCACATAGGTGCCATTTCGAGAATCAAGGTCAGCGATGTACCAATTGTTCCCGGCGGAAATAATCACACAGTGCAAACGGCTGATTCTGCTGTCCTTGATCCGAATCTGACATTTGCTGCCTCGGCCAAGCCAAGCCTTGCTGCCATCATGAGCATAAAGATAACATGGCTGCTCACCGTCGCGGATCAAGCTCACCAGCGCACCAGGATGCGGTGTGATGTTCGGCTGTGCCACTGGCCCAGCGGAAAGATCCATGTTTGCCGCCTGTTTTTTCAACTCATCAATCTCTGCCTTGATAGATTGAATATGCGGATCACCTGCACTTTGCTCATTAGCATTTGCAATACTGCGTCGCACAGCATCCAACCGGTTGTCCAGTTCACGCACGGCCATACGTGCACTTTGCTTTTCCTCCTCAGCGTTTAATTCCAGAACAATTTGCTCCAAGCTCGTGGTGGGAGAACGGCTAGTGCGTTCTTCATAGGTAGCCAACAGCCGGTTGAGCTTGCCGGGGCCAAACCAAAGCCCTTTTTCACTTATGCTTACATCGGCATCAAGCAGGCGGAAATGCCCCATGGACTCGCCTGTTTCGGGGCATTTCAACTCCGGTCCAACCCCAATGTTCCGGCCAGTCGATCGCAAACGCTCCTCTTGTTGACGTATCCGACTTCCAATATCAGCCAAATCGGACTGCAACTTGGTACGCTCTGCCGCACCAATGCCATTTTGTGCCACCCTCTGCTCAATGGATTTCAGCGTCGTGGCGATGGCTTTTATTTGTTTGTCAGCTTGTAAGCTCATTTTACCCAAAATCAAGTGTCTGCATTAATCTAGTCACTGCTATATCGCACCATTGGTCAATTTTCTTACATTTATTATTAATTATCAGTCCAAAAACATCCTTAATTCGCCGCGAATTCCTGAAATTTCAGCAATTCCCCCCAATTTCTTCAGACACCGGGAAATATTAACACCTATCGAACCCATTGGCATACCCAATGCCGATGAAATCTCCTTATGTTTGAGTCCTTGAATGAAAGCTGCATCAAGTAATCTCCGGCATTTTTCCTGCAATTTTGACATGCAATCCCCTATCAACTTGGCCAATTCGACTGAATCCAAGTCGTCAATTGGTGTCGTAATATCCGCAGGTTCATACGGAACATCGTCTCCAGAATCATCCACAGCCGGCAAATTCGGCAACGGCAGCTTCCGAATGAGATCCACCGCCTTATTGTGCGTAATTGCAGCGCAAAGTTTCTTCAGTTCCCCTACCTCTTCCACCGAATGCACTTTTTCAATGACAGCCTCAATGGCTGCGAGAGCGATGTCCTCCACCTCACCGGGATGCATTCCTCCCAGCTTGTTACGCGACACAGCAAACGCCGTTGGATAAAGCCACCGAAAGGCCTCATCCCACGCAGCACGGTCGCCAGCCTGTAATAGCGAAAGCTCCGGAGGATTCATGGCCGGTCTTATAGGGTCCGCAGGAGGCATCGGCAAGGTTCAGTTCAAATAGTGTGTAAGAAAAAATAATCGACTCGCAATATATAAATAAACAGGCATTCTTAAAATTTGCTGAAGGGACTATATCTTTCGATTTAAACATTAAAATAAGACCTCTGTTCTTCATTGTCACTTTTCCCCAGCTTGGTTAGATTTGCCTTATGTCGAGAGTATTCGTTGCGGCTACATTGTCGTGCGTGGTGTTCCTTGCCGCGGATGACAACAAGCCGAAAAAAGAGAAACCTGAAAGGGTGATCCCAGCCCGGGAAGTACTGGAGACCGGCGAGGTGGTGGAACTCCTTAAACTAGGCAAGGACGAACGCTGGCATGTGCTGGATGAGAAAGAGTCCTTCACAGGCAAGGTAATCGACACCATTTTCGGCCGTCAGTTTGAAACAACCTACTTGAAAGGACTCAAACATGGACCCTATACGACGTGGCATAAAAATGGTGTGGTTAGCTCAAGTGGAATTTACGAAAAAGACAAGCGTGTGCGCCATAAGGAATGGGATCTTGAAGGCGGCCAGATTGAACTGGCCAATTGGAATTTCGATGGGTCACCCAAAATAAAGCCTCCCAAGAAAGATTGATTCGGTTCTTAATTGTAAAAAACCAGTATTTCCTTTAGGTTTCCCAACTGATGAAGTGGATTGTAGCACAGTCGCTGCTGTTGTTTTGCCTAATGTCGGGCTGTGCCATGATGCCTTGGCAACAGCCATGGTGGAATAAAGAGAAACCCAAATCTGTCGCGGAACCCTCCAAAGGCATGCCCGCTGCGTTGGATATTTCTCAGGTTGAGGAACGACAGGACGGCCTTTGGTATTTAAAAGGCTCAAAAGTGCCCCACACCGGACGAGTTTTTCAACAGTACGAAACTGGAAATACCGCCGTAGAGCTAACTCTCCAAAAGGGTTTGCGCGAAGGCCCTTACACTGCTTGGCATGAGAATGGAACCAAGCAAATAGAGGTGGTTTATCGTCTCGGCAGAGTGGAGGGCATGGGACGCGAGTGGTTTTTTAACGGCAAGTTGAAACGTGAGGCGTTGTTTCGTAACGGAAAAACTGTCGCGAATAAGGAATGGCTAGCTAACGGCACACAGAAGATCCTGCTTGAGTGGAATCCCGATGGCTCATCAAAAACCCCAACGCTGGAGATGCGGAAGGCAGATTATAAACAGATTGAGTTCCGAAACACTGAGGGACAACTGGATGGCCGTGGATTCGGCAAGGGCAAACGGGCCTACGTAAAAGGTGAGACTTCGCCATTCACCGGCTCGGTAATTTCCCGCTACGACACGAGTGGTAAAATACGTGAAGAGTGGTCTGTACGTGAAGGATACCTTGATGGCATGAGTTCCGTTTGGCATGAGGAAGGTTGGCGGCAATTTGAATTCGACTATCGTGCGGGTAAAGTAGTGCGGATGCGGGTGTGGAATAGTGAAGGCCGGTTGATTAGTTCCGGCAAGGATGTTCCCCAGCAATAATATTGATCATTCCGAACGAAAGCTTCCATGAGCGACAAACATCATGTCGCGGCGGGTGATGCCGCAACCGCACGAGCAGCCCAAATCGTACTTGAGTCAGGTGGGAACGCCTATGATGGCGCTGTGGCAGCAATGTTCACGGCCATGGTTGCTGAACCCACGCTGACAAGTGCCGGTGGCGGTGGTCATCTCATGGCCTGTCCAGCCGAAGGCAGGCCTGTACTCTTTGATTTCTTTGTAGACATGCCCGGCGGTCAGTTACAGGAGGAAAACTTCTTCCCTGTGGAGGTTGATTTCGGAACGGCTACACAGGAATTTCACATCGGCACCGGCTCTGCTGCAGTCCCCGGAAATATCGCTGGTTTGCTTCATGTTCAAAAGCACATGGGGCGAATGTCATATCGTGAAGTCTTAACACCCGCCATTGAAGCTGCCCGAAATGGCGTTACCATCACTGAATGTCAGGCGGCAATCGTGCACATTCTTGCTCCTATTTTCACACACGATCCACAAGCTAAAGCCTTGCTCGCGCCTAATGGCCAATTGCTGCGCGGGGGCGATCAGATTAGGATGCCAGTACTTGCGAATTTTCTCGAAGCTCTTGCAAATGAGGGGGCAAATTTATTCTACAAAGGCATGGCACAAAAGGTTGAAGAATGGTCCGATGGACATATTTGTTCTGTGGATATGGAACAATACAAGGTGCATGAACGCGAACCGCTAAAAACTCAATTTGCTGAGCACACCGTATTACTGAATCCACCACCAGCTGCTAGCGGTTTGCTGATGGACTTTACCCTCTCACTACTCAACGAGTGTCCACATGTTGGGCCAAATGAGTTTGCGCGAGCTTTTTCCCTGACCAACGATGTGCGCCAACAGTATTTCTGTAATGTGCCAGACGGAAAAAACTTATCCATTCTGAAAAGCTCAATGGATGAATATAAAACTGCTTTCCGTAATGGCAGTGTCGTAACAGGAAAACCGGAATCCACCTCACGAGGAGCCACAACTCATATCAGTGTACTTGACGGAGCAGGAAATGCAGCCAGCGTGACAACGACCAATGGCGAAAGCTGCGGTTTCATGTTGCCAGATGCGGGTTTCATGTTGAACAACATGCTTGGTGAGGAGGATTTAAACCCGAATGGATTCCACACACATGAGCCTGGCACGCGCCTGCCATCGATGATGGCCCCTTCAGTAGCATTGCGCGATGGCCGCCCTGCATTGGTCACAGGAAGTGGTGGAAGTAACCGTATCCGATCCGCTCTTGTTCAGATAATTGCTCGCTATCTGTCAAATGGAGAAAAACTTGAAGACATAACTTCTGCGCCACGCATACATTTGGAAGGCAACGCGTTACACGCAGAACCGGGACTGAATCCTAAAGAATTAGCAGGTCCATGGGAGGTTAAATCCTGGGATGAACAGAATGTATATTTTGGCGGTGCGCATTCTGTGGCTTCCGGCGAGGCAACAGGGGATGCCCGAAGAGGCGGGTCTGCAATTATTTTCTGAATAAGAACCACCGGAATCATGGCTATTAATTTTACTCCATCATCGGAACCTACGTTAGGAGTTGAAGTCGAATTGCAACTCGTAGACTTGAAAACGCGGGAGCTGGTTCCACACGGACCGGCTATTCTTGATATGCTCGACGACGAGGAGCATGTGAAGCCCGAATTATTAAAGTCGACACTTGAGTTGAACACAAGTGTCTGCCACAGCGTAAAAGAGGTGCGCCGTGATTTGACAAAACTGGTGCACAAGCTGCAGCCGCTGTGCGAGAGGCTCGGCTGTGGAATGATCTCAGCCGGCACACATCCATTTTCGACTTGGCCGGGACAGGAAATCACTGAACAGGACCGATACCAGGAGTTAATTAAGCGGGTGCAATGGCCTGCTCAACGCCTGATGATTTTCGGACTGCATGTACACGTGGGTATGGATAGTGGCGAAAAGGCGGTGGCGGTATTTAACGCCTTAACCGGACACATCCCGCAATTCCTAGCCCTATCGGCAAGTTCACCTTTTTGGCAGGGAAATGATACCGGTCTTGCTTCGGTGCGTACAAAAGTCTTTGAAACTCTGCCCACCGCTGGATTGCCCGAGACACTGGTAAATTGGAGTGAATTCGAAAACTTCATGAAAACGCTTATGACTGCCGGTGCAATTGAAAGCATACGAGAGGTATGGTGGGATATCCGCCCTCATCCAGGGTTTGGTACCGTAGAGCTTCGTATGTGCGACAGCCTCCCAACGATGGACGAGTTAATCGCAATGACCGCCTACATGCACTGCGTAACTGTGTGGCTTGGTCGAGCATATGATAAAGGTAAACTCAAACCTTTAGATCATCATTGGATAATACGTGAAAACAAATGGCGCGCCGCTCGATGGGGTTTAGACGCCAACTTAATTATTGATAATCATGGCAATCAACAGACGAATTCAGATCGCGTTTATGAAATGCTGAATAATTTAAATGAAATTAGCCGCGACCTTGATTGCGAAAAAGAACTAGCACTAGTCAAAGAAATCTTACATCACGGCACTAGCTGCCAACGGCAACGTTCAATTCACAAAAAAACGGGCAAACTTGAACCTGTGGTTGATGCTCTTCTTGAGGAATGGAACAGCAACAAAAGGGTCCTTTCAGTCTAATTTTAGTTTTGATAGCCTTCCAAATTCCGGGCAAAATTTAGATTGACTAATTACGTATACGTATTATTTATTACGTGTGCGTAATAATAAACTAAACATAAGGTAGTAAAGTGAATACTAGATATCTATATATTTTGGCAACCCTAGCTGTGGCAATCTCAGTAATGGCGGATGAAAAATTTGGCTACAAAAAGAAAGACCTCTTTGATCCAGAAAAAATCAATATTTATGATAGCAATGGGAGAAAGATCGGATATCAAAAACAAGATCTTTTTGATTGCAAAAAACTCAACGTGTTTGACCGCAATGGAAACAAGATTGGGTATCAGAAGCATGATTTGTTTGATCGCAAGAAAACGAATACTTACGATAAAAATGGGAAGAAAACAGGCTACTTAAAGGAAGACCTTTTTGACCGCTGCAAAATCAACACATTTGACAAACGCGGACGGAAAACTGGTTATCAAAAACACGACTTGTTCGATAAGCAAAAAACAAACCTGTTTCGAAAACGCTATTGAGAAGACTTTGGCAAAATGATTTTGCCATCCAAGCCAATGGTGATTTCCTTGGCATTGTTGGGTATGACTGTGTCGGTTTTCGGAATTCCACTAGGCCATTTCACTTCTATGTGAGTCATGTCTTTTGCAGACATAACGAGTACAGCTGAATCCTGGGACCAATAACCGGAGCCAGCACTAATCTGGTGGGCCGGACTTGACTGATCGCCTTTTTTAAGGCGGACGATTGCACCTACTCCAGTAGGATTGCCCGGGCCGGCATTGATACGGATACGCAGACCAGGGATTGCCCGGGTATTTTCAAAAAGGAGGGTGCGAGCGCCATTCTGCGAAACCACCAGGTCGATACGACCATCAGAGTTAAAATCACACACCGCTGATCCTCGTTGTTCGCCATAGATTTTCAGGCCTGAACGACGGCCCGAAACAGGAGTCAGATTTCCTTTTCCATCATTATCCAGCAACAATCCACGGCCACCATCACTACGTGGTGTTTCGGATTGGGATGCAAAAAAGTTCTGTGCCAAAAAAACATCCTCGGTGCCATCACCATCAAAGTCTGCCACGTTGATCCCAAATACAGGTGCGAACTGCGCCTCGATCGGAAGTTCTCTTGCCTCAAACGATTTTCCCCGATTAAAAAATACCATGCTGGCCAATGTGTTAGCTTGAACTTCAGCACGCTTCGCAAACAGATCTTCACCAATCACCACCTGCAATGAGCTTTTGCCAAAGCCATTGAAAGTCTTGCAGCGATCACGAACGAAATCCATCGCGCGGGATGTACAAGAATAGCCGCGCTCTGGAACAAGACTCTTCATTTCCTTGTCAGTGTGTGCCTCAATAATATCCAACTGACCGTTGCCATCAAAATCAGCGTAAAAGATCTTCAACGGCTCACCTTCACGGTAAGATTGTTCATATTTGCTGTTCCTGCCCCAGTTACCGGCAACAATATCCAGTCGCCCGTCACCATCAAGATCCCCAAGAGTCACACTATTCCACCAGCCAAGATACTTCTCCATACCCAATCTCGCCGTAGCATCTGTGAATTTTCCCTTATCATTTTCAATAACCTTTACTGGCCCCCACTCACAAGCCAAAACCAAGTCCGCATCACCATCACCATCCAAATCGCCAAATACTGCACCACTGACAAGACCTACTGCCTTAAACACTTTGTCCGCCACTGCATCCGGCTCCAGCTTTCCATTGTTATTTAGTAACAACCGCGAATTCGCCGGTTTGGGGTATTGCCCCGGAATGGCCCGACCACCGATGAATAAGTCCAAATCGCCGTCATTGTCCACATCTGCCAAAGCCAGCGGTCCGGTTGTCGAAAGACTGCCTGACAAGGATTGAGAGATGGTAAAATCAGAGCCATCACTTTGCACAACCCGTACTGACGGTTCACGGGCACATTTAGTTTCCAATTCAGCAGCCAACTCTTTTATGTTCTCGACTTGAAGAGTCGGTCGTTTAGGTGCAGGACGATTTTCCCTTTGTGCGGCAGCTGCAGCCTGTTGAAAAATCCGCATTTTTTCTTGAAAAGCTAATTCCTTGTCGGAGGGCACCTCGTGGTTGGAAACACCTAAAAGCAGACCCGTTTTGTCTTTAAAGGGCGACCAACCAAGTATCCCCGCCTGATCCAATTTGGCGTTTAGGCTACCTCCTTTGCTCGGATCTTTTTTATCGAGATAATGCCGAAATTTTCCGTTGCCTTCATTGAAGTATACGTCTGACCTCCAAGCACGTCCGGAACCGATAATGAGATCTTCATGACCATTTTGATCCAAGTCATGCCAAGCCACCGCCGGTCCCAATTGACTCAACCGGTTGGGCAACAATGACTGACGTTTGAAATCATTAAACGGAGATTCAACGTGAGACTGTGTCAAAGGGGAGCCCGTACGCGGATCCGGAATATTCAGCTTGTCGCCGACCTCAACAAATGTCGGGGCAACATTAGGCGGCAATGGCGGAGAGAAAGGAACCGCCGATTCTTCATTAATAGTATAAAGGTTATTCGCTACAACCGCATCCAACACGCTACGTTTGCCACTTCGCCAAATGACTTCGATTTTCATTCCGTCTTTTTGAGGTGTTTTTGCAGAGAAAACCGCCAGCGCTTCGCTGCCTGAGGCATAACCGCTTCCGACGTGAATTTCTGACCATTGCTCAATAGGCTTACCGTCCGGGCCCTGTGCTCCACCTATTAGTCCCACCTTGGCACCAACACCTTGTGTATTGGGTGCACGACCACGCAAGCGCACCGATATGCGTGGATTCTTGGCATCGTTCCGATATATTCCAAGTGATGCACCAAGGATATTAAACACCACATCCAAGTCTCCATCGTCATCAAAATCAGCCAACGCCATGCCTCCCGAAACCGCCTCGTTGGTAAAACCCCATTTTTTGCTAACATCCTCAAACCGTAAACTACGCCCATCGCCATGCATATTGCGAAAGGCCACGTTCGGTGTCGGCAATGGCTTGTGAAGACTTCGGCTTTGAAGGATTTTCTCCCTCGTATCATCCATTTTTTTGTTTGTAATTTCATCGAGGGTATCCGCATCCATAAAATCCCTGTTCATTCCCGTTGCTACCAATACGTCCTCATAGCCATCCAAATCTACATCTAGAAAACGAATTCCCCACGACCATTCCGAGGCTTTTACACCCGCAAGTTGTGCGATCTCCGTCCACGTATTGTCACCTCGATTAAGAAACATCGCATTCTGCATGATTTGCGGACGATCATCATATCGACCAATGTTCGAACCCGAATTATTTTGTGGTTGCATCATCCCCATCTGTGTCTTTCGCCGTGTATGCGATCGACTCAACATATCAACCGTCATGAAATCCACATGACCATCGCGGTTAACATCTCCAAAATCTACGCCCATTGAGAACCAACTCTGTCGGCGCATGGCAATCCTGGGGGCCCGCCGAAAGCGACCGCCTCCATCGTTGAGCCAAAAATCATCCTGCCATGTAAAATCGTTGCATACATAAAGATCCGGATCTCCATCGCCATCCACGTCGCGAAATGCTGCTTCATGACTCCAAGCTGGACGCATCCCCATGGGGCGAGCGTCATAATTTAAAAAACGAAGATCTTTATCTGTCACCGGACGGAATTTCGCGCGTCCCTCGCTGATCTCATTCAGATAAAGGACGTCCGGCATTCCGTTAATTATCGGGTTTCCATATGAACCGCCTGGAAGCTGTTGTGGTGTAAAATACCGGTAGAAATCTACTGGCGCCCGACGACCGGAAATCAGCGCCTGCATCCCCGTATCTTTCAAGGCAAATGAGACTTGTGGCGTGAGTTGCACATCGGGAAATTCCTGACGGAATCCGGTGGTGTACAAATCCAAGTCACCATCTCCGTCAATATCTGCTAGAGCCGTAGAAACCGAACCTCCTCCCGGCAGCCGCACCCACGCAATATCCCCAGTCTCCTTGAATCTACCTTTTCCATCATTGATAAACAACCAATTCCGTCCGCCGTTTAGCGATGTCACTACAAGATCCAAATCTACATCACCATCCACATCAGCAAACACGGCCCCACGCAATTCCCAACCTTGCAACATCAATCCCGACTGCCCCGTCACATCCTCAAACTTCCAGTTGCCCAGGTTTCGATACAATACATTCGGCGCATCCATACCACATACAAAAAGATCCGGACGCCCATCACCATCAATATCTCCAGCCGCTAACCCAGAATTTCCCATCGCCGAGATAGGCCGATCTTTGGGGCGAACAAATTTTGCATTAGGGACCAGCCCAACCTCATCAGCCGACATCTTTTGAAACCCAACTTTCCCATCAGCCACGACAACCAGCTTTTTAACAGCCTTACCCCTTAAGCCTATCTCTAGTGACGTATTTCCATCATCCGCACCGCGCGATTGCTCCTCGCCTATGCCTCCCTGGAATGCCAGTCCCAACACCAAAATTCCCAAGCTGCGCAATGATAGGGTCTTCATCCGTGCATTATACCCAAAAACTCTTACAAAGAAAATCTGAAACCTAAAAATGGTACGCGAGAGAGGACTCGAACCTCCACCCCTTGCGAGACCGGATCCTAAATCCGGCGCGGCTACCAATTCCGCCACTCGCGCATCCCGTAAAAACAAGGGTTTTTGGTGATCCGCCAAGAACCCAAGCTTGTGC
>CAYUXV010000099.1:0-11433 GCA_964448875.1 uncultured Verrucomicrobiota bacterium
CCAATGAGAGCTGCTCGATCTCCCGCATATCTTCGCGAATCTCACCAACAGTAAACTTCATGCCCATCTCGTCAGTTTCATCATAGATGATGGCCTGTTGGTTTACTACGTCAACCACACCATGCAAATTGTCTTCTGAACCGATCGGAATGGCAATTGGCCATGCGTTTGCACCAAGCATTTCACGCATCTCACGAACAACGTTATCAAAGTCCGCACCGGTACGGTCCATCTTGTTGACAAAAGCTATCCTGGGAACATTGTACTTGGTGGCTTGGCGCCAAACTGTCTCGGACTGCGGCTGCACTCCGCCAACACCGCAGAAAACCGCCACCGCACCATCAAGCACTCGCAATGAACGCTCAACCTCTGCAGTAAAATCAACGTGCCCGGGCGTATCAATAATGTTGATCTGCTGTTCCTCCCCGTTAAACAGTCGCCCCAGGCCCACACCATCCTGTTTCCAGTAGCATGAAACCGCAGCACTCGTAATTGTGATACCACGTTCGCGTTCCTGCTCCATCCAGTCGGTCACCGTGTTACCGTCATCCACATCGCCAATGCGGTGGGTAAGGCCGGTGTAAAACAATACCCTTTCTGTCGTCGTCGTCTTGCCCGCGTCTATGTGCGCGGCAATGCCGATGTTTCGTGTGCACTGCAGCGTGTGTGCCCGTTCGGGCGCATTCACTGCCGGCTGATCTGTCTCAACTGTCTCCATCAATTCAAATTTTCAATACCATACCGGCCCGTTTTCAACGAAAAACGCCCCGGGACTCAACGGGGCGATTCCGAACCGGAATTCTACCAACGGAAATGAGCGAAGGCCTTATTGGCCTGAGCCATCCGATGGGTTTCATCACGACGTCGAATAGCATTTCCCTCACCTTGATATGCATCAAGAATCTCCGATGCGAGTGCCTTGGGTAGTGGTATGTTCTTGCGCGCCTGCGCAAAACTCACCAACCAGCGAAGAGCAAGGGCAACCTGCCTACCCCCGGATACCTCTAACGGAATCTGGTAGGTGGCACCACCAACACGCCGGCTCTTTACCTCCAGCCGCGGCTTGGCATTGTCCACTGCACGCTCAAGGATTTCCAGCGGCGTGGCCCCTGATTGCCTCTCAGATACCTCGTCAAACGCATCATAAATAATCCGCTGCGCAAGGCTACGCTTACCACACCGCATCACAGTATTTACCAGACAACCGATCAGCTTGCTGTGATAGCGCGCATCAGGCCGAATGGCTCGTTTAACTGCTCTGCGTCGTCGTGACATGTCGTTTTATTATAAAAATTACTTCTTCTTCGCATCCTTGGGACGCTTGACACCGTACTTGCTCCGACTGACTCGACGCTTTTCAACCCCGGTGGCATCGCGATTTCCGCGCACGATATGGTAGCGCACACCTGGCAAATCCTTCACCCGACCACCACGTACAAGCACAATGGAGTGCTCCTGCAAGGTGTGTCCTTCATCTGGGATGTAGGCGATAATTTCCTGACCGTTGGTCAAGCGCACCTTCGCAACCTTTCGCATAGCCGAATTTGGCTTCTTGGGCGTGCGTGTATAAACCTGTAAACAAACCCCCTGACGAAACGGACAGCCCTGCAGTGCGCGAGAAGCAGACTTCTCCCGCAGGCGCTTGCGCCCGAAACGAACGAGTTGATTGATCGTCGGCATCGTTTATTAAAAAATTTTTCCCGAATGCTCGAAGCAAACGGGGGGCGGGATCATATCAAAGGTTAATCCCGTTGCAACCAGTAATTTTGTTTTTCGACGAATTTTTTCCGGTTAATATTCGCCATCATTTTCAATTGGCCATGGGCGTCTCCTCAAAGAGAGGATTGCTCTCAATGTCCTCGAAAGGCTCCGGTTCAACCAATGGCTTCAATTCTACCTCACTATGGCCAATATAGCCCGTTCCTGCAGGAATAATATGACCCATAATAACATTCTCCTTGAAGCCTCGTAAAATATCCTTCTTGCCAAGAGTTGCGGCGTCGGTAAGCACACGTGTCGTATCTTGAAACGATGCAGCAGACAAGAAGCTTTCTGTCTCGATGCTCGCCTTGGTTATGCCCAAAAGAATTGGCACCGCTTCGGCAGGTTGACCACCCATATCTTCAACACGTTTATTTTCGGCCTCAAAGGCAAGCTTTTCGATCTGTTCACTCCAAAGGAACGTTGTATCGCCAGGTTCAGTAATGCGCACTTTCCGAAGCATTTGCCTCACAATCATCTCAATGTGCTTATCATTAATTGTCACTCCTTGTAAGCGATACACTTCCTGTACCTCGTCGACAAGATGCTCCTGCAATTCCTGAATACCACACACTTCAAGAATGTCGTGCGGCACAACTGGGCCTTCAGTAAGTTGTTGACCTTTTTTGACCAAATCGCCCTTAAACACGATCACATGTTTGCCGATTTTCATCAGATGTTCCTCTTCCTCAC
The DNA here is from genome assembly GCA_964448875.1 of uncultured Verrucomicrobiota bacterium. Lineage (GTDB taxonomy): Bacteria > Verrucomicrobiota > Verrucomicrobiia > Limisphaerales > UBA1100 > UBA6614. Next base: position 2,455 of record CAYUXV010000099.1, read on the forward strand.
CGGAGTTAACATCCTTAATTATAATTGACCGCTTACCACGAACCGTTGGCCCAAAATCGACTATACCATCAATGCGTGCAATCTCCGCACAATCTTTCGGACGTCGTGCTTCAAACAATTCAGCTACACGAGGCAAACCACCGGTGATATCCTTTGTCTTAGAAGTTTTACGGGGAGTCTTAGCCAGCAGCGTACCGGCTACAATTGTGTCACCCTCTTGTACCGCTATATGAGCTCCCGATGGAATTGGATAATTTGCAACCACCCCTCCCTTCTTATCAGCAATAATGATTTGTGGGTGCAAATCTTCCTTATGGTCGATAACGACCATGGAATCTTGGCCGGTCGCGACATCGGCCTCCTGTTCCATTGTCACTCCCTCAATGATATCGTGGAACCGAATCTTGCCCGCTTTCTCCGACAATACTGGGACGTTGTAAGGATCCCACTGAATGAATGTTTGGTCTTTTTTAACTTTACCACCATCCTTAGCCGTTATTACCGCACCAATTGGAACGTCATAATTCTCAATCTCATTACCACTCTTGGTCTCAATAACAGAGATGGTCCCATTCTTATTGAGGACGATATTGCTGCCGTCCTCAAGTTCTACAACACGCAGACTATTGTATCTGACAGTGCCACTTGCCTTCGCCTTGATCTGCGGTTGTTTAAAAATAGAAGAGGCAGTGCCTCCGATATGAAAAGTACGCATCGTCAACTGCGTGCCAGGCTCACCAATAGATTGGGCAGCAATAATCCCAACTGCCTCTCCATGTTTTGCGGGAAGGCCTGTGGCCAAATTTCGACCATAGCAAGCTACACATATTCCATACTTCGTCTCGCAGGTGAGCACGGAGCGTACTTTTACCTTGTCAATTCCTGCCTCTTCCAAGCTTGCGGCAGCTACTTCATTGATCTCTTTGTTGGCATGGACAAGTTTTTCATCGGGCTGAATCGGGTTTACAATATTTTCGCAAGCATAACGCCCGATTAGACGATCGCTTAATTTCACCACCTCTTCTTCACCCTCATAAACGGCCTCGACCCATATGCCATTGGTAGTTCCGCAGTCGTCTTCACGGATAATCACATCTTGCGCCACATCCACAAGTTTGCGTGTCATATAGCCAGAGTCGGCCGTCTTGAGTGCTGTGTCCGCCAAACCCTTACGAGCACCATGTGTGCTGATGAAATACTCAAGCACAGTGAGTCCCTCACGAAAATTTGACAGAATCGGTTTTTCGATAATATCGCCAGATGGTTTGGCCATCAGACCGCGCACACCGGCGAGCTGACGTACCTGCTGCCTATTACCACGCGCACCACTGTCAACCATAAGCGCCACGGGATTGTATTCAGCTTTACCCTGATTGTGTTCCAATGTCTTGAGCATCACGTTGGATATCTTATCCGTCGCATGCGTCCAGATATCGATGATCTTGTTGTACCGCTCGCCGGGTGTAATGACGCCCTTCCTGTATTGTTTCTCGACATCCACAATCTCCTTTTGCGCGGCTTTGATTTCCTGGCCCTTCTCCTGAGGGATTATCATGTCATCAATACCAATCGAAACACCAGCACGAGTCGCTTCCCGAAAGCCCAATTCCTTGAGCTCATCGAGAACCTCCACAGTTCGTGCTTGACCAGCGAGTTTATATGAATGCCAGATCAAATCACCAATAACACCTTTGCCAACAGCAATATTAGGAAAGCCTAACTCATCCGGCCATATTTCACTAAAAATCACACGTCCGGCTGTAGTCTCAATCACCTTCGACTCAGCATCACCATAAACTGTCTCTCTGCCTCGGTCTGGGTTCGCAATATAGATGCGATCATGAACATCTACAGCTCCCTCACTCATAGCAAAGCGAACCTCATCTTTAGAGCCAAACAGTTTGAGTCGTTTCTGCTGTTTACGGCCAATCTTACGCGGCTCAGCCGTAAGGTAATAACAACCGAGAGTAATGTCCTGCGTTGGGGTCATGATGGGACGCCCACTAGATGGACTAAAAATATTGAGCGGCGCCAGCATCAGGAGTCGGGCCTCCATTTGTGCCTCTACCGATAATGGAACGTGAACGGCCATTTGATCACCATCAAAATCAGCGTTGTATGCTGTGCATACGAGCGGATGAATACGAATTGCTTCTCCTTCAATCAGTACAGGCTCGAAAGCTTGCACTGAGAGTCGGTGCAAAGTCGGCGCACGATTGAGCATTACAGGATGGCCCTTGGTCACTTCTTCCAGCACATCCCATACCTCGGGTGTCTGGCGTTCGATGAGCTTTTTAGCAGACCGCACGGTATGTACATAGCCCAGCTCCTTCAAACGTCGGATGATAAATGGCTCGAACAGCACAAGAGCCATTTTTTTGGGCAAGCCACATTGGTTAAGCTTTAGTTCTGGACCAATAACGATCACAGAACGACCAGAGTAATCAACACGCTTTCCTAGCAAATTCTGACGAAACCGTCCGCCCTTACCCTTAAGCATATCGGAAAGACTCTTGAGTGAACGGTTTCCTGCACCTGTCACCGCACGACCATGACGCCCGTTGTCAAACAAAGCATCCACTGCCTCCTGTAACATACGTTTCTCGTTCCGGATAATGACCTCCGGGGTCTTTAATTGCATCAAATTCCTGAGACGGTTGTTGCGATTGATAACACGACGGTACAAGTCGTTCAGATCACTGGTAGCAAAACGACCACCTTCTAAAGGCACAAGCGGGCGTAAATCTGGTGGGATGACAGGTAACAAGGTGAGCACCATCCACTCAGGTCGGGCATTTGAAGATGAAAAACCACCAAACAACTTAATCCGTTTGGCAAGTTTCTTTCGTATTTGTTTGCTACGAGTCTGTGTCATTGCCTCCTGCAATTCCAAAACTCCAGCATCTAAATCGATCAGTGCCAGTGCTTCGCGCACCGCCTCCGCACCCATTTTGGCATCAAATGAATCTGGGCCATATGTCTCGCGCGCCTCAATAAACTCCGCCTCATTCAAAAGCTGGTTACGCTCAAGAGGAGTTTTACCTGGGTCAATAACAAGATAATCCTCATAGTAAATCACTCGCTCCAAGTGCCGTCCCGTCATATCAAGCATCAAGCCAATACGCGATGGCATACATTTGAAGAACCAGATGTGGCTGCAGGGCACCGCCAGTTCGATATGCCCCATTCGCTCTCGTCGCACGCGCGCGAGTGTTACTTCTACACCACAGCGATCACAAACCACACCCTTATATTTGATGCGCTTATATTTACCACACGAACACTCCCAATCCTTTACAGGGCCAAAAATACGCTCGCAGAACAGACCACCTTTCTCTGGCTTGAATGTTCTATAATTAATAGTTTCAGGGTTCTTGACTTCACCTTTGGACCATCGCTGGATGGATTCAGGTGGGGCCACGCTGATGGCCACATAGTCTACAAAATTGACCTTCTCCAAACCAAGCAGCTCACGGGCGGCACTTTTAGTATTCATAATTTAATGTAAATAAACCTGTTAACGGATCAACTAGCCAATGTTGCAAGAGCATCATCGGCCTCGGTGGTGTCATCCACTGGATTGGAGTACCCGACCTTCACTTCAAGACAGAGTGACTCCATCTCCTTCACTAGTACGTTAAATGATTCTGGCACAGATGCATCAAGTGAATTGTCACCCTTTACGATGTTCTCATAAATGCGAGTCCGGCCCTGTACATCGTCAGACTTAACAGTGAGCAGTTCCTGCAACGTATACGCCGCACCGTAAGCTTCCATGGCCCACACTTCCATTTCACCAAATCTCTGCCCTCCGTATTGCGCCTTACCTCCAAGCGGTTGCTGGGTTACCAAACTGTAGGGCCCGACGGCTCTGGCGTGAATCTTATCCGCTACAAGATGGCCAAGTTTCATCAAATATATGTGACCAACAACAACCTCCTGATCGAAGGGTTCGCCAGTGGTACCATCATAAAGTCGTGCCTTGCCGTTTTCACCGACAAGATCAAAACCAATTTCCTGTTTCTGTTGGTCTCCAGACTGCCTGAGGTAACCGCGAATCTCTGTCTCGGCAATACCATCAAATACCGGCGTGGCAAAATTCATCCCTAATAGTTTTGCCGCCCACCCTAAATGTGTCTCAAGAACTTGACCAACATTCATGCGACTAGGCACTCCCAATGGATTGAGTACAATGTCGACCGGCGTACCGTCCTTCAAGAAAGGCATATCTTCCTCAGGAACAATGCGCGCTACAACGCCTTTGTTGCCATGACGACCGGCCATTTTGTCGCCCACAGATAGTTTTCGCTTGCTGGCGATGTAGACCTTTACGTTTTTCACAACACCTGGCTGCACGTCCTGGCCTGATTCAACGCGCTGAACTTCGTCATCATGCTGAATTTGCATGTCATCGAATTTCTTGCTGAACTGGGTGAGAAGCTCATTAATCTTGTTGCGAATCGGTGAAGGATCAATCTCAATACGATCGTATACAGATGCCAACTTCCGAAGCAGCGTCTTGGTAATCTTGCGATTAGCGGGAATAATGATTTCTCCAGTTTCACTGTTAACCACATCAAGTGGAATTTTTTCACCGAGCAAAATATTTGAAAGTGCCTCAGTCAATTGCTCCTGAAGATCTTGTTTCTTCTTTTTATAATCGTCTGATACCTGCTTTTCGCCTTTCTTTGATTTGACCTTGCCTACTTCCTTTTCGGTCTTGGACGACACCTTCACATCCATCACAATCCCATAAGTGCCACTTGGCACCTTAAGTGAGGTGTCTTTCACATCGGCCGCCTTTTCGCCAAAGATAGCTCGCAGCAAACGTTCTTCCGGTGCCAACTCTGTTTCACTCTTCGGCGTGATTTTACCAACAAGTATATCCCCTGGTATCACCTCCGCACCCACGCGAATGACGCCGTCAGGCCCAAGGTCGGCAAGTGCTTCCTCTCCCACGTTCGGAATATCGCGAGTGATCTCTTCCGGTCCCAGCTTAGTGTCGCGTGCACCTACCTCGTATTCATCGATATGGATCGATGTAAACACATCGTCCTTTACGATTCGCTCACTAACCATGATGGCATCCTCAAAATTGTAGCCGTTCCATGGCATGAACGCACAAAGTATGTTGCGACCCAGCGCTAATTCACCACGATTTGTAGAAGGTCCATCCGCAATAACCTGCCCCTTGTTTACGTTCTGCCCCTTGGACACCAATGGTTTTTGATTAATGCAGGTGGCAGCATTAGAACGCATGAATTTACGCAGTGGATATACGTACAGGCCATTCTCAGGATCGTGTTTGAATTTTCGTTTACCCGTTGGGAGCTCACCGTTTTTGGTGATGATAATCTGACTGCCCATAACAGATGCCACCTTACCAGCGTACTCAGTGACAAGAACACTACATGAATCATGCGCCACTCTTTCCTCTAGACCAGTCGCAACTAGCGGTGCCTCAGTAACGAGCAACGGGACAGCCTGTCGCTGCATGTTCGAGCCCATAAGTGCACGGTTCGCATCGTCATGTTCGAGGAAAGGGATCAGGCTTGCGGCCACACTGACCAGTTGCTTCGGACTCACGTCCATATAGTCAACATCCTTTGGTTCAACATCAATAAACTCGCCTTTCCGCCGACAAGTTACTCGTTCTGTGGTAAACTTGCCGTTTTTATCGACCGGTGCATTCGCCTGCGCAATCGTATATAGCTCCTCGCGATCAGCGGTGAGATAGTCGAGTTTATCGGTTACACGGCCTTTTTCCGCCTTGCGGTAGGGGCTCTCGATAAAGCCAAAATCATTCACGCGGGCAAAGGTAGCCAGCGAGGCGATAAGGCCGATGTTCGGACCTTCGGGCGTTTCAACCGGGCAGATGCGACCGTAGTGACTGGGGTGCACGTCGCGCACCTCAAATCCGGCACGCTCACGAGAAAGGCCGCCTGGCCCAAGGGCCGAGAGACGTCTCTTATGCGTTGTCTCTGCCAATGGATTAATTTGATCCATAAACTGGCTTAGTTGACTGCGCCCAAAAAAGTCACGAATCACTGCCGACAGTGCCTTTGGGTTCACCAGCTTAGCCGGTGTCATGGTGTCGGTTTCCTGATCAAAAAGTGTCATACGTTCCTTAACCAAACGCTCGGTTCGAGCCAAGCCCACGCGACACTGGTTGCAGAGCAACTCTCCCACGGTGCGCACACGACGACTTCCAAGATGGTCAATATCGTCTAACACACCCTCACCCATTTTTAACTGCAACAAATATCGGGTTGCCTCAGCCAAATCCAACTTTGTAAGCACACGACTGTCATCAGGATCCTTCACCCCTAGCTTTTGCTCGATTTTATATCGACCAACCCGCCCAAGATCATATCGCTTAGGGTCGAAGAACAGTCGCTTCAAAAGCGCGCGAGAATTTGCAGCCGTAGGTGGATCACCAGGGCGGAGGCGGTTGTAGATTTCCTTTAACGCTTCGTCCTCGTTGTGAGTCGGATCCTTCTTAAGGCACTTGATAATGATCCCCTCATCAGCCGCCGTATCAACCACCTTGATTTTATTCTTTCCGGTTACCGCGATTTGCTTCAACACAGCTTTCGACAGTGGCTCGAACGCACGTGCAACGATGATGTTCTTCTCTTCGTCGATAGCATCCTCAACGAGAACTAAATCTTGAAGGTTGTCGACCTTTTCGGCTGCCTTCAGTGTTAGCTCCTGAATATCATAAAACATATCCAAGATTTCGCCATCGGTACCCTTTGACCCATCATCGACCAGAAAACAAAGTGCGCGGAAAAATGTGGTAATCAGAAACTTGCGACGCCGCTTTTTTCGGTCCAAATAAACGTACAACAAATCGTTGGTGTCGAATTGTGCTTCAAACCATGAACCACGGTCGGGAATAATGCGGAAAGAGTGTAGTGTTTTTCCATTCGGGTGAATCGAGGCTTCAAAAGCCAATCCCGGCGACCGGTGCAACTGGCTAACAACTACGCGCTCTGCTCCATTGATCACAAAACTCCCAGACGGAGTCATCAACGGCATTTCGCCCATGAAAACTTTTTCCTCCTTCATCCCTCTGGCTTCCTTCAAAAGAAAGGTCACATAAAGAGGTGCTCCATAGGTCACGCCCTCCTCCAACGACTCAAGCCAATTGAGTTTTGGAGGACCAATCTCATAGTACGAATAGTCAAGGTGAATGGTCCCGTCATAACTATCAATCGGAAAGACCTCCCTAAACACCGCCTCAAGCCCCTGATTCTTGCGCTTAGTTGGCGGCACATCGCATTGCAGAAACTCCTCGTAAGAACGATTCTGAATCTCGATCAGGTTCGGCGGATCAATAACTTCCTTAATCTTGCCGAAGTTCATGCGTTCGTTGTTATTTGTAACCATGAGAGTCCTGTCCGGCCCTACTGTGGACCGGATCATTTAACACACTGTTGATTGTTTCCCTGGCAAATTTGTGCCGATTGTATATTTTCCGCGTCGCCGCAGCATTGCAATATTTAGCTCACGTTGGATTTAAACCCTTACGTCTGCTAATTTTCGGTTTGTCCGTTATTTCAATTCCACCTTGGCTCCAGCCTCTTCTAGTGTCTTTTGTGCAGCCTCAGCCTCGTCCTTGCTCGCTCCCTCAAGAATCGGTTTTGGTGCACCCTCAACAACTTCCTTGGCTTCTTTCAGCCCTAAGCCCTTTAAGGTTTTCACCGCCTTGATGACGGAAATCTTTTTGCTAGCGTCAGCCAAGCCGGCCAGCACGACGTCAAACGAATCTTTTTCGCCACCGCCATCGCCACCGCCATCGCCACCGGGAGCCGCCACTGCCACTGCCGCAGGGGCAGCTGCACTCACGCCCCATTTCTCTTCAAGTTGTTCCACCAACTCAGCGGCTTCCATCACCGTCAACCCGCTCAGTTCCTCCGCGATCTTCTCTAGATCAGCCATTATTATTCCTTTTGTTATGGTCTCGTCGCTCTCCGCAGCCGCGAAGAAATTGAATCCGCCAGCCGGCGGATCGACAATTTACCGTTTTGCTTTGTCCGTTCCCACCACTCGGCGGGAACAAAATTTCATCCAATTATTAACCCTGCTCCTTATCCACATGCGCCTGCAGCACACGAGCCAGCATTGCCCCCGGGGTGTTGATCACTCGCGCTAAACGCCCAGCCGGCTCTTTGATCAATCCGCACAACTGTCCTCGCAGCACATCCAAGGATGGCAAGTCTGCCAACCTATTGATTGACTCCAAGTCCAGCCGGTCTTCACCAAGATAACCAAAGCGTATTTTTGGCTTTTCAAACTCACGATTAAAATTCTTTAGCACCTTTGCCGCCACGGAAATTTCACCTTCCCCGGTCACAACCGCCAACTGACCTGCGAGCTCGCCGTTTAACTTTGCTATTCCCGCTTCCGTTGCCGCGATTTTGAAAATCGTGTTCTTCACAACATGAATTTCAGCACCGGCACCCAAAAGACGGTTGCGCAATTCCTCGAACTCAGAAACTTTCAGACCCGTGTAGTCGGCAACAATGAAATACGGTGATGCATTAATCCTATCAACATACTCCGCGGTCAGATATTTTTTCTCTTCTCTCATGCCAAGTCGCAGGGTTTAGGTTTCCTTTATGTTTACAGACACGCCCGGGCTCATTGTAGCCGATAGCGTGCAACTTTTGATATAAATGCCCTTGGTCGCGTCAGGCCTGGCCTTGACCACTGCGTCAATGACTGTACGAGCGTTTTCCACCAACTGCTCTTTTTCGAAGTCAACTTTGCCGCACATAACGTGCATTGTGGAACCTTTCTGTTCTACCTTGTACTCCACACGACCTCCCTGTGCAGCTGCCACAGCCTTAGCCACATCATCTGTCACAGTGCCAGTCTTCTTGTTGGGCTGCAAACCACGCGGGCCCAGCACACGGCCAAGTTTTCCTACACCCTTCTTCATCGCCTCTTCAGTAGCAATTGCCACATCAAAAT
>CAYUXV010000100.1:0-5878 GCA_964448875.1 uncultured Verrucomicrobiota bacterium
TGCAGGATACCAACGGGCACCTTAAGTTGATTGTGGAGAGTTCGCCCGAAAAAATAGGCGGTGCCTGAGAAGCTCTTTACCGTTTCCGGAGAGCAAACCACCCAGGAACCTTCCAGATCATCCTGCGGCTTTAATTTCGCATTACGCTTGGCAATAAACATTCGAATTTGCGGATATTTTGCCGCAGCCGCTTCCTGGTCCGCATTCAGGCATCGCCCAACCGTCATCGCCATATTCGATTGGCCTGAGGCCACCCATACTTCTCCTACGAGCACATCCCTCACTGTTAGGGTATTTTTGCCAATTACCTTGAGTTCGTCGGTGACTTTGGCGTCATTAATGGCATCCAATCGCACCATCCACTTGCCGTCCTTGCCAGCAACAGCACTTTTCGTCTGGCCGGCAAATTTCACGGTCACTTTCTCATCCTCGTCTGCCCAACCCCACACCGGCGCGACGATGCTCCTTTGCAACACCATGTGGTCACTAAACACCGCCGGAAGCCTGACCTCCGCCTGCAGCACCAACGCAATGAACAAACCGAACATTAATCCTGATCGCTTCATAAATTATCCCTTCTTTAAATTACGGCAAAATCCACCATCTACGAAAATACCAATGCTTGAGCACAGAATGGTTGATAGTTAATATTTTGTAACCTAAAAGCACCCACAGTTGCAAAATGTAGTTTTAACTGGACACCTTCTCTACAGCAATAACTTGGTGACTCCGTTCATCCACCTTTGTGAGCTTCGGCGCGGGTATGTCTTGAAACAACATTCGACTACAACTTTCCCTAATAACTTCCACCAGCCTTTCAAGTTTATGGCGCGGCAGCCGAGCATAAATGGGCAGGTAAACCGTTTCGTTTATGTAATTCGTACATTCGACTGCAGGGCCGGCATGTTCCACATCCGACTGGATAGACTGTAACTGCGTGGAGGTGGCAGTCGCATCAAAACCTTCAGAATGAAGATCAGCCACTAGTCTTTCTTTGTCTGGGCAGCGAACGGGAAAAAGCCAGTAGGTATGTGTCGGGTTCTCTGAACCGTGTATATCAACAAACTCGCGAATTCGATCACGCGCAAAATCTCCGGCAACAATACGGCCGTCGAGATGACCATTTCGAGATTGCTTCAACCGACGCCGCAGAAGGGCAAGTTGAGGCAAAGGCGGCTGCTGCCGGATGTGTAACATAATTTCATCGCTCTTGAAGTTGCGTACAGAGGCAATGATGATCTCATCGAAATCCAACTTGAACAATCTGCACACCCGCACAAACACTCCATAGTTAATGGGACTAGTGACAGCCTTCACACAACCGTACTTCATAACGCGCCATATAAAACCCGCTCTGCCACGTTCTGGGTAAGTCGCCAAGCGCAATTTAAGTGCTTTACGTTTTTCGGGGTCCCGAACGCGCACCATTGCACCTCCTAAGGCACTAGCAGTTTTGATTGAGCCAAAACTAAAGAGACTTATGTGGCTTCGATCGTCCCCCATATATTTGTCGCACCCACGAAAGGCCTGAGCACAGTCTTCCACCACATTTATATCTTCACGACCAGCAACAGATCTAAACACCGGCTCCATATCCATCCGGGCACCAAAGAGATGAGCAGCCACAACCACTCGCGTTTTTGTTGTTATAGCTTTCTTCAATGCCGCCTCTTTAACTTCTAAAGTTCGCATGTTGAGATCCACCGGCACGATTACCAACCCATGCTCACGCACAATTTGCACCATATCCGGAATGTTGATACCAGTCATGACCACCTCACTGCCTTGGGGGAGGTTAAGGATAGTAAGATATGCATCAAAAGCAGTACGGACTGAAAGTGCTACTAAAGCGTCACCGTCTGATGACCACGCTCGCTCAAGATCATCGGCAAGTGCCTTACGGCGAAGACTTGGGCGGAAAGAATGAACCGCTGCCGCGATTAGATCCCGATACGAAAAATCAAGTTGCTTACGCGCATACATCACAACAGGCCCATATCGTGACAACCGAGGACCCCAAACATTTCCGAAAAATTAACAAAACATTCTGATGAAATCCAGCTTTTTGCGTCATGACATCGCACCTCGGCATAATGACATAGATTTGCTTCAAGATGTTCATTGAAAAATTAAATTCAATTATCGACTCAATCAAAAGCTGACCAAAGATATGTTTCGTGGCAAACTTGGCTAATGCAAACTACCAACATCCCTTCAACTAGAAGGAATTTCATAAAAAAAACATGCCTTATTGCTGGCACTTTCACGATGCCCCATATTTGGGTATCGAGCATGGCGGCAAAGGATAAAGACGGATACCGCAGATTGTTCGATGGCACGACGTTGAAGGGCTGGCACAAAAACCCAAAGCGCATCGGTCACGGGACCGGCGGGAATTGGTATGTTGAAAAGGGCGCGATCACCGGCGAACAGGATCCGCCAGGCAGTGGCAATGGTGGCATTCTATTGACAGATGAAAAGTTTGGCGATTTCGAGTTAACAATCGATATGAATCATGACTGGGGACCGTGTTCAGGTCTTTTCCTGCGAAGCAATGATCGCGGGCAATGTTTTCAGATGATGGTGGACTATCACGACAACGGTAATGTGGGGCACATATATGGTGAAGGCACAGGAGGCTTCAACAGTCGTGCATTCGATATCAATGGTGAGGTAAAAAACGGCAAGCTAGTAAAGATTACAGGCGCGAAATTACGCAAACCGGAAGAGCACAACTGCAAGTTTACCTGCACCCCCGCCCAATGGATCAAGGCTTGGAAAGTCAACGACTGGAATACTGCGCGTGTTCGTTGCGAGGGAAAGTACCCGCACATCACCACATGGCTTAACGGGCAGAAAGTTTGTGAATTTGACGGCTCCACTTTCAAGCATCCGGGTTACGATCGTGAGAAAGTAGCAAAGATGCTCGGCCACGAAGGCTCCATTGCCGTGCAAGTTCACGGCGGCAAGGGTTGGCCCAAGGGCGCCAAGGTCCGCTGGCGCAACATAAAGATCAAGGAACTCTAAGCGCCCTAGACAAACAGCTGGGACGTGGGCTTGATTGTTAGTTCGGGCACATGCGCGCGCGAAGGCAGCTTGGCAACGGCTACGACGATTTCGCCAATATCCACCGCTTTCAAAATCGTCGCGCGATGCTCAGTACTGGGTGGCTCCGGACGATCATCGAGAATTGGGGTGTCCACCTCGCCGGGGCAAATAGTTGTTATACGTATATTGTTTTCCAATTCATCGCCTGAAGCCGAAGTGCCAAGTGCGTTCATCGCAAACTTACTTGCGTTATAAGCGACTCCTCCCAAGTGACTCGCGCGAAGGCCAGCAATGGAGGAAATGTTGATCACGAGTCCTTCTTTGTGTGGTCGCATGAGCGGCAGGCCAAAATGCATGCAGTTATAGGCGCCTGTAGCATTGATAAGCATCAACTTGTCCCAGTCGTCCGGCTCCAGTTTACTCATGGATCGCTTGGGAACATTAACCCCCGCGCTATTTACTAGTAGATGCAGTCTGTCGAATTCCCCAGCAAACCACTCGAACAATTCCTTCACACTCTCACGGTCACCCACATCGGCGGCCTTCGTCAAAATTTTGCTCTCTGATTGCGAAGCTACAGCATCGAGCTTTTCCTGCCTTCGGCCAGAGATGACCACGTTCATACACTCTTTGGCCAGCGCCAGTGCAATTGCCTCACCCATACCGCTACCGCCACCGACCACTAATGCATTTTGTCCTGTCAAACTCATGAGGCGGCGAACATAGCGACACCTTTAACCACTGGCAATATTTGCTGGCCGTCTTCTTGGCGCGACTTTTGAGGGAGTTTATGCTATTCATCGCCACTCAGTTTAATGACACGCGGATTCCCCATTCTGTTAGCGTTGGTGGTTTGCACCTGTTTTTCCAGGGACAAACAGCCACGTAACTTTTTGAAGCCACGGGCTATATATACATAGTGAAATTCGTCCTCACATTTTTATGCTCCCTGTTGCTCTTTTGCGAATTCGTTAAGGCAGCTGAGCTGGACTTTACTCAAGATATCCGGCCGATTTTATCGGATAAATGCTACAACTGTCATGGACCCGACAAGAAGGTGCGTAAGGCAAAGCTAAGGCTGGATGACCGAACAGCGATTCTAAAGGCAGGGGTGTTGTCGGATGGTGAGATGCTCAAGCGATTGACGAGCGATGATCCCGATAAACGTATGCCGCCGGAGAAATCAAATCGCGTGCTGAGCGTTGAGGATCGCGCTAAGCTGGTGCAATGGCTCAAGCTGGGCGCGAAGTGGCCGGAGGATGATCGGCATTGGGCATTCGTTACGCCAAAACAGCCGGCACTACCAGAGGTGAAAAATTCCCGGTGGATCCGCAATGGAATTGATGTGTTTGTGCTGGCTCGATTAGAAAGGGAAAAGCTGCTGCCGGCAAATGAGGCGGATAAAGCCACCCTTTTACGGCGCATGTCTTTTGATCTCACCGGATTGCCTCCCTCATTGACAGAATTGGATGCGTTCCTGAAAGACGACTCACCAAAAGCTTATGAGAAAACGGTGGATCGGTTGCTAGCCTCGCCGCGTTATGGCGAACACATGGCACTGGGGTGGATGGAGGCCTCGCGTTATGCAGACACTGACGGTTACCAAAATGACCGACTGCGTTACATGTGGGTGTGGCGTGATTGGTTGATCAAGACGCTCAATAATAATATGCCCTTTGACCGGTTCATCACCGAGCAGATGGCGGGTGACTTGATTCCGGACCGCAATTTCTTCACGCAGGTGGCGACGGGTTTTAACCGCAATCACCGTATCAATTCCGAGGGAGGCTCGATTCCGGATGAATGGATTGTTGAATACGTGGCTGATCGAGTGGAGACGATGGGCACGATGTTCCTTGGGCTCACGCATACCTGCTCGCGCTGTCATGACCACAAGTATGACCCCATTAAGCTAAAGGATTTCTACCGGTTGTTTGCCTTCTTCAATAACATTGCTGAGGCCGGGCTAGGGCCAAATAACGGCAACAGCCCACCGTTCATCACAGTACCAAAGAGCTGGCCGAAATTAACCAATGATGAAGCGAAGTTTGTGGCACCTGCACCGGTGAAGATAAAAGTGGTGCAAACTTCCGTACCACGGCCGCAGTCAGGAAAACCGAACACGGTGATGGTCTTACATGAACTAGACAAGCCGCGCGATACCTACCGCTTGGAGCGCGGACTGTACGACCAACCGGACAAATCTGAGAAGCTCCAACCCGCCACGCCGCCGGTGCTTGGCAAGTGGAATGAGAAATGGCCTCGCAATCGTCTTGGGCTTGCGCAGTGGCTGATGGATCCGGCGCATCCACTCACAGCGCGCGTGACGGTGAATCGCATGTGGCAGCATTACTTCGGGATGGGCCTTGTGAAAACCAGTGAAAATTTCGGCGTGCAGGGTGAGTTGCCGAGTCATCCGGCATTGCTGGACTGGTTGGCCACGGAATTTATCCGTCGCAAATGGGATATGAAGGCGATGCACAAGCTCATCGTCACCAGCGCTACATATAGACAGGCTTCGAACACCTCGGCGAGCTTGCTGCAGCGTGACCCGGAGAATCGCCTGCTTGCCCATGGTCCGCGCAAGCGCCTTACGTCTTATGCTATTCGCGACTCGGCATTATTTACGAGCGGTCTGATGATCGACACCATAGGTGGGCCGTCGGTCAAGCCCTATATGCCACCGCGTATTTGGAAGAGCATTTCCAATGCAGCTTATAAACAGGATAAGGGAGATAAGCTCTATCGGCGTGGCATGTATACCTACTGGCGACGTACAGTGCCTCCACCCACAATGATGGCCTTTAATGCTGCAGCGAGAGAGATTTGC
>CAYUXV010000101.1:0-13810 GCA_964448875.1 uncultured Verrucomicrobiota bacterium
AAGACAACCGGTTTGTTCGGGGCGCTAAGGCGGCCAGCAAGGCAGGCGCTGATTGCGTTGGGCTGCTCATTGATTTCCTTGTGCATGAACTTTTTGTGTCCGCCTTCTTCGGCTGCATCCGCAGGCCAAGGGATGGTATAAACTTCACGCTCAATAGGGTTTAAGTCCAGGTCTGTAATTTCCACGCCGTCTCGGCTGATGCGGCAAATCTCGTCATCATCAATTACATAGACCTTGTCTGTCTCGGGACGAATGGCTCCCATATCACTAGCGATATAGTTTTCACCTTCACCGATGCCAACTACTAATGGACTGAAGCGGCGGACTGCGATCATTTCGTCTGGACTGTCCGCACAGATAATTCCGAAGGCGAATGCTCCGTGGAGTTCTTTCACAGCCGAACATACTGCATTACGTAAGTCTCCATCATAATGTTTTGAAACAAGATGTGCCATCGTCTCCGTGTCCGTTTGACTTTTGAACTCCACTCCATCTGCTTGTAGTGCTGAGCGTTATTCCTGATAATTCTCAAGAATTCCGTTGTGTACTACTGCAATCCGGCCGTCCCCGCTGAAATGGGGATGTGAATTTTCAATTGATGGTCTTCCGTGCGTAGCCCAGCGAGTGTGGCCGATGCCGACTGTTCCGTTTAATGGGGTTGAATCGAGTGCCTCTGCCATGTTGTCGAGTTTGCCGACAACCTTACGTTGATCGAGAGTTTTATTGGTTACGACTGCGATGCCTGCGGAATCATAGCCTCGATATTCCAAACGCCTAAGTCCGGCCAAGCAAATATCAGGTGCTTGGCGAGATCCAATATATCCAACAATACCACACATAATTTATAGGGAGCGGCACACATTAAGGATGCGGACGCTGACGTCAAGCTGAATGCCTCTCAAGGAAATGCAGTGGCGTGCTTGTGGACACGGTCACCGTGTTCCTTTAGCATTGCGTATTCGCTTGAGTTAATGCCTCGCCAGTTTTCAAGTAGTTTAAGATTTTCATTCAATTCCTTGCGCCCGTTAGGTGCCATAAGAGACACAGTTACTTCAGGGTGGCAGAGAGTGAAGCGATACCAATCTGGAGCAGAAGGTGGGACGAAATCTTTCGGGTCCTCAGGTGTTCCTTCCAGTAATGCTCCCCAACGTGTGCCAGTATAGCTGATAACCGGCATGTGGAGAGCCTTCGTTGTGGGAAAAATATCTGCTTCTGCTCCTCTATGGGCAGCGTTGTATCGAATCATGAGGCAATCAACTTTTCTGCTATTGGCTAATTCTGACGAAAGATCGCGCTGATGCGAAGTGACGCCAATAGCCCGAAGCGTGCCGTCTGATTTCATCTTATCTAGTATTTTCATCGCTCCGTTATTTGAAATAATGATTTCCCATTCACTTTTCTTTTCGAGGTAGTAAAATGTCAGGGCATCGAGATAGTCAGTTTGCATCTCGGTAAGGTATCCATTGATTTCGCGTTTTGCTTCCTCGGCGGTGTGAGCGTAAATTTGAGCGGCGATGAAAATATCTTTGCGGCGTGAGCCTAATTGCCGGACAGCATTACTCAAGCCATCAGGATGAGTGCACCAGTTAAGATAGTTTACGCCGCAATCAATAGCTTTAAGGACATCCTCTGGTTCAAGGGCAGTGTTTCCGCGTGTGGCTAGGCCGAGCCGGCAAACCTTGCCCAGTAGCGGGAAATCAGCATACTGTGTGGGTCGTTCACGGAAGTTCTTTTCGGGCACGCCGCAATGTAACCACAAGCTGCCATGGCAAACAGCGCTGAAATCATAGCTCGTCATTACCATACAGGTGAAGGCCATCGTGTGGTTTTCCGAGATGGTATTATTAAGTCTATTGATCCAGCGGAGGCTCCTGCTAACACATGGTATGCGCCTGGAATATTTGATCTCCAAGTTAACGGCTATGCAGGAGTTGATTTTCAGAAAGACGATTTAGAGACTAGTGACCTGCGAAAAGCTGCTGCTGGACTTTTGGAGGATGGTTGTCCGCGCTGGTTTTTAACATTGATTACCGATGACTGGGCAAAACTCATCAACCGCCTTCACTATTTGAAAAAACTGCGAGACTCAGACGATGAATTATGTCGAGCAATTGTTGGCTGGCATGTCGAAGGCCCTTTCCTGTCGCCTAAACCGGGCTTTTGCGGTGCACATGATCCTTCCGTAATGCGTGATGCCACGGTGAAAGATATTAATCAACTTCGCGAGGTGCTTGGGGATGATCTAATCCTGTTAACAGTTGCTCCTGAGCGTGAGGGGGCAATGGGTGCGATTGCGCGCGCGGTCGAGTTAGGGATGCGAATAAGTCTTGGTCATTGCGATCCCAGCGTGGATAACCTAACAGAAGCCCTGGCATCTGGCGCTACAGGGTTTACGCACTTATCTAATGGTGGGCCTCAAGAACTAGATCGACACGATAATTTTCTTTGGCGAGTGCTCGATACGGGGGGGTTAATGTGCGGGTTGATCCCGGATCGTATTCATGTAAGGCCAATGTTGTTTCGTTTGTTTCATCGTCTTTTGAGCCCATCGAATATTTATTACACTACCGATGCGATGTCAGCCGCAGGTGCGCCTCCGGGTAGATATACCGTAGGGCGTCTTGATATCGAGGTAGGGGAGGATCAAATTGTTCGGCAACCGGGCAAAACCAATCTTGCTGGATCTGCCTTGCGTCCGAGTCAAGGTGTTGAGCGTGTGGCGGATATGCTTGGTCAATCATGGCAGGAAGTTTGGGACGGTTTTTCAACACGTCCATTGGGTTTTGTGGGGATTGAATCCCGATTGTCTGTCGGTAGCAGTTCGTCACTTTGTAAAATCGTTACAGATGATTTGGGTCAGCTGGTCACATTGGAGGCGATGCGATGACTATTAACCGAAGTTAGGGATTTTGTGTGTTTTCACTTGCAACATTGATTTCTGATATTAGTTTCCCGCGCTTATGAAAGTCCTGAAGCACTCGGACAAGAATTTTTCAAGACACTTGTTCAAATTGACGAATGCGGCACCGTTATTTGATGATACTATCGACCGTAGTGTGCAGCGTATTCTTAATTCAGTCCGGAAAGACGGAGATCAGGCACTGTTGAGGATGGCTAAGAAATTCGACAATGTCGTAATGGAAAAGAAAGATCTACGCGTAACGGATGCGGATCTTAGTGAGGCCTCTCAGAATACGGGAAAAGATGTGATAGCCGCATTGAAATTTGCCCATAAAAATATCGAGCTGTTTCATCGCAAAGGTTTACGAAAAGGCTGGAAAGACAAAAACACACAGGGTGCTGTTATCGGCGAAAAGTACGACGCTTTTGAGAGAGTAGGTGTGTATGTTCCTGGAGGGACAGCACCCTTGGTTTCTACTGCGCTGATGACGATCACCTTGGCCAAAGTGGCGGGCTGCAGTGAAATATGTGTCTGCACACCACCTGGAGAAGGTGGGGTTATTAATAGCAACCTGCTACACGCTTGCCAAATTGCAGGAGCATCTGAGATTTACAGGATTGGCGGAGCGCAGGCAATTGCAGCAATGGGTTATGGGACACCAACAATTTGTGCAGTCCAGAAAATATTTGGGCCTGGTAATGCGTATGTTGTGGCCGCGAAGCGACTTTTATTTGGGCGGGTGTCGATTGATCTGCTGCCCGGGCCGAGTGAACTGCTGGTTATTGCCGATAGCAGTGCAAAACCAAAATTGATCGCATCAGATTTATTAGCACAGGCCGAGCATGGATCGGGGCAAGAACGGTGCTGGTTGGTTACAACCTCGGAAAAATTGATGCGAGCTGTAGATGTAGAAATTAAGAAACAGGTGGAGACTCTTTCGCGAAGTTGTTTTATCAAGGAGGTACTTGAAAGAAACGCCTGCCTGATCCACATAAAAAATCTCAACGATGCCGTAGATGTGGCGAATGCTTTGGCGCCAGAACATTGTGAGCTAATGACACGTGGCGCTTGGAGATTGGCTAAAAGGATCGTAACAGCAGGGGCAATTTTTGTTGGTCCATGGTCGCCGACGGTATTGGGTGATTACGTGGCTGGTCCCAGCCATACGTTACCAACTGGTGGTGCTGGGCGATCATTTTCAGGTCTAACGGTGGACCAATTTCAGCGACGTACAAGTATAGTTGAGTATTCTAGATCTGCATTGGAAAAGTCTGTGGAGGCTGTTGAGAAGATCGCTGGGATGGAAGGATTGGACGCTCATGGGCATTCTGCGACCATTCGGTTGGAGAAATGAAATATGTGCGCCGACATATCCAGAAACTCGCGCCGTATGTGCCTGGTGAACAGCCGAGTGTGCGAAGGCTCGTCAAGCTGAACACCAACGAGAATCCATTCCCGCCTTCGCCAAATGTGTTGAAGGCAGTAAAGTCGGCGGTGGATGGACGGTTGCGTTTTTATCCAAACCCAACGGCTCAAAAGTTACGCGAAGAGTTGGCACGGTTGCACCAGTGTGAGGTTGAAAATATCATAATTGGTAATGGTTCGGATGAATTGCTGGCTTTAGCTACAAGAGCCTTTGTGGAGCCTGGTAAGGGGGCAATTCAGTATTTCACACCCAGTTACTCACTGTATGCTATATTATCTGAAATTCATAACGCTAGATGCATTGAAGTATCTTTGAGAAAAGATTTTTCCATGCCATCAGTGGCGGTATTACGAAAAGAAAAACAATGGGATTTCAGTGCGGCATTGACATATGTCACGTCGCCGAATGCACCAAGTGGGCGGGGGTATGCGACTGAGGAATTAGAGTCATTAGTGCGCGCACAAAAGGGTGTGGTTGTTCTGGATGAAGCATATGTAGATTTTGCTGAGGAAAATGCGCTGTCATTAGCATTGAATTATCCCAACGTCATTGTGTCGCGAACATTCTCAAAAGCTTATTCGCTTTGTTTTCAGCGAATTGGTTATTTTGTAGGAAAACCGGAGTTAGTGGAGCCACTCGATAAAATCCGGGATAGTTACAATGTTAATGGTTTGGGCCAGGTGGCGGCGTTGGCGACATTGAAAGACCTGTCGTATTATCGTAAGAATTTTCGGCTCATAAAGAAGATGCGAAAGTTAGTGACAAAAGAATTGCAAAGTTTGGGTTTTGAAGTGTTTCCGAGTTCTGGGAATTTTATTTTGGTAAAACCGCCAGAGTGTAAGGCGCGAATATGGTTTGAAAAATTACGTGAGCAGAATGTGCTGGTGCGATGGTTTGCTAATGCTGAAGTGAAGGACTGGCTTCGAATTACGATCGGGAATGAGCTGGAGATGAAAGCGTTATTACGGGCAGCCAATCAGATCATCGCGGGCGCTTGAAACGCATATTTTCTTTACGATTATGCCTGGTTATATCACGTGACTGTTGTCCTAGAATCTCCTCAACAACTTGAATAAACTGTTCGCAACTTTGAGCAAATCCTCCAGAAGAAATAACCGTGTCTCTTTCCGCATAGTCATTTGTTATGGCAAGTGCGGGGCCAAAAGGTTTTAGTCGGTAGGCGGTGCGCTCAATTAGATCATCGGCAGTCTGGCCTTTTTTTGAATAAAGAACTTCGACGCCATCCGCTGAATGAGCTTTTGGGGTGTTTCGGGGTGAACTGCTTCCATCAAAAATTATTGTCTCTGGGGTGTCAATAGCATCGCAGTATTGAGTTAGTTTTTTTATTAATGCGTTCCGTGCTGTCGCCGAGTGTCTAGGTTTACCTGGGGCGAGCGTGCTCCAAGTATGAAGCAAACTATAGCCGTCAACTAGGATTCGGGCAATTGCCATAATCTATGGTAAGCTCATGTTCTGAAACGGGCAAGGAGAGTGCTTTTGTAATTTAATATATTTTGGTAATTTCTTCGCGTGCCAATTTATGAATATCAGATTTGCGGTGGAGATTGCAAAGTTTGTGGAGGTGTATTTGAAATCCGTCGACCCTTGAAGGCTGCGCCATTAACAGCATGTCCCGCGTGCAAGAAACCTGTAAAAAAATTATATAGCGGCAAAGTTTACATGCCTAAACATCTTAAAACCCCAAATATTCGGGAGGCTAAAGAGGCAGGGTTTACAGTTCTAAAGAAAACGAGTAAAGGAGAGTATGAGGTGCATAAACCAGATCGCGGGTTATAACATTTTTGAATGTGGCAATATTTTCATAGTTTAATGAGGCTGCATATTTTCTACGAAGGTCGTGTTCAGGGTGTCGGATTTAGATGGACTGTAAAGCAAACTGCGATGGGATTTGATGTAACCGGTAGTATCCGAAATATGTCTGATGGGCGGGTTGAGTTGTTTGCAGAAGGCGAAAGAAGTGAATTAGAAGCTTTTCAAGCGGCAATTCCAGAGGCAGGATTGGGCGGCTTTATCCGATTGGAAACGGCTGAGTGGCTTGAAAAAACCGGCGAATTTAAGGGTTTTGAGATTGCCGAATGACTTGCTAATAAACGTCACTGAATGAAGTACGCAATTTTATCTGACATACATGGTAATCTGGAAGCACTGAATAAGGTGCTAGCACATTCACATGAGCAGGGGTGTGAAAAGTATGTTTGTGGCGGTGATGTTGTAGGTTATAATGCGGATCCTTCTAAGTGCATGAAAATCGTGCGCGAAATGAATATGCCGTGTGTCATGGGTAACCATGATGAATATGTAGGAAAAGACATTGACTTGTCATCATTCAATCCAGTTGCGGCAGAGGCTGTTCTTTGGACGAGAGAGCAGTTAACAGAGGAAGAAAGAAAATGGCTGCGAGATCTTCGATATATCCGTCTGGTTGATAGCTTTTCGATTGTACACTCGACTATGGATACGCCCCGGTACTGGGGTTATGTGCAGACAGAGCATGATGCGGAAATGAGCTTTAATTACCAAAATACTCCAGTTTGTTTTCACGGCCATACGCATGTGCCGATAGCTTTTGAAAAAAATGTGAAAGTCAAGGGAGGGGTATATGATGAAATTAAAGTGGAGAAAGGGCGGCAATATTTCGTCAATGTTGGTAGTGTTGGACAGCCCCGGGATGGAGACCCTAGGGCAGCATACGTAGTGTACGATACGGAAGAAGGAATAATTAAGCTGCACCGATTGAACTATGACTTGGAGATAGCGCAGGAAAAGATTCGGGCGGCAGGTTTGCCGGATCGCTTAGCTGAACGATTGGCTGTTGGTAAATGATTCAAAGCAGTTAGTTGCGCGTGCCTGTTGATAAGTGCTTTAAGTGTAAACTTGCGTGTTAAAATTCAATACGTAAGTTTGGGGTATGGGGAGGTGGTTGATTTTATTATTAGGTATGCTCGTGCCTGTGGTTGCGTTAAATGCACAAGGATTGCAGGTTGTTATGGTGACGGAATATCGGGAGTATCTTCCAAACGAACCTCTGAATGTCAGGCTGAGCATTAAAAACATTTCTGGTGAGCCGGTTATCTTAGGCCAAGATAAAGACTGGATAAAATTCACAATTTTTGATCTGGATCTTAAACCTGTTCATCATAGGGGGAGTGTTCCGGCAGGGGAAGTGTTTGTCGTGGATGATAAAAATTCGGTGGACAAGTATTTCAATATTGGCCCGTTTTTTAACCTGTCTGATGCTGGGAGATACTCTATTCAGGCTCATATTAAAGTGCGCAGATGGAAGGAGACAATTTCTGCAAGTGCTCCTGCGGTACGCGTTGTGCGAGGTGTTTCAATAATGACATTGCGACAAGGCATTCCTGACCTAATTAACAAATCTAAAAAGCCAGAGATTCGCGCATACACATTAATTAGGAAACGCAATCAAGGCCGAACGCACCTCTATGTCCGTGTCGAAGAAGAGAAGGGGAAGGCTGTGTATAATGTTCAGCCTTTAGGGGGTATAGTATCGTTTGCAAAGCCAGAATTTCATCTCGATCAGTCGAGATATGCACATGCGATTTTCCAGAATGGATCACGGTCATATCTTTATTGCGTGATTGATTCTGATGGCGAAATGTCTAAAAGACAAACATATGAGATATATCGACAGGTACGCCCCACGTTTTCTTTGGATGACCGTGGTGATATCGTAGTCAGAGGAGGGCGGCGAGTGACGTCGGATTCGGATATCCCCAGACAACTCAAACGTCCTCGCTCAATTAGGAAACTGCCGCCTCGCCCTTCCAAGCCCAAGCCTTGATTGAACCTATTGGAAGAGCCTGCGGGAATCTTGCACTTGCTCTCCAATCTTGAGAACAATTGCTGATGCTAGTGCCTTGTGCCTTACTCGGTTGTCTGAAGGTTTTAGGTATATGTGAGCAGCGGCAATGATTATACCATCCAGGTCACGCACTGGCATAGTTACCCGTGCTGTTTTTTTATCAGAACGATAAAAGATTGTACCATCTTTAAGGGTTTTTTTAACATCTTGTTCCTCAGGTATCTTTTTCCCAAGATCATCGGGCCTTGAACTGGCTACAATGGACAAGGTTTTGGTTTTTGGCATTACAGCAATCAATTGTAAAATAGTAACATGTTTGTTGTTTTTTGATGCTTGGTCTACTGCTTTCTGCGCTATGGTTTCAGGTTTCTCAATCTTGATGAGCGAGAATTCACAGGCAGTGTCACCTCGGGTCCACACTCCAACTTTGCCTCTGACCGGTTTTGGTGCTAGCAGCTCTGGATAGGTCTCTCCATTAATTACCCAGGAAATCCTTCGGGATCGACAGGATAATATAATATTATACCAACCATCTTTCGGAGCAGGTATCGCAGATATTCTGGCTTTTGATATTGAACCATTTGTAATATCGGTTGCATAGAGTTCCTTGGTAGCTGGCTTAAGTGCGATAAGGAGAAAATTTTTATCATCTTTTGCTCCAAAAATAATACCTGCTGCTTGCACTGTTTTGCCGCCGGTAATACGAAGGCGGGCTGTTACTTTTATTTCTTCAAATTCTTTGCCTTTATGGAATAAAACTGGGTAATTATCAGAATCCTGTATTTTACCCACATGTGCTAATACGTGTTTTTTGACAAGTATATTGGGGTTCAAGAAACTCGGGACTTCAATTTCTGAAATTTCCCATAAACTTGATTTTCCGGTGCCGTGTGAACCACTTATGTAATTAGCAGGCAGTCTGCCTAATTTCATTTTTTGTAAATCAAATGGTCGCTCTGCTCCTGTTGCGGACACTAGGCTAACGAAAATAATGAGTGCAAAATTACTATAAATATTTTTTGCGTTAATCATATTTGGTTGTTTTTCAGTTATAAAACGTTCACCAAATCATGTCCGCCACCGTATGGCCAGCAGGTATAAAGGGTAGAACGTGTTCGGTATATGGTACTATTACATCAAGTATATATGGTTCATCTGCATCAAGCATGCGTTTCAGGGCGTCGGGCAAATCTTTTTTGCGGATTACGCGTTCGCACTTCACGTTGAAACCTTCGCAAATCTCCTTGTAGTTTGGGTATATTTGTCGTCGGTTATGAGGGTCGCCAAGATAGGTATGACCTCGGTTGCCAGCATAGAATCGGTCTTCCCACTGAACAACCATACCCAAGTGTTGATTGTTTAAAATGATGGCTTTTGCTGCGATATTTTCAATATGGGCAGTTGCCAATTCTTGTACGTTCATCAGAAATGAACCATCACCATCTATGTCGATTACTTGTTTATCTGGTCGCCCAACCTTTGCGCCGAGTGCGGCGGGATAGCCAAAACCCATTGCTCCGAGTCCTGCACTAGTCAGTAATGTGCGCGGTTCTGTCCACTTGTAGTACTGCCCGCTCCACATTTGGTGTTGCCCCACTCCGGTTGTCAGTATGGCATCGCCTTCTGTTTGATTATATAATTCCTGTATTACATGCTGCGGCATAATAATCTCTTCGCGTTTACTGAGATCATCGCGCAAGTGTTCCACCTCGAGTGATTGGTCATTCGCATTGTAGTGAAACGAGCCCTTCTTTTTCCATGCATCTACCTGTTTGTGCCACGCAGTAAATTTGTTGCGGATTGGACGTTTCTTCACCATCGTAGCGAGCTTGCCTAGGGCATATTTCACGTCGCTGTGTACGGGAAGGTGAACGAGTCGATTTTTATTATGTTCCGAGCGGTCAATGTCCACGTGAACAATAGTTCCGTGTTCGCAGAATTTTTCAACCTTACCTGTTACGCGGTCATCAAAACGCACTCCAAATGCCAATAATAAATCTGCGCCATTAGCGACTTTACTTACGTTACCTTTCGGGCTTTTTTTAAATTCACCACTCACAGCCCAGTTTGCGTATGCTGCACCGTGCATGCCCAGCCAACGTAATGAGAGATTGTGCGTCTCCGGAAAACAGCCTGCACCCATGATAGTGGTCGTTACAGGAATATTTGCTGCCATCGCAAATTCACGAAGCTCTTTGCTGGCTTCACCAGTGATTACACCACCACCACAATACAGTACTGGTCTTTTAGATTTTTCAATTAGACCGATAATCTCGTTTAGCTCCACGTCATCTGCGCGCGGTAAGTCCGGGTAGCCAGGCAGATCCATCTTGTTTGGCCATACGGGTTGTGCCTTCTGCTGCTGTAGGTTTTTTGGAAAATCAATTAGGACTGGTCCTGGACGACCCGTTTGAGCGATATGGAACGCCTCTTTAACTACTCTGGGTAAATCAGTGATATCCGTGACGAGATAACTATGTTTTACGACGGATAAAGTCATTCCGTAGATGTCTGTTTCCTGGAATGCGCCTTTGCCGATCATTGCCTGAGGAACCTGTCCCGTAAGGGCTACCATCGGGATACTATCCATCCATGCGTCGGCTATACCCGTTACAAGGTTGGTTGCGCCTGGCCCGCTGGTGCCCATACATACTCCTGCTTTGCCCGTCGCTCGAGCGTAGCCTTCTGCGGCAAAAGCCCCACCTTGTTCGTGTCGTGGTAGGATCGTTCGGATTTGAGTTGATCGTGTTAGTGCCTGATGCAGTTCCATGCTGGCACCACCAGGATAGGCAAATATTGTGTCTACACCTTCTCGTTCCAATGCGGACACAAGTATATCACTGCCTAACATGGGGCTCCCGATTTTGGTTTTTCGCGCCTTAAGTGTGGCTTTTCTTTTATTCGTTGTAGTTTTGCTCATTTTAGCTCGAGTTTTGGTTGTGGCGCGGGCAACAAAAAACCCACGACCAGCCAGCCGTGGGTTTGTCGAAATCGGTCTCTATGTTCGACAAGCATCCACAGCAGGGCGGCCTGGTACATTGATGGTCACATTAAGTAGACTTAATTGAAAAACAGTAACTCTCACAAATCCCAGAAGTAGCACAATTTTATGTGTCGGTCAATAATCCTTGGCGTCTTGGAGTGCAAATTGTGGAGATATTTTCGAAACAATGGGTGTTTATCAGATCAATGGTTCCTGTTGTGTGAGGCAGTGGAAAGACCCTAAGCCCCAGATCAAATCTGTTGAGTCGATTCCAATGACCTTGCGAGAGGGGAATTTACTTTGGATTATATTGATTGCGGTATCGTCATTAGAATCGCGATACGTTGGTACAATTACGGATTTGTTGGTGATGTAAAAATTAGCATAACTTGCGGGCATGCGTTCGCCTTTATGAAACACAGCAGACGGCATCGGGACCTTGGTAATGTTAAAGGGATCTCCATCTTCATTTCGCATGCCTTGGAGTCGGCTTAAATTTTTTTGTAACGGGTGAAAATTTGCATCGTCACAGTTTTCCTCGAAGACTGTTAATATGGTATTTGTATCTACAAATCTTGCCAAAACATCAATATGGCCGTCCGTATCATCCCCCTCAATGCCTTCTGAAAGCCAAAGGATATTGGAGGTCCCCAAATAATCATTCAAATAATTTTCTATATTTCCTCTTGATAAGTTTGGGTTTCGGTTTGGGTTTAAAAGACAGCTTTCGGTTGTCAATAAAGTGCCATTGCCATTTACATCAACTGAGCCGCCTTCTAGAATTATATCTGGCCTGAACTGTTTAAGTGATCGCAATTTGCCAATTTGTTCAGGGATTTTGTTATCAAGGTCAAATGGTGGATACTTTTCCCCCCATGCATTATATCCACAATTAACTACCGCGCGATCGGTCTTATTTGTGATAAAAATTGGACCGTGATCACGAATCCATGGTTCATATGATTTGAAGTGATGGAAATGAACATTAGCATTTAGGGTGTTATGGCTTGATAATACTTCGCAGGCCTCATCTTCCATTTTATTATCCCATACATTTATAAATACTTTCTCGTCAGATGAAATAGCGCCAACCATCTCGCTGAAAGCAGGTAGAATGTCTTCATAGTTTCCAGGAAAGCTGATTCCTTCACATCGAGGCCAAGCCAACCAAGTGCCAACATGTGGCTCCCATTCTGCCGGCATTCTGAACCCGAGCTCGGCAGGTGTCATGGCAAATCATTTTTGCGCGCAGCCGTGAGCAAAGTATACCAATTCTCGCGAGAAAGGTTTATCTCTCCAGCTTGTGACAATTCTTGAATGCGCGCAGATTGGGTTGTGCCAACTATTGGGACAATGCCTGCCGGATGACGTAAAAGCCATGCGATTGCAATGATTCTACGGTTGACGCCAAATTCGCGCGCAAGCTTATCCAAAGCGCGTCTAATTCTGCCGGCTCGATAACCTTCCTGAGTTGGCAGCACTTTTTTTGGACCATTACCGAGATGACCTCCCCCAAGTGGGCTCCATGCCATAGGAGTTATCTTTTCCATAATACAATGGTCGAGCGTCCCATTTTCAAACGATTCAAGTTGTGAAAGGCTAATTTCCACTTGATTTACCAGTAGAGGTTGTTTCAACGTGCTCTGTAGCATTGCGATCTGCGATGGTTTAAAGTTGCTGACCCCAAAGTGTTTTACTTTTCCCGATTTTTTTAACTTTGCGAATGCTTTGGCGATCTCAGATGGATCCATCAGATAATCAGGGCGGTGCATTTGATAGACATCGATACAGTCAATTCCAAGGCGTTTTAAAGACCCTTCACAGGATTTTATGATGTACTCTGAAGAAAAGTCATAGCGATACGGAGTTCCAGGGGTCGGTGTATTTGGTGCCCGGATTCCACACTTTGTTGCAATAATTGCGTTGTGTTGAAGCCCTTTTACCTTGCGCAAAGCTTGGCCGAAAATTTCTTCTGAAACATTGTCACAATAAATATCTGCCAAGTCATAAAATGTATATCCGGCTTCGTGCGCAGTAATCAATGCCTGTACTCCGCTTGCCCTGGCTTGAGGTGTTACGCGTGAAGAGTCCCATGTTCCTGCAATTCGCCAACAGCCATATGCAATGTGTGAAACACATAATGAGCTTTTCCCGAGTTTAATGGATTTCATTGATGGGCCCAACTTAGGCCTAAGTCGGTTTGTCGCAAGGTAAAACCAAGTGAACAGACCCGGCTTGCCTTTCTCTCATTATTCGTCAAGCTGCGTAAGTTGGACGGAGGTGAGTTAAAGAGAAAACTGAAACCATGGGCCGGTGCGGCATTGGCAGGTGGGATATGGACACTTGCATTTCCTCACCCTTCAATTGCGCTGGCGGGATGGCTTGCGCCAGCATTACTGTTGGCCCTTTGTCATGCCCCTCGAATGTGGCGGATATTTGGGTTGGGTTATGTAGCGGGGCTGCTTCACTATTTATCATCACTATATTGGGTTTTGCATATTCCATATCCTCCCGGTGCAATTTCGGGATGGATCATGCTTTCGACCTATTGTGCGTTATACCCAGCAATATGGGTAATGTTCTGCTGGTGGCTTTTCCCATCACGTGAATCGGAGGGGTTGACTGAGGCATGGTTACACCTGAGATCAATGCCAT
>CAYUXV010000102.1:0-7531 GCA_964448875.1 uncultured Verrucomicrobiota bacterium
CTGGCCAAGTGGATTCAGCAGAATCTAGACAAGGATGCTGCTGGACGAAAGTCAGGTGGAACTGCAACGACTGATAATGGAACCCAAATCGCCCGGCTGGAAGCGCGTTTGAAGCAAATCAAGAACTTCATGGCGCGCGCAAACCTAAAGGGAACCACGCTTGATCGGTATAATGCGGAAGTTGCCAAGCTGGAGAAACGCATCGGGGAATTAAAGACGAATGCACCCAAGCCACCACAGGGGAATAACAGCAAGGGAATAAGCCCTGCATTTGCCGCCAAACACCCGACCGGTAGCTATGCACCCGGCGAACTCCTTGTAGGCGTTAACAAGGGAACTCTCCGCGCTGAAAGTGAAAAATCGCTGCAAGCAGCTGTCCCAGGCATCAGAATTATGAAGACGATGATTAATGATACCATCCTGCACGTGCGCCTTCCTGCAACCACAAACGTAGAACAAGGCATTAATAAGCTTAAAGGAGTACCCGTTGTAAGATACGCCGAACTAAATGGCATCGCTTCCATCCAGCCAGTTCCTGGGCCAGGTGGCCCGGGTATCGGCATTCAGCCTGTACGTCCCGGTGGTCGGGTTCCCGGCATTGGAATCGGTCGACCGCGGCCAAAAATACAACCGCGTACTCCACCTAGAAGGTCTGGCGGGCCTCAAGTTCAGCCACGCCGCTAGTTCATTGTCTTAATTCGGTTTGCGCCCCTGCCCTTTACGGGTATCGGGGCGCAACTTTTTACGCTTACCCATCAGGTTTTTAAAATCGGAGACAAATCCATCAATATCCTCTTGGGTAGTATCCCAAGAACACATCAGACGAGCATCATTGTCACCATAAAGCGTGTAAAAGTGCCAACCACAATTGTGTAAGGCATTAACCAGAACCGGTGACATATCCACAAAAACTGCATTTGCCTGAGTTGGGTACATGAACTGGATTCCCGGAATCTTTGCCAACGCCCGCCGAAGCCTTTGTGCCATGTGGTTGGCATGAGCGGCATGACGCAACCAGGCGCCATCTTTCAGCAACCCCACCCAAGGCGCAGCTAGAAAACGCATCTTGCTGGCAAGTTGCCCAGCCTGCTTGTTCTGCGAGTCAAACTCTCGTGCCAACTCCTTGTTAAAAAATATCAACGCCTCGCCAGCGTGAGTGCCGTTCTTGGTGAGGCCAAAGCTCAACACATCCACCCCGGCTTTCCATGTTATGTCCTTGGGCTTCACGCCGAGGCTTGCAACGGCATTGGAAAACCGTGCGCCATCCATATGGACTTTTAGTTTATGCTTCTTAGCCTCGCGGCAAAGGGCTTTAAGCTGATCGGGCTTGTAAACCGTACCGAGCTCTGTCGATTGGGTAAGGCTGAGCGCGGCAGTCTTTGAAAAATGCAGATCGGTACGCTTGCCGGCAGCCTTGGCAATTGTGACTGGTGATAAACGTCCATCTTTTCCCGTCAGGAAACGAACCTTGGCGCCGCCACTAAAAAATTCGGGACCGCCACATTCATCATTTTCCACATGAGCAGCCTCATGACATAGAATTGCGTGATAACTGCGGCACACTGTTGCCAAGCCCAACGCATTAGCAGCAGAACCAGTGAAGAGAAAGAACACCTCACAATCCGTCTCAAAAATATCGCGGATCAGCCGGCAGGCTTTCTTTGTCCAGGGATCATCCCCGTAACCAACGGCATGTCCTTGATTGGCTTCTTCCAAGGCAGCCCACGCCTCAGGACAAATGCCCGAATTATTATCACTGGCGAAATGACGTTTTTTTTGTTTTTGGCCCATGAAAAATAATGACAGCTCCCTAAGAAGAGATGTTCGTAAAGAATTTAGCGATCTATGTCAATGGATCACCCCTCGGGCTTGGTTTGCTTGGGTAAATCTCCGAGTAAGTACTGCTTCAAGAAAAGCACTGTTGAAAGAAACTGGTATTCTCGGTTTGTTCGCTTGCGAAAGCCGTGACCCTCATCTTTTGCCAACAGATACCATACTGCGTTGCCGCGATCACGTAGTGCTTTTTTCATCTGCTCACTCTCGCTTGCCGGCACGCGCGGATCATTGGCCCCCTGCACAATCAATAGTGGGCGTGTAATCTCCTTAACGTTGTTTAATGGTGATATGAATTCAAGGAACTTCTTCATTTTGGGTTCGCGCTCATCCCCATACTCCGCACGCCGCAAATCGCGACGGTAACCTTTAGTGTTCTTCAAAAAAGTCACGAAATTCGAGATGCCTACCACATCGATCCCACAACGAATAAAGCTGTTGAATCTGGCCATGCAAGCCAAGGTCATAAACCCTCCATAACTCCCGCCCATCACAGCCACACGGTTACCATCAAGACGTGGATGACGATAGATTTCGTTCAACACGGCTGCAATATCAGTAACCGCATTAGCACGTGCCAACCCATTGTCCAGAAGCAGATAACTACGACCGTAGCCACGCGACCCACGCACATTGGGCGCCACCAGAGCAATACCCAAATCGTTGATCAGGAAATTATAGTGCCTTAAAAAACCAGGACGCCATTGACTTTCCGGCCCGCCATGAATCCAAATCGCAACCGGCCTCGGGCCGGGAAATTTTTTGTTATCCGGTAGATATAAATATGACGGGATCATTTGCCCATCGAAACTGGGCGTCTTGATCAAAGATGGTCGCACCAATGACTTGGCATCAATCCCGTGCAATGGTGCTTCCGTCCAACGATCAAGCTTGCCTGTGGTACGGTTCAGCGAATAGACATCACCCGGAGAATCCGCCGCATTGAGACTAAAGCCGAGTTCAATGCCATTGGATCGCCAATGCAGTTGACTGATGCGACCCATTGGAAGCTCAGGCGTTTCCTTCTCCCCAGTATTCAAATCCAGCAGATGTAAACGACCATAACCCGCCTCATTTTTAACGAAGGCTACTATGTCACCCGTCGGAGAAACATCAAACTCCTCAACATCCCATCTGGACTCAGGGGTCAACACACGGCGCACACCAGAACTCAAATCCAGTTGGCAAAGTTGTTGATATTCTCCGTCGAAATCATCCGTAAGATAGACCTTTGTCATGTCCGCTCCAAAGCGCGCCATGCCGCGCGACACTTTGCGTTCTTTACGCGGGGTTAAAGAAGATATCGTGCCAGACTGGACATCAACAATATGCAGATAGCTCTCGTTGATTGAAACATACTCACGCAGCAGTAATATTGCTCCGTTTGGAGCCCAATCCATTACCTGCCAACCGCCGCCTTTCAACTCAGTCAACTTTTTTGCATCCTGTGGACGAGCTGACTCCATCACATACAAGTCATAGTCATGACCATTCCGTTGGTTGGACATGTACGCTAAATATCTTCCATCCGGAGACCATTTCCCGCTCGTAAACCGGCTATGTCCATCCGAAAGCAAAATAGGCACAGGTTTCTTTGCCTGAGGGTTTATTCGAAAAAGTTGGTACGCCTCATTGCCACCCACATCACGGGCAAACAACACATCCCGCCCCTTCCTCGGCTGGAAAGCACTATCGCGAACAGGCTCTGCACCATCGGTCAAAACGCGGGGTTTCACTTTAGGCGCATTAACTAAATGTAGTTGTGTAGATTGTTGATTTACTCCGCGAAACGAAATTAAAATTTCTCGTTTTGAAGGATGCCATCCGTAAAACCGAACCATACCCAACTGCAGATACGGTTTCACCTTTTCACGCAACTCAGTTGGAATGACTGGGATACCATCAACCACCAAGTTCGGTGGCGGTGCAGCAGCTGCACCTAAAGCGATAAACAAAAAAAACAAAAAACGTGACACGGGCACATACTCGCGACTTGGAAGACAATGACAAGCCGTTTTCGCGCCCTTGCACAATTGTCACATTCTAGCCATTGTAAGCCCATGTCTATTGTTACAAAACTACTGCACACCCGCTATCGCGTCGACGACCTTGAGCGTACAGTGAAATTTTATACGGACATACTTGGACTCACTGAAACCCGACGCCATAAGTCTCCACGCGGATCTGAGCTGGTTTTCCTGGCAACACCAAACAGCGACGAGGAAATCGAAATCTGTTCCTACCCCTCCAGCGGCGGAGTACAGGTGCAGGAGGATTTGACACATCTCGCCTTCCAAGTTGAGAGCCTTGAGGAGTTTGAAAAACATATCAAGGAACTTGGAGTCGAATACTCTGATGGACCTCACATGAAGGAGAACGGTGGCGGCTTCGCCTTCATTGATGCACCTGAGGGCTACGAGATTGAATTGATCCAGAAGGCACCCGATAGCAGCGGCTACTGATGCCAATGGCTTGGGATGTCATCGTCGTCGGTGTCGGTTCCATGGGAGGTGCCACGTGCTACAACCTTGCAAAACGTGGGCTCAAGGTATTGGGACTAGAACAAGGACCATTACCAAACCCAATGGCATCCTTTGCCGGGTCAACACGGGCAATCCGACTCTCCTACACCGAACACCCGGATTACGTGCCCCTGCTACGCGGGGCATATGAACTTTGGGACGAACTGGGGGCTGTTACAGGTCACGAGCACCTCAAGCGCACCGGTGCGGTGTACCTAGGTCCACCCGATGGATACCTGGTGGGCGGTGCAAGGCAAGCGGCTGAGAAACATGGACTCAAGCACACAATATTTTCCGCGGATGAATTTCGAAAGCACTGGCCACAGTTCCAATTGCCTGAAGGATTTGTAGGCATGCATGAAGAAGAGGCAGGGTATTTGCTTTCAGAACAAGCCGTAGCAGCTTTCACCGAACAGGCATTAAGGACGGGAGCAGACCTGCGCGGACACGAACCGGTGATAGATTGGCAACCGGAAGGCGAGGGTGTGATGGTGCGCACAGCCCGCGAGGAATACCATGCC
Source organism: uncultured Verrucomicrobiota bacterium (assembly GCA_964448875.1). Classification (GTDB taxonomy): domain Bacteria; phylum Verrucomicrobiota; class Verrucomicrobiia; order Limisphaerales; family UBA1100; genus UBA6614. Next base: position 4,877 of record CAYUXV010000102.1, read on the forward strand.
GGTCATGTGGTGTTTGCTACCGGTGCCTGGACAGGCAAGCTCTTGGGTGAATTGGGGGTAAAACTAAAAGTCACACGACAGGTATTGGGCTGGGTTTGGCCGCAGAAACCTGAAATTTTCACACCAGATCGTTTCCCCGTTTGGATTGCAGATGCAGATAAAGGTGCGGTTTATTATGGATTCCCAATCACCACAGATGGATCCGGTGGCGTTGGACTGAAAGCAGCGTTACATTTTCCAGCAATGGAAACCGACCCGGATACCGTTGAGCGGGAACCACTGCCGGGCGATGAAGAGGAAGTTCGTGAAGGGTTTCAGCGGTTTATCCCGCAGGGTGATGGCCCGCTCCTTTCGCAGCGTATCTGCATGTACACCAATACGCCGGATGGCCATTTTGTTGTCGATCATCATCCGGAATGCGACCGCGCAACCATCGCCTGCGGCTTCAGCGGGCACGGCTTCAAGTTCTCCACCGTGATGGGTGTGGTGCTGGCTGACCTGGCAACGGAGGGAAAAACTGATTGGCCAATCGGCTTTTTGGGGTTATCTCGTTTCACTGAATAGCGAATGAAAATCACAGGCATCAAGGTTTATCAGGTTGATCTCCCTTTACATGAGGGCACCTACAACTGGTCCGGCGGGAAATCGGTCGAAGTTTTTGACAGCACAGTTGTGGCGGTGGAAACAGATGCCGGAGTGATAGGCCATGGAGAAGTGTGCCCTCTCGGACCATTTTATCTACCAGCTTATGCCAAAGGTGCGAGAGAAGGCATCGCCGAACTGGGGCCACATCTGCTCGGGCAAGACCCAACTCGCCTGGGTCCATTGAACCGGTTAATGGATCACTCACTACAAGGGCATGCGTATGTCAAAAGCGCGCTCGACATGGCATTCTGGGACATTCTCGGACAGGTCTGCAACCAAAGTGTATGTGAACTGCTTGGCGGGCGTTATGGTGAGGATTTCGTTTTGTACAGGGCAATCTCCCAAGAATCACCCGAGGCAATGGCAGAGAAGATTAAGGGCTACCGCACTGAAGGCTATCGAAGATTCCAATTGAAAGTAGGCGGTGATCCGGATGTGGACATAGAACGAATCCATCAGGCACGCGCGATACTTGAGCCGACCGACAAGCTGGTGGCAGACGCCAATACCGGCTGGACCCAACACGAGGCCGCCCGGGTGGTACGCGCAGTGCGCGATGTGGATGTCTACATTGAGCAGCCTTGCCGCACCTACGAGGAGTGTCTCGCCATCCGTCGTCGCACAGACCATCCCTTTGTCCTTGATGAGAACATTGATGGTCTACGCCCACTACTACGCGGCCATGCAGATGGCGCTATGGACGTAGTAAACCTTAAAATAAGTAAATTAGGCGGTCTCACCAAGCTAAAGCAGGCACGCGACCTGTGTGTAGACCTCGGCATTGCGATGACCATTGAGGATAGCTGGGGCGGTGACATCGTCACCGCCGCCATCGCCGCACTCGCACACAGTACTCCACCAGAATTGCTATTTACATCGACTGACTTCAACAGCTACGTGACCACCAGCATCGCGGAGGGTGCGCCGCAAAGAGAAGGCGGACGTTTGGCCGCATCTACTCATGCTGGCCTCGGCATCAAGCCACGTGTAGATATTATCAACGAACCTGTTAATTCTATTTGTTGATTGTGTCGGTATAAATATCACGCGCGAATGCGTGTAGTTCGCGCTTAACTCAGGAAGAAAACATTCTTGAGTTTTGTTTCCTCTGGAAAAGTAAGGTTAATACAACCATCCACAGTTGGCACGAGGTTTGCTTTAACCTTATTCAGTTAGGCGATTGTACCAGCCTCCACACCTAGAATAATTTTGAGAGGGAAAGAAGGTCTGTGACATGCCTCGATTGAAGGGCGGCGTTCCGGCTAAGGGGGCGCCGTCCTTCGCTTTTCCCGATATTCAACGAAAGAACGCACAAGCACCACTTGAAGACACGTTTTTGACACGGCAAAATGGCAAAGCGGGAAAAGGTACAGCCATGTTTTGTCGCGAAAAAAATGGATTCGAAGTCAGAGTTTACGCACCGTGTGTAGGACAAAAAAATTCCGTATTCGCGTTCGGCCATCCGGCACCATCCCCGACAAGCGATTTACAACAAGGGGCGAGGACGTGGAGTTTGCCGGACGAATCCTTGGTGAACTGACCCAATCGGCGAGGGAGGGCTACAAAGCTGACGTCAATGGGGGGGCAGCTGGAGGGGCGTTAGGGGGTTACTTGGTGGGATGTTTCCAGAAGAGTTCATAGAACTTCTCCATGTCATTGCGACGCACAGCGCTTCCACGGGTCAATGTCATTCTGAACTGGTATGATACGTCGGCTACTGTGCTTTTCCCAGCGAGTACAAACGCGATTGCGTACGCAGATACATGACGCCGTTGGCGACGGCCGGGGTCGCGAATGCCTTTTCGCCCAGTTCCATGCGGGCCAATACTTTGAACTTCCGGCTCGCAGCGAGAACCACGATCTGGCCGCGCTTGCTGATGCAATACAAGCGCCCCTCGATCCAAATGGGGGAACTGTAGAACTCGCCTCCGACGCGTTCTCGCCAATGCTCGTTTCCAGTTGCTGCGTCGACGCAGGTAACGATGCCGCTGTCGGTCCATAGGTAGAGAA
>CAYUXV010000103.1:0-17811 GCA_964448875.1 uncultured Verrucomicrobiota bacterium
CACAGGACGTTGCGAGGAGCTAAAAAGTCTCGGCGCCTGCAAAAATAAGAGCTCCTGAAAAGGATGAACCGCAGGAACCGCTCCAGCGCTCCATACGTCCCACTCAACTTTCCTCTCTTTCAAAGTCCATTGTCTCTCTGCTTATTGCGGCCAGCTTCATCACTGGATTTATGGCTGGAGAACTGCTGGAAGAAACCGGAGAAGTCAAAAATACAGCAGATTCAGTAAACTCGAAAACAACGAACAAACTCAAAGATGCCTTTGAGAAAGGCGGAGAAGGATTTCAAGATTTTGATCCTAATAACCCCGAGCAGGATAAATCCACCGATGTCACAGGGCAAATGACCGAGAAAGAAAACCCTTCGCTCATCGATTGGAAGTCATGGCATGGGTTGCTGAGCCCGGCTATGGCAATTCTATTCGGATGGATTCTCTTTCAACATGCGCGCGGAGGTTGGCGCATGCGTGCAAACTTATGGACAGGCTTACCTTTGATAGTGATATTTGGAGGACTAATTATTACTGGCACTCTAATTCTCTATCCTTTGAAAGTCATGAGCTTGGAGTCATGGGAACAACCGGAAAACTGGCTTCGCGAGTTGCATGACTTATTCGGATGGCTTTTTTTAGCCTGTTTTTTGGGCCATTTAGTCGGAGCCAAAATATTCCGGAAAAAAATCCAAAAAACCAGTTGACACTGAGACTCTGTCTCAATAGATTCCGCTTCAGCAATTCGAGATCGAGTCTCATTTGCATTAACTGTGAGGTTTGTCTCACAAAACTTAAACTGGAAATAAAACTATAGGGTGAAAAATAATAAATCTGTCATACCATTACTGATGGCTTTGTGCTCGTGGCTGATGATGCCAAGTGTACAAGCGCAAAACCCTGATGCGGATAAACGCATTAAGGAATTACAAGAACAAATAAAGAAGGTCAACGAACAGCTCGAACTTCTCCGCGATGGCGGTGGCGCAAACACAGATGATCCATTTAGTGGTCAAATGATGAAAACCCAAAGCGGTTTGCGCCTGAGTTTTTACGGGGAGGCGAAATACAATTGGACAAGAGGCTCCAAGGGTAACTATTTCGATCCTCACCGCTTCGTGCTTATCCCTACCTATCAAGTGAATGACTGGATTTACTTCAACTCAGAACTTGAGCTGGAACACGGAGGCGTGGACGACGATGACGACAGCCGTTTTCGTGGGGCGTTGGAACTCGAGCAATTCTATGCCGACGTTAAGGTCAACGACTGGCTGACTTGGCGTTCATTGGGTGTTTCGCTGATCCCCGTTGGCTCAATTAATCTAGTTCATGAACCCACCACATTCTATTCGGTGCATCGACCGGTCATGTACAAATACATCGTTCCCTCAACATGGATGGAAGGCGCGACCGGCTTCCATGGTGAAATGCCTGGGGTTGAAGGCCTAAGCTGGCAGTTTCTGCTTTCACAGGGAATGAGCACAGAAAACGGTACCATTCAGGACGGAGCCAAGGGCGTTCGAAGCACGCGTCCACGTTTGGATGTCAGCGGGAGACCTCAGGATGAGAAACTTGCCTATTCCTTTCGATTGGCCTATGACGGCTCGTCTTCCGAACAGGAATGGTTAAAGGGCTTTTCGGGTAGTCTTTCCACATATATTGGCAACTATGAGGAAACCGGTGCACTAGGTGACACATCCGCTATTTTGTGGGACGTCGAGGGTAAATATCGTTTCCAAAGTGGTGCTTTAAAGAATCTGGAACTGATAGCAGATTATGCCCAGTGGAACTTTGGCACGCCTGAAGCGATCTCCGATGTAAACGTGGGCGATCGTATGTACGGCTATCGTTTTGAAGCCGCATATCACATTCCCTACGGTACTGGTTCTGCCGAAGTGGTGCCATTCCTGCGTTATGAAGGATTCGATACTTCTGATGGTCCCGGAAAAGCAGGTTTTGTTGAGACAGGCTCATCAAACTATCTGGGCTATGGAGCCGCTTGGTTTCTTCACGAAAACATGGTGCTAAAAGGTGCCATGCGGCAGTCCTTGGATGATCATTCCAACACGGAATTTTCTCTCGGCGTAGGATGGACATTCTAAAGAATGAATAATTAATGCAACTTAGTTGCTACTTCTCCTGCAGATCCTCCGGCGCGCGTTTTAGCGCGCGCCGGGTTTTTGCATTTGTGCTCCTTCTGTTCACTGTTCTGCCTAACGAACTTTTCGCCAAACGTTATCTCACCGTCGCTGAGGCACAGAAGGTTTGTTTTCCAAAAGCTACGCGGTTTGAAAACAAAACCATACGATTCAACAGCGAGCAAATGAGTAAAATTGAAAAAGCAAGCAGCGTTAAAGTTAAAATTCCGGGCATGCGTTACAGCCTCGCTTGGCGAGATAAGGAATTTATCGGTGCTATTGCTTTTGACTTCGTCCTCGGCAAGGCAGAAGTCATTGATTATTGTGTGGCAATCACACCTCAGAATGCAGTACGGCAGATTGAGGTGATGGTCTATCGCGAGAGCCATGGCTATGAAATTCGGCGCCCTACCTGGCGGAAGCAATTTTTACAAAAAACCATCCAGAACAAGCTCAGACTAAATGATGATATTGCTAATATCAGTGGCGCAACCATCTCATGCCGGAACATTACAAATGGTATCAAACGTGTTCTACAAACTTGGCGTTTGGAGATTCGCCCTTCTCTCGTGGCTGCTGGCAATCTGCCCGCTCACAGGAAATGAGTCGCAAAAACTTACTCGTGTTCAACCTCACCTAGGCACTTTTGTATCAATCACGGTATTCGGCTCAGAAAGGGACACTTTGCAGTCCGCAGTTGATGCTGCGTTCGGAGAGTTTCGTGTGGTAGATAAGTTGCTTAGCATCCACCGTAAAGACAGCGAGTTATCAGTTCTAAATAAGGCGGCATCAGCTGGCTTTGGGGTTGCGAGTCCGGAATTATTCGAAGCTCTACTAACCGCACAACAACTCACAAAACAAACCAATGGGGCATTCGATCCAACTATTCGGCCACTTACTGAACTTTGGGGGTTTATTAAAAAAACTGAATATCGCATCCCCACCAAAATAGAACGACAAACCGCACTATCAAAAGTCGGATGGGGGAAAATTGATCTAAACATTCCCCAACGGACAGTTCGTTTTACCTCTCCTGGGATGTCAATTGATCCCGGCGGATTCGGAAAAGGTTTGGCCGTAGATCAAGCAATTATGCGCCTTGATGCACTGGGCATAAAAAGCGCAATGGTCAAAGCCGGCGGTGACCTCCGTGTACTGGGCCTTCCACCAGACAAAAACCACTGGGCGATTCAAATCGAGGACCCCAAAAAACAGGGCAAACGCGTGACCGTCCCACTTAGGAAGGGTGCGATGAGCACATCTGGAAACTATGAAAATTTTTTTAAAGCAAATGGCAAGATCTACAGCCACATTCTAAACCCTAGAACCGGTCTGCCTATACAGGGAATGGCAAGTTGTACTGTAACCGCCCCTAGCTGCGTTGAAACTGATACATTAGCCACCGCATGTTTTGTGCTTGGAGTAACGGAAAGCTTAAAGCGTTTTAGCACAAAGATTGGAATGCGCTTTGTAACATTTGACAAAAAAAAGATGAGAGTCTTTAAGTCAAAGGGCTTCCCAGCATCTCAATAGCCAATACTGATTATTCGATCATAAGTTCCTGTTTAATACCGAATTTTTCTATTCGTTTACGAAGGGTAGCTCGAGTAATGCCAAGAAGTTTGGCCGCCTTAACCTGATTGCTTTCGGTTTCACGAAGGGCATTGATGATGAGTTCGCGCTCAACGGCGGGAATGATCTTAAAATCTGGATTATGGCGTGCCAACTGGAAAAGTTTCTGCGAAAGCGCGGCTACACTTTCGTCAGCAACAACCTCTGTCTCTGTAGCCGTAATTATCTCGGGAGGCAACGCTTCGAACAAAATACTATTCCCTTTGGTCATAACCATCACCCGCTGTATGGCATTTTCCAGTTCTCTAACGTTACCAGGCCAATCGTGCTGCTGCAGCTGGTCCAACATCATTTGAGGCACAACCATGTCTGACTTCACATCCGCGTTTTTCGACAGAAAATAGTCTACCAGCAGTGGAATATCCTCTAGGCGATCGCGAAGTGGTGGCAGATGGATACGAACTACGTTCAGACGATAAAACAAATCCTCCCGAAACTCATTTTTCTCCACCGCTTCCTCTAACTGCTTGTTGGTGGCAGCGATAAGTCGGATATCAACCTGTACCAGTTCGTTGCCCCCCACACGCTCAAAGGTGCTATCCTGCAGCACACGAAGTATCTTCGTCTGCGTAGCCAAAGACATATCACCTATTTCATCGAGGAATATAGTTCCTCCGTTGCATTGTTCGAATTTACCAACTCGCTGTGTGCTGGCACCTGTAAACGCACCCTTCTCATGTCCGAACAACTCGCTCTCAAGAAGATTCTCCGGAATTGCCGCGCAATTGACGGCAATAAACGGCTTCTCACCCCGATCGCTATGATGATAAATCGCACGTGCTACCAATTCTTTCCCGGTTCCACTTTCACCTGTTACCAATGCTGTGGCGTCAGAGGCAGCGAGTTGACCGACAATCTTAAACACCTCTTGCATTGCAGGGGTTTTCCCGATAATGCCAAGATCGTAATCCTCGCTTTCCAGAAGTGGCTCGTATGACACCACCTGTTTCATCGCACGTGCAGCCTGCAAGGCATTGGCCACCAGCTCCTCAAGCTTGGGTACATCAAACGGTTTGAGCACATAATCGTATGCGCCATGTTTCATTGCTTTGATTGCAGTTTGCGTGGTCCCGTAGGCAGTCATCAAGATCACCGGTGTTTTGGAATCAAATTCGCGGAGTTGTTTCAACGTCTCTATGCCGTTAATACCTCCCATACGAATATCCATTATGACGAGATCGGGTAACACTTCAGGAATTAACTCCAATGCCTCCTCTCCGCTACCGGCAGTTAACAATTCCAAATCTTGCCGCCCACCAAAAATTCGCTCAAACGAGTAACGCACATCAGCTTCGTCATCAATGAGGAGTAACTTGTCCATTATCGGATTCGAAACATACGTTGTGAGTCAGTCATTGGGCAGTTTTTTCTTTAACCCAAGCAACCACCTGTTCGCGGGTGGTAAATTCCTCTGCTAATTGTTTGTCGCGGATAGTTTCTAGCAAATCACCCATCGCAGGGCCCGGTTTAACACCCATTTCCATGAGGTCATTGCCACAAACTATCGGCGGAATAAGTTCAGGCTGTTCATCCAACGCAACCTTTTCCTTCTTGAGGAAATCCAAAATATCAAGCTGGCCATGCGAAGCTAGACAGTCAAGACGATGCTGCTCCAACTCGAGTTCAAAAGTTGGTCGTAGTAACATCCGACGCAATGTAGCTTTCCGCATTTTTGGAGCATCCTTGAATTGCATATGATGGCGAACTGTAAAAACAATTTCATCTATTTGTTTCCTAGGAAATCGCAAACGTTCGAGGATGGCTTCGGTTATGTCTGCGCCTACTTTTTCGTGACCGTAAAAGTGAATACGACCATCGGCACCTGTGGATGATGTAACAGGTTTACCAATGTCATGAAGCAACAATGTCCAAGGCAGCATAGATGAGGCGTCATTGGGAAGGTTTTCTAGTGCAAGACGGATATGGTTATAGACATTGCCTTCGGGGTGATAATCGGGCGACTGTTCACAATCAATGGTAAGTGACAACTCAGGCATAACATGTGTCATGAGACCACTCGCCCGCAACAGATCGAGACCACGCGCGGCATACGGCGGCCGAAAGAGTTTAATTAATTCATCTCGGATCCGCTCAGCACTGACTGTCTTGATATTTTCGGACAGCTGCCTAACAGCGACAAACGTGGATTCATCAATTTCAAATTCCAGCTGAGCGGCAAGTCGTACAGTACGAAGAAGGCGTAAATGATCCTCTCTGAAACGTTCTTCTGGATTACCGATTGTACGCAAAAGTCTGGCTTTCATGTCTGCTTGCCCCCCGACCCAGTCGTAAAGCACGTCCGTCAATGGATCCAAAAAGAGTCCGTTTACAGTAAAATCTCGTCTCTCTGCATCGGTCCGGGCGTCACAAAAGGTCACATCATCCGGACGACGAGCATCCACATAACCAGACTCAGCACGAAAAGTAGCTACCTGAAATTCTTCTCCATCCTGGAGAACCATCATCACTCCAAATTGTTTGCCAATGCCAAAGGTTTGCGGAAAAAGTCGCTCGATTTCATTTGGAAGGGCATCGGTCGCGATATCGTAATCATTGGGCTCAATACCAAGCAGCCCATCACGTACACAACCGCCAACGAAAAAAGATTCATATCCCGCATCCCGCAATTTGAAAACAATCTCTTTGGCAATCTCTCGCATCAGACAAAAAAAAACGCGCCCATTGGCGCGCATCTACGTGTTCGCTTAGCTATCAATAATCCGCATAACGCGCGGCCAGCATGGCCTGAAACTTAGAAGCTTTCATTTTGCGGCGTTTCTTCTCACTCGGTTTTTCAAACGCCCTGCGATTTCTCACATCCTTGATAGTCCCCTCACGATCGATCTTCTTCTTCAGGCGCCGCAACGCACGTTCGACTGGTTCACCTTTCTTCAGTCTGATTTCTGTCATCTGTATCCTTTTAACCCAAAACTGACATTATTTTGCCATTTTTAATACTTTTCCTGGCACTCCACCCCCTATTTCCAGAGGAGACGGGAGGTTATTCCCAACGTTTCTCACTGTCAACTCAGAAAAAGATTTGCACCAAAAACGCCAAAATAAAGAAAAATAACTGGCTTTAATCCTCTTTTGTAACAGACTGCCGGAATGTTCGTCTAGAATAGGGCTGAAAAGGTCGTTTTAAGTTTAATTAAGGAGAAAATGATGAGAATTAACCGTATCTATAAAATTTCTTTGTTGGCTGTCGGCATAGTCCTGCTTGGCGCCGATGCAGTCACTACCAGCCACGGTCAAGAACGTGGTCGTAACAATCAACGTACTCAATCACGAAATTCATCCCAAGAGGATGCTTCGCGATCTCGCGGTTATCTTGGTGCTTCAGTTGAATCTTCATCCAGACCAAAAGGACTCCGTATCGAACAGGTGTATGCCAATACTGCAGCAGCCCGTGCGAATCTTAAAAAAGGTGACATCATCCTAAAGATGAACGGGGCAGCCGTGACCAGTAGTTCAGCTCTAATTGGCCAACTCTCGAAGACCAAACCGGGCCAAAAGGCAACTCTGCTCGTTTCGAGTGGTGGCAAGACGAAAACCATGCAGATTCAATTAGGAGGTTCTTACAGCACACGTTCTTCAGCCCGGAGCGGTTCCACACGATCTGGAAGTTCTTCTCGATCGCGCGGTTCTACATCTTCATCGCGTGGGTCTACATCACGTAGTTCCCAGCAAAGAAGTTCTCAATCCATAGGCAAAGATCAGAACCGGAGCGATAACAATAACAACCGGCGTGACTTAGATATGGACGCTATGCGCAAACGCATTGAGGCGGGTGTGAGGAGTGGCAAAATTAAGCGCGAGGATGCGGCTAAGATGCTCGAAGGGCTTCGAAAACGCATGGAATCAGCCAATCGTGGTGAGGGTGATAAAAAGGAAGAAAGCAAAGAGGATCCGCGTTTGGCAAGATACCGGGCTGCTGAAAGACACTTTGCTGCTGAGATAAAAGCGGGGAAACTTTCCAAGGAAGATGCCCAAAAGAAATTAATAGAGGTAAGGAAGCGACTCTGGGGAGGTGGCGATAAGCGTAAGCAGAGTAATGACAACAACCGCAAACGTACCGGAGACATCGTAGATGTTGCTGCAGGCAACAAATCCTTTCGAACTTTGGTGGCTGCGGTTAAAGCGGCTGGGTTGGTGGATACTCTGAAAGGCAAAGGACCTTACACTGTGTTTGCTCCGACCGATGCAGCTTTTGCCAAACTGCCCAAAGGCACGCTGCAAAGTCTTTTAAAACCCGAGAACAAGAAAAAGTTGGCGTCCATTCTCACTTACCACGTGGTTCCTGGAAAGGTGCTGGCCAAAGACGTGAAGAGTGGCAGGGTTAAGACCGCCAACGGTTCGTCCTTCGAGGTAAAGGTTTCTAAAGAAGGAGTGACCGTTGGCAAAGCCAAGGTCGTTGCCACTGACGTAATGGCAAGCAATGGCGTGATCCATGTCATCGACGCTGTAATTATCCCCAAGTCAAATGTTGCATCACGTAGTTCAAGCTCTAGAGAATCATCTCGCCGAACCCCACAACGCTCTTCAAGTGATGACCGACGTAAAGAACGGGAAGAACGCGAACGTGCTGAAAGAAGTTCCCGGGGACGAGGCAATGATCGTGGAGACGATATGCGCAAGGCTTGGGAAGAGCGTATAAAGCAATGGCGTGAATCACGCGAACGTGGAAGAGATCGCGATGATGACGACCGTGATAGGAGAGATTGGAGTCGCCAGGAACGTGATGACCGTAACGATCGTGGAGACGACATGCGCCGTGCTTTGGGCGAATGGATGGAGCGAGCTCGTGAAATGCGTGAACGTTCCGAAAGAGATTCACGAGCTAGAAGCGAGTCAGGTCGAGACCAAGGCCGCCCAAGCTTTGGCAGAGGCGGACCCGGTCGTGGTGAGCACCATTCAGGCGCAAGTCGCGGCGGACCACAAAGGCGTGGCTATGGTAGCCGACCGCAGGGGCGATGGGGATCTGGCCGGCGTTAAGTGGTTCTAATTACACACTTTTTTGCGGAAGGCCAACGCGCGTACGGTGGCTTTCCGTTTTTTATTCCTTAGATTTTTCTGTTAGTCTGTGGACGGATGGACGAGAAACCGGATCAGGAGCTAATCGACGAGGTGCTACGAGGCAGCCCATCGAGCTTCGAACCGTTGGTGGTGCGATATCAGCCCAGAGTATTTGCAACCGCACGCCGATATGCTCGTCGTGAAAGTGAGGTTGAAGATATTGTCCAAGAGGTTTTTATTAAGGCATACCAAAAACTCTCCACCTTTCGTGGCGATGCGCCGTTCGAACATTGGCTTATGCGACTAGCTACCCGTACTTGCTATGATTTTTTGCGCAAACACCAACGCAACAGGGAATGGAATACCACGGATCTTTCCAACGATGAAAATGATTGGTTGGAAAATATTGGGGAAAACACAACAGAACAGGAATCCAACCAAGTAGCCGCCAAAACACTGGTAAACCGGCTTTTAGAGGGGCTTTCAGCCGATTTTCGCCTAGTTATCACAATGCTGGATTTGGAGGGAAAATCAGTTAAAGAAATTGCAGAACTGACCGAATGGTCCGAATCAAAGGTAAAGGTTACTGCACACCGAGCACGTAGCCAAATGCGAAACTTGCTGGCAAAAGTAGCCCCGGAAAAGTATTTGTAACCGAAAAGAGCTGACTACCGTCTCATGGGATGTACGGACATGAAACTGGACAAAATCATCGAAAAACTGCTGTTTTCAGCAAAAAACAACACCCCGAGTGACCATGTGCCCTACGCGTTCGAAAAGCGTATAATGGCGAATATCACCGAGCAGGCCCAAAAAACCGACTCATGGTTGGACTTGGGGCGCTTGTTATGGCGGGCTGTCGTGCCATACACGGCTGTAGCGGTGTTTGCAGCAGCAACTTGGTTGACCATTTCTCCGGCTCAAAATAGCCATGCAGCACCCTCTTCCGACATGGAAGAAATCGCCGCCATGGTGATCGAGTTGCCGGCGGAATAATGCAACCTTGGAAAGTATTTCTAGCCACCCTGCCAATCTTCGGTGCCGGGTTGGCCACTGGTTTTTTCCTCTCCGGCAGGCCGACCTTGCCCGACAACAAACTGGCAGTTGAGCCCCGCAAGGCAGACCAGACAATTCAGATATTTAGACCTTCAATTGCCAAGCTCTCACATGACCTCGGCCTGTCAACAGATCAGGAAGACAAAATTCGCAGCATGTATGCCGCCAGCAAGGAACGGGTAAGGGATCATGTTCTCAAAGCTAGCCAAAATGCTCAGTCAGATCTCAAAAAACAAATACAGACGGAGCAGTTAACTCTAAATGAGGAAATCAAAGAAATTCTTAATGAGAATCAGTTTAATAAATATACGAATCTACCGGGCATGAGTTTTAGCAGGTCCCCGGAAAACCCAATTCCACCGGATCCATTGGAAAACCAAAACGCCACCACGCCGGCTCCAAAAACACCTCAACCTGCCGTTCCAATCGAGACAAATGCCACTTCATCACCGAGCGACTAGGCATTCTCGTCTATCTCAACAATTGCCACATTGCCGCTATGGCCTATGACACGCACGCGGTTCCCTTCCTCCACAAGTTCTCCCTGCGAAATCACGTCCAGAAGTTCATCCCCAAACATTGCCTTGCCTCCGGGCTGTAACTGCGTCTGTACTCGTCCTACCATACCCATCTGACCAGCCTGTGTTATCTTCAATGCCTCAACCGTTGCCACACCACTAGCCGAAACTGAAGCAAAGTGACTATACGCTCCAGTCTGGGGAAGGAATTTTGCCATCAGCCAAAGAATCGCTCCCGAACCCACCAAAGCTATAAAGAGGTTTAGGAGCGAATGGCTTAACTCCGGCATGGCTGGCATGCTCCAGTCTCTCGAACTTAAATCTAATTGTGCAAAAAGCAGTGCTGCCAAAACAGCTAAACCACCAACAGCACCAAGCATAATTGTTCCTGGAAAAACATAAAATTCCAATCCAACCAACACAAGCCCGACCAAGAACACCAAAAAACAACCGATAACCCACTCTTTGCCGGATAAATCTGCTACATAGCCACCAAGAAAAAAAACAGCAAAGGCCACCAAGCCAACAATTCCGGGCACCCCAAAGCCAGGTGTTTTAAATTCGATAAATAATCCCACAATACCCACCATCATCAGGATTGGGCTGATGGTGGAAAACCAAAAACCCGCCATCTCAAACGAGGTAGGTTCCACTCGGACCACCATGGCAGGCTGCAGCCCCACGTTCTCCAGGTCTCGACGCCGACCTTGCATGGCATCATACACACCAAGCGCGGTTAACACGTCATCCATAGTATCCTTGGTCCCTTCGGAAAACAATGTCACTGGAGGATCTCCAAGTTGCTTCTCAGCATCACGAGCTGTCAGAGTCAATAATTGGCCTTTTGGACAGATCATCTCGCCCGCAATCTCCACATCCTCATGATCACGATTAATCATCGCTTCTACAACCTTCTCATTGTGGCCGTTTTTCTGCGCATAGGTCCGTGCCAGTGCTCGCACATAGGAATTGATCTTCTCTTCCATCGTACCGCCTCCCACATCCTGAACCGACCCTCCAGGACTCATCATCACCGGCGCAGCATCTCCAATACGCCCACTCGGCGCCATAAATATCCGTTGTGTTCCCAACGAAATCAGAGCTCCCGCCGAGATCGCCTTCTCGTTCACATATGTAACCTTAATTCCATTGAAACCATCTAACGCCTTCAGGATATCTTCCGTCACATCTACACGCCCTCCATTTGTGTGCATATCGATCACAAGGACATCAGCTTGCGCATCGTTGGCCTCCTTCACACCTCGTTCCACCAAGCTTAAAAGTGGTGGCATGATATCCCAGCGAATTGGAAGGATGTAAACAGTGACCGGCCCATCATGACGCATTTGCACCTTCGCTCCTGGCGCAGGAGCTGCCAATATCACAGTAGCCAAAAAGGTTATGGCTAGCATACATATAAAACTCTGCCCTCTCCGCATGGTCTTAGCCTAACCAAAAATGAATCTTATCGCAAGTCAACGCCCACTTCGTCTTGCTCATCACCGTTCCTGTCTGGCATAGTCACTTGATGCGCGAAAAACTCCGTGCTTGGCAGGAGAAATTCGAAACGTTTGCCCTAGAGGTCATCCTCGGCCAGCGACGCGACAAAAAAGCCGCCTTCTTTCGAGCTGGACTTTTCGTATTGTCGAAGATTTTCCATATCGGGGTAAGAGGTCGCCGCATGCTCTATGATAAACATGTGTTCCGCGGTTCCACCCTTGGAGTGCAGGTGATCACCGTTGGAAACCTTACGGTCGGGGGCACTGGAAAAACTCCCGTTGTAGAAAAATTTGCCAGAGTTCTGCAAGATCAAGGTCGTAAGGTAGCAATACTCTCACGAGGTTATCGCTCAAACCCCTCACGAAGTGGCGGCCCTCCGCGGATTGTATCTGACGCCAAAAACTTACTATTGAACTCCGACGAAGCTGGCGATGAACCTTACATGCTCGCCTCTAATCTTAAGGATGTCGTCGTACTCGTAGACAAGGATCGAGTAAAATCTGGCCAATATGCCATTAAAAAATTTAACTGCGATACACTCCTACTCGATGACGGTTTTCAATATCGTAAACTAGCAGGCCGACGACGAGACATCGTCCTTATTGATGCACAACAACCATTTGGACCAAAGGACAACGAAAATCTCCTGCCTCGTGGCATTCTTCGTGAACCCCCAAGTCATCTTGATCGTGCTGATACAATTTTCATCACTAAAAGCAATGGCGACAACAAACAACTGATCGCGCGCATCAAAAAACACAACCCACGCGCAGGCATCATTGAATGCATACACGCCCCGCTCTATTTTGAAGACGCATTCAACCCCGGAGACCAAAAGCCTCTAAATTTCCTTAGAAATAAAAAAGTTGCAGCCCTAAGTGGCATTGCTCAGCCCGGAAGTTTTGAAAATAGCCTCAGGGAAATGGGAGCCGAACTTGTCTACCCTAAACGTTTTGCAGACCATCACAGATTCACGCAGCAGGAACTCCTAAATACAATTAATCGCGCAAAAAAACGCCAAGCTGAAGTTATCATTACTACGCAAAAAGATGCTGTACGTTTCCCCAAGCTCGACCGGCGAGATCTGCCAATCTATTTTATGCGTGTTGAGATCAAGATCATCAGTGGAGCAAAGGATTTTGACGACTGTGTGCGACGTATCTGTTTTCGTTGATATCCACTAACCTGTCAGGGCAAACACCCAATAAACGGGGCATTTTGTTTTTCCAAGAAGGCAACCAATATCTATGACGCCCTCCCTACTTGCCTTTGATCACTCCGTAAGGTTAATTGCCTGTGTGAAGGTGACCGAGCTAACTGATAGACTAATGGCTTCTTATGCCAAGGTCGGGGGGATCAACCATTTGGATGGCACCAACCTGCCTTCCAAGAGAGGGATCGTAGGCATCGCGACGGACCTACTGCATTTGCTTTTTCCTGGATTCTTCGATGACAAGGTCACGCACTCCTCGGAAATCAAGATGGAAACGGCGCTCTTGATGGACTCGGTAGCAGGGCGGTTGGAGGATGAGCTTTTGAAAAGCATCGAGGCAGAGCCTCCAGATGATGTAGCCCAGTCGAACCCACGTGCGACAGCTCGAGAGTTGACAATGGAATTCTTGAGCAAACTTCCGGATGTCCGCGAGGTGCTGACGACAGATGTGGATGCAGCGTTTGATGGCGACCCGGCGGCAAAGAGCAAGGAGGAGGTCATCGTGTCATATCCGTTCATCGAAGCCATCGCGGTGCAACGGCTGGCGCATGTATTGTACAACCGAGGCATTGAGTTGATCCCACGCATCATGTCCGAGTGGGCGCACAGCCAAACGGGCATGGACCTGCATCCCGGCGCAACCATTGGCACGCATTTTTTTATCGATCACGGGACTGGCACGGTAATTGGCGAGACGACAACAATCGGAAAACACGTAAAACTATACCACGGTGTAACGCTAGGAGCACGGTCGACCTCAGGCGGACAGCAGTTACGCGGCAAAAAACGGCACCCGACGATTGAGGATCACGTGACTATTTATCCGGGCGCAACCATCCTAGGCGGCGAGACGGTCATCGGTGCTCACAGCACCATTGGTGGCAACGTGTTTCTGATGGACAGTGTCGAGCCGCATTCTTTGGTGATTTATGACGGCCTCGACATGCGAGTGCTAACCAAGCAGGAAAAGACAAAGGCAGAGGACTTCAACATTTGAATCACTCTCACGGTTCCGCTGTAGTCACCACAGTCGTTTTCTGAATTCTAACCCACCAATTCCAAAATCGGCTTGCCTGTATCACAAAGATACTGTGGGCGACCGGTGGTGTCGGTGATGGTCGTGTTGCGGGGAGGAATGCCGAGATTTTGGTAGAGCGTAGCCATCACATCCTGATAGTGGACGGGGCGGGCGGTCGCCTCAGCGGCTTGCTTGTCGGTAGCACCGATGACTTGACCAACTTTCATCCCACCGCCAGCCATAATGGCCGGAGAAACTCGCGGCCAGTGGTCGCGCCCGGCATTCTTATTCACCTTCGGTGTACGTCCAAATTCACCCCAAGCCACGATAGTCACATCGTCGAGCATGCCGCGTTCGCTGAGATCTGTGACGAGAGTCGCCATGGCGTGGTCGACAACAGGCACAAGGTGTCGCATCCGGCTAAAATTATTACTGTGAGTATCAAAATCGCTAAAGCTAACACTGACCACACGCACTCCAGCTTCAACTAACCGTCGAGCAAGAAGGAGTTTACGGGAGGCATTGTAACCGTCTGCGGTTGTCCCGCGTTCGCCTTCCTCTTTATGGCGTGGGGTATAGCGCGCAAGCACCTTGGGGTCTTCCTTCTCAAGATCCAGCGCGTCCCCAAACTTGCCAGAGAGCAGAATGCCCAGTGCCTGTTGATTAAAGCGATCGAGCGCATCCATCATACGGGTGTTGTCAGCATGGCGACGGATTGTGTCAAACGAGCGCAGCAGGCCGACACGATCATCAAGACGAGCTGCCTTTAAATCGGGCAGAAGCTTGAGGCTCACCTGATGATCGGCACCAAGACGAGCCAACTCGCCCTTCATGCCTTCCTCAAGTTCACGTTTAAACAAATGAGAAATATCCGGACGAAAGGGCTTATAGGCAGGCCCCAGAAATCCCGCGCGCGCGCTGTTGCGTGCGAGCGGGCGACCCTGCATGAGATCTACAAACGCAGGAGTTTGGCCAGTGGAGCTGACCAACTTGTCGACCACGCAACCCATCGCGGGACGTCCGCCAATACTGGACAAATCTTTTGTGTTATAACCACTCTGACATTGAAAACCGTCATGCCGGCCAGCACTGCCGACGAGCGACCGGATGAAAGCAAATTGGTCGGCCATGGCAGCCATCTGAGGCATTAATTCCGTAAGATGTACCCCAGGCAATTTGGTTCTCAATGGCGTGAACTCTCCACGAACCTCGGCGGGTGCCTCGGGCTTGGGATCAATCATATCCATCTGCGGCGGTCCACCATCAAGATGAATATTAATAACCGCTTTGCGGGAGGAGCCAATGCCAGAGACTTCCTCGGCGCGCAGCAAATTAGCAAGCGTAAGGCCACCCAGGCTCATTGCCCCCGCCTGCAAAAAACCGCGCCGCGAAACGCCATCACAATGCGTCACCTTGTTGCCTACAAAATCCAACATTCCTCTGTCAATTAGACTGCCGCAGTGGGACCATTTCTTCAAGGCAATTGGTCACACGAAAACTGGACTATCCTTGATAGGTTTCTTCAATTCCGGAGGCAGACCGAATTGTTCATCGACAAAACCATCCAGACGGTCACGGGTTTTCTGCGAAAGCAGTCCGCTTAGTTCCTCATTCACATCGCCAATAATGGCCAGTGGCAGGCCACTGAAAACAAGATCTGGACCGTCGCATAAGGCATAGATGTGATATTCATCTGCTTCCTCCACAGGCCGTCCGGTGATAAGGCAGTGCGAAAGCCATGCGGATACATCCGATCCGCGGTCGGCGAGTATCTTCTCACTACGCGCCTCTATGTCGTATTGTTCCATGTAAGTGTTGATACGCTCAATTGACTCTACAGAAAGCTCTTCCTGCATACGTGCGCGACAGGGCAGGCACAATGCGTATTCAAAAATGCCCTCCTCGCGATGAAACGCCTTGTGGATGAGATATTGTGTGCCGTCCTCATCCAAGACAGCTTCGCACACGGTACACTTGGTGAACGGTCCCTCTTCAAGAAATGAATGGAAAACTGGCGGCACCTCGACATAAGCCGGCTGCATAGGAAAATCCTCCTCATCGTCAAACGCCTCAAAGGAGTCTTCACTATTGCTGGGGGTTTTGTCGTCGCTTTCGGCCACTCCCCTCAGGGTAACGAGCGGCGCGTGTTTGTCCAGTGCAGGCATGTTTGAAAATCAGCTTCACAGACGCTATACTTTCCCATATGGCCGAGATTGCCATCCCGGAAGTGTTACCTGACAAAGAGCAGGCGACACAGACGCGTACAGACGAAACCCTCGACCCTGGCTACGTCGTCATTTGCTGGGATGACCCAGTGAACTTGATGGACTATGTGACGCACGTATTTATGACCATCTTCGGCTGGCAACGCCCCAAGGCCGAGCAACACATGCTGGAGGTACATCGTCAGGGCAAAAGCGTGCTAACCTGTGATGGACTGGAGCGGGCCGAGCACTATGTGCACCGCCTGCAAAGTTATGGCCTCACTGCAACCCTAGAACGCGCTGAATGAAACTGCTCTCCCAAGATGATAACCACTACGTGCTCCAATTCACCACGCAGGAAAAAGATCTTCTCCTGGAGCTGTTACCGCAATACCCCAAGCTGTCCGCCGACCATCATCAGGCCAGCCGCAGTGGCAATGTTGATGCCGATGTCCAGACGCTGCTCGCCGATGCCCTCACTGAGCAGCGCGAAAAGAACCGGGCCGCCGCCCAGTCTCTCCTGGCCGACACAGCGCGCTTTGAGCCTGAGGGGGAAGACTGGCTCCTCACCTTGACTGACGCCGAGATCGAGTGGTTCCTGCAGGTACTCAACGACCTGCGCGTTGGCAGCTGGCTTGCCCTCGATGGCCCCCAGCAGGATGAGGATGGCAGCTACATCAATTTTGAGAATGTCACCGCGGAAAACGTAACTGACATTTGGACCATGGAAATCTGCGGCGCATTGCAATACGAGCTCTTGAAGGCGCTGCACGAGGAATCCTGAAAATGGAACCCTTGGATGACACCCTGTGGTTCCCTGAGCCCAACGCCGAGGAACTCGTTGCCGTGGGTGGCGATCTTTCCATCGAGCGGCTCCTGCTGGCCTATCGCAGCGGCATTTTTCCCTGGAGCGCCAATCCCATCACCTGGTGGTCACCCGACCCGCGTGCGGTTTTCGAGCTGGATAAATTCCATGTCCCGCGACGCCTGTCCAAGACGATTGCCTCGGGAAAATTTACCTTCACCATAAACAAGGCCTTCCCGGAAGTCATTGCGGCCTGCGCTGAACGCCCTCGCGATGAAAGTACCTGGATTGAGCCCGAGTTCATTTGCGCCTACACCGCCCTGCATCAGGCCGGCCATTCCCACAGTGTCGAGTGCTGGCTTGATGGCAAACTGGCGGGCGGCATCTACGGCATCAGTACCGGCGGCCTTTTCGCCGGCGAATCCATGTTCCACCACGTCACCGACGCCGGGAAAGCCGCCCTCTGCCACCTCGCCGAACACTTGAAGACTCGCGGCCACCAACTCTTCGACATCCAAATGCTCACCCCCGCCACTGAACAATTTGGCGCCATCGAAATCCCCCGTGAGGAGTATTTGAATAGACTGGCCAGGGCGTTGGAGAAAGACTGCCACTTCGATTGACGCCAAGCTGTTAATTGCTTTTCCTTGCGACCCATTTCCTCCCTGCCTCATCCTTCACTTGATGGCCACACGCATGACCGATGAACTGGGCAAGCCGGAC
>CAYUXV010000104.1:0-19461 GCA_964448875.1 uncultured Verrucomicrobiota bacterium
TTCACATAATTTTGAGACGTCACTCTATGGAGTTTATCTGTCCTAAAAGGATCATGACGAAGGCCGACATGTAGAGGCAGCTCGTCTATACACCGCAGAGTTAACTGCAGAAAAGGACAAGACCAACCCCAATCTGGAGCTGCTATCTTTCCTCAACAACCAATTGGGCTTGGCCCTTCATAAATTGGGACAATACGACAAGGCACTGGAAAATTTCCGGGAATCACTGGCCATAAATCTAAAGACAAAGGGCCCGGAGCATCCTGATGTGGCCACCAGCTACAACAACATCGGATACGTGCACAGTAAGAAGGGCGAGTACGACAAGGCACTGGAGTATAACCAGAAAGCATTGACCATCCTGCTCAAGAAACTGGGGCCGAATCACCCTGATGTGGCCAACAGCTACCACCACATCGGAATTGTTCATTTTTGTCGACTCGAGTTCGACAAGGGACGGAAGTATTTTCAAAAATCCCACGCCATCCTACTCAAGAAATTTGGGGCCAACCACCCTCAAACTAAATCGGTGAAGTCCCTTTTGGACCTGAAAGTCACGGTAAATTGATAGCAGGCAGTATCGTGACTGTTTTCAAGCACCCGTGGCGTGTTGTGACGCAGGACAAAAGTCGTGGATGTTTTGCAGACGTCGGCAGAAGTAAAGTCGTATATTAGAGGGTCCACTCGTGTAAGCGATGAAAGTTGAGAAAAACTCCACTTACATAATTTTAACGGAGATGGGGAACCCACTACCCCGCCAATATCGCCAAAAAGATTACTTATAGGGGGGGCATCAAGCTCGGACGAATTGGGGTTGAATAACAAGCCTCATTGCCTAAATTGCTCGACGGGTTTTATAAGTCACCATGAGCCCTCATCCGTACCAGCGTTTTGCTGCCCGCCCGAGGGGTGGCGTATAGGAGGTCGGCATTGTTTAGATGCCTGATTCCTTTCTGGAATTGTTTCCGGGATATGCCGGTCAACTTTTGGGCTTTGTGTGGGCTGGCCGGAAATTCCCTGCCTTGGTTGACTCCATGTTCAAACCAGAGATAGGAGGCCAGTCGCATATCCCTGAAGCCGGTGATCTCGGCGGACTTTATCCAATCAAGAGGTATCTTGGCATATATGTTGAAAGAGGGAGGTGGTGAGGCTGGCTTGATGTTCATTAGATAAGGTAAAAGGATATACTCTTTAACTTACTATACCGGCCCACCCTTTTAGGGTGGGGCACCTGGCACTAAAGGGGTGAGGTATGGCTGGTGTGGTTTTCATGCTGGGATATTCTGGATCTCCCGTCCATCGATGGCCTGCAGGGATTTGCAGATGGACTTGAAGGTCTCTCTTCCCCGTTCATCACCGTATCGCTGTCCCGGCAGGGCTGTCTTGGTCTCAACCTTGATCCGACGGCCGTAAAGTTGCCGGGCGGATTCCTCCATCAACCAGACAGCGTGCGAGACTCGTTGCTCCAGTCCCTCGACCGGGATCGTGAGATAAATGCCGTCATGCAGGGTGGCGGCGATGGTGAAGCCATGCTTGTGCAGGTTGCGCATGGCCTGCCAGAGGATGGCTGCGCCGCCTGATTGAAGGGGGAAATTGGAGTAGGAACGGTCATTGTACTCATCACTATCCATGCCGATCAAAGGTTCGCGGACTTGCCAGCCGAGCACGGACTGGAGCGGGAAGCCAGATGTCGCATGCCGACACAGCCTTCCGCGCCAGGCCCAAAAACCTTGGAACACGGCTTGGTGTGTCTGGATGAATTTGTCGCCGTCATGATGTGACCAGGGTGAACGACCTTCTGGCAACGCCGCATTCACGTGGGCGGCAAGTGAACGCCCGCCCATCCCCATGAGAATGCCAAGGTTCCCCACCTTGAAGATTCCACGCAGGGCACCGTGACTGTGCTTGGTTGCGTGCTTCGGGATTTCACCGATGTGCTTGCCAAAGGCCAGGTGGGGGTCTTCCTCACCCGTGGCAAACTTGATCATCACCGGATCCTTGCTGGCAAAGGCTGCAATGCAAAATTCCTGCGCAGAGTAATCGAGGCCGACGAAGGCATGACCTTGCTTGGGGGTAATGAGCCATCGCAGCCATGTGGCGGCTGTAAAGATGGACTTGCTGCTGGAGGGCTGGCTTCGGCCGGTCTTGCTCGACATGGGGAAGGGGTAGTAACGGTTCATGCCATCATCCCCACAGGGCAGGGACAGCAGCCTCTGTTGCCCGATGGTGGTCTGGACCTCCTTCAGGTCCAACAGTTCGGTGTGTGACTTGGCTTTTTCGCGCAGGGTATCCGCATCGGTCTTGTGACGGCCGGTGGGAGTGAGGGGCCAGTCTGGGTAACCTTTGATCTTGGCCATGTCGGCCACCCTGTCCGGGGCCAAGTGTTGCCCCTTGAAGAGGGAGCACTCCAGCTTCTTCTCAACACGGAATATTTCACGGGCCAAAATTTCCTCCTTGTGGGTCTGGATGCGCTTTAGAAGGTCAACCTCAATGGGCACACCGGCCTGCTCCACCTTGGCGTAGCTGGCCATGACCTGCCCAAAATAGAGTTGATGCGGGATGCTTGGCCGGCAGATCTCCAGCATGCGTTTGAGCAACCTCTGCATGGAAAGCACATCCTCAGCGCAATACTCAAGCAGGGCGGCCTTCTCATTCTCCGTGAACCGGTTGCCGCGCTGGGCGAGTTGGTGCATGTGGGTCTTGTGATCCTTGGAGATCATCGTGATGCCAAACTTCTGGAGTGAATTCACGAGGTTGGGATTGCCCTTGTAATGGTTGGGAACCCCGCTCATGTGCCACCTGTGGATTAGCGCAAGGTCAAGAAGGTTGACGGGAATCGGCCAGCCCAGGGCAAGGTGGCAGGACATTTCCGCGGTTGCCTGGAAGCAGACAAATAAGTCGTCGGGGCCGATCCCATAGGGCGGCTGCGCTGGAGCCCCCTCACCCAGCCACATTGAAATTGTGTGATCCCTCACCATGTCGTGTGCGACGACACAGTGCGGGTGGGGATCACGCTGGCCCTCGGGCCGGTAATACTCAAAGTCCACCAGCCACAACGACTTGAACTGGGCCAACGGATCCCCCATCGCTCACTGGGCGGTGATGTCCTTGACCACGGGATGCTCCACGGTATCCAGGTACTTCTCCTTGAAGACCTCCGTGACGATTTCCCCGAAGGTCTTCTCCGGGAATTTTGGCTCGATGCTGCTCTGTGGATTTTCGTAGATGTCATGTTGCCGTTCTGTTCCATTCCACTGGATACGCACCCATGTCTTTTCCGCGCGCGCGGCCGCCTCCAGCCGGTTGTTCAGCCAGGGGGTTTCCCGCCCCGCCATGCTTGTGGTTGGGCCGGCAAGGACCCAGAGGAAGGGCACCAGCGTAATTGAACAGCAGACATAAACGTGAAGAGGCCGGCACTCCGCGCCGTGTGATTCAAGGTGCTGGGCGATTTCTGGTGTGGCAAGGTACTTTACTTTATCGCCCCCACACTCGTGGACAAACCCCGAGAGCACCTGCTTGTATTCCGGATCCGGGTTAACCTGGAACCACTCGTGCTTTGAGGGGTCGCGCTCCTTGATCTTGAAGACCTTGTGGCCTCCAACCATCCCCTCGCTGTATGTCTGGTCAACAACCAGCGCAGAGACATCAATCAGTGGGTTGTCTTGGTTCTTGGGTTGTGGGTTTTGATTACCCTCTTCGGGCAGTTCTGGGCTAGGTTTAATGATCTTATTTTCACTCATAAGGATTTCCTTGGTGTTATGGGCTGATGTGTGATTTCTGAGGACTTAGGGAGGCGTATGGGAGATTTACCCCCATACCCTTCCGACAGTTTTTTGGGTTGGTCATTCCGGGCCAGCCATCGCACGAACCAGTTGAGGGTCTTGCCCTTGACCAGGATGATCCGAAGAAATCCGCCGGCCACGCCGTAGCCGTCCAGGTAGCAATTGAACTTAGATTTACTGAACTTGCGGCACAGGTCATAATCCAGGAACTGGACTTTGATCTCGCGGGGTCCGCTCCACCAGGCGCAGCAATGGTCTGGCCCAACAACCTCATGTCGCGACGTTATCCGGGTCCGGCGTTCCACCGGTCGTTTTGCTGGCCTCTTTTGTTTTGGCAATTGATTGTCCATTTTGGGATTCTGGTCTTTTGCTTTCATGACTCTTTTCTCCCCTTGGCCAATGGGGCGGCTGATTTAACGGCAAATTCACCGGCCTCGGCGCGTTTGCTGAAACGCTTTATTTCCTCATGGCTGACATACTGCCGGCCCCCAATGTTGACGGTTGCCAAGATGCCATTTTTGCGCCATCGCCAGGCAGTGACATCGGAAATGCCCATTTCATTGCGAAATTTCACCAGGCTCACAAATGGCGCCTGATCCTCTTTTGAATTTTCTATAACCTTCATCTACCCTATGCGAGTTGTCAAAAGGGCGTGCGCGACTGCGGGCCCAAATCGTGAATATTCCCCGGAAAACCCTATAATTTCCCTGCCTCCTCGCGCATGAACGGGTCATTCAGGTGTCCGTACACTTTGCCAATCAATACGCCCCCATCGCGGTGTCCCACCCAGCGTTGGCCTAGAACTTGAAATTCTCCCCAAATAGCCTATTATGTAATTATGGGGAGCAAGATAGATGAATATAAAACATACGAAGAACTCAAACTAATTTGGGAGAGCATTTGTTGCTACGAAAAGACTTTACGAAAGAGAATAGAGGACAATAACAAGGAGTTGGACATAGGGCAAACTCGCCTACTTTACACAAAAGTCATAGAGGAGTTGAGATCTTACTCAAAAGCTCTAAATGTAGATTTAAATGAACAAGATGCTCATTTTTTTTCTGACTACTTTGAGAATGGGAAAAATATAGAAGGAACAATCGCCTGCCTAGCAGCTACTAGGGGATTCGAAACGGCAAATAAGGGTAGGAAATGGCTTTGCGAGGATATGCTTCTTCATTTTGAAAAGTCATACCAAGCCTTAAATGATTACATGCTTGCCGTCGGTATTCAGCGCAATGAGATAGCAGGATAAACATGTTGGAATTGGTGTTTTCATTGTTCGAGCGAAACCTTCAAACCCCTAACGCCCCTCCTGCCCCCCCCTCCATTGACACCAGCGTTGGTGTGGGTATGGTTGGTGGCATGAAAGCTCTGGTTCTGTTGATGGCTGTGGTGTTGGTGGGGTGTGGGAATAGCACTGAAAATCCTCAAAACTCGAATAAGGAACAACCAGAGAAACCGGAGGGTGTGTATTTCTTTTGGTCGGGTGATGAGGCGAAACATATTTTTGACTTTAGATCGAGTGGAAGTTTAAGCTGGGAATACAGGTGGAAGCGTCCCCGTCCAGCGAATGAAGGACGCACAGCTTATGATTTTTTACAGCTTTGCAAATGGCATATGGAAGGTGATCTAGTGATAACAGAAATTGTAGAACAACACATACATGGCACACCCTCCGCGCAAATATTTAGGTTTGAAGATCGCGCATTATTCCTCGTTGGACATACAGATCACAATACAGGAGAGCGAGTCATCGACGAACGTGGTTCCGCTGAGTCAGTTCGGCTTACAAAAGAATGATTGCTTCACAATACCTTCAGTTGTTTAGATTTGCATTAATACCCGCAGCTGCCATCTGCGCCAACCCAACGAACTAACGCCCTTCCTGCTGCCCGTTAAGTGACCGACACGGTGCCTTCGTGATTAGTGTTTATCTGTTTCAGTGTCGTAGTAATAATCTTCTTCGCGAAGTACAATAAGGAAATAAAAGAGGGACATTATTGCAATACCTGTACATATAAGGAGGAAGACTCCTAATCCGCTATTAAGCGCACCATAATAAAATATAAGAATAGCCTCAATTATCGCATAGAAAACTATTAGTAATTTAGCTGTAAGCGCATTTCGATACCTAAAAGCATGTGTAGCCATATAAAAAACGATTAACCCAACAAATATTTCGAATACTTTCCAGGATTGAATTCTGGAAACAATATCTTTCGGAATCGCGTCCGGCGTGGGCCGTCCCAGTTTTTTAATGGGCCCAATCACGTTGCCGTATTGGTCACGATCATACTGTGGGTCTTCGGGGATTTGTGTTTCTTCAGGATAATGAGCGAGAAATTCAGGCCACTCTTGGGGCGCATAAAAAATTACGTGCATCAAATTATAAACCACACCAGGCCCGACTAACAACAATACTGGGAGGATTCCCAGGAGAAGTTTGTGATTAAATTTTTTCTCGATGGCGGCTTTCTCGGCGGCAGCTTCATCGGCGGCAGCTTCATCGGCAGCAGCTTTCTCGATGGCGGCTTTCTCGCTGGCGGCTCTCTTGGCCGCCGCCTCGGCTTTTTCGGCGGCGGCATCAAAATTTTCGTATTCAGAAAAAGGTGTGTAATAATAAGCTGGTCGCCAGAGCTGAAATTCGCTGGGAACGTCAATTGTTATCTTCTGTTGAGGAAGTATTACCCCTCTATGAATAAATAGGATAATATCTTTGGTTTTGAGACACCTAGGTTCATCAGCGCTCTCTAGTTTTACTAGAAAATGGGCTCTAGCATAATCGCTAGACTTGGGAATGCTCTCATCACGAGGAGTGGGGTCAGGGCAGCCACAGTTTTGGCATTGCTTGGCTTCTTTATGAATGATGGAGCCGCACTCGTCCTCACGACATTTGACGAAGGGTAACGGTTCGATGTAAGGGTCAATGCAATTACATTTGGGGCAACCTTTTGCTCCTGTGCTAGTCTTGTTGCCGCATTTCCTGCAGATAACCAGTTTTCCTTCACCCTTAGAAAAGTTTAAAGGGTGTCCGCATTCCGAACAAATATCCTTTTCATAATCCACATCGCTTCCGCATGCTTGACATTCACCCGGGGCTGGTTCAGTGCAATTACAATGTGGGCAGGCTTTTGCATTCAGACTCACAGTCTTTCCGCATTTTCGGCATTTCACGGTTGATCCGCTGTCGGCTGAAGTATCAGATGAATCGCCTGTCTCTCTGGCTTGCAGAGGATTGGGGTCACCACAATTTGGGCATGAACTGCTTCCGTCATAAATCCAACCCTCACATTTAATGCATTTGGGTGGAACAGGATCATTACAGCCACAATGCGTGCATGTCTTAGCTTCCGTGCTAATTTTCGCTACACATTTTCTGCAATTTACCAAGGCCACTGAAGAGATTCTTTGTGAAAGCTAATGTAATATCCAGTTAATATTTCCAGCGATGAGTAGGTCATCAAGGTCGATCGCCATAAAAAGTTTCTCCTGGGAATCGGGCAGGTAGCTGACACGGGCCGCGCTGTTTGGCCCGTAGATTCCCCTTACGCTACTGCAGCTGCTCGTTCGTTAAGCGATCGACACGGGTTGTTCTTACAATTTCCCTGCCTCCTCGCGCATGAACGGGTCATTCAGGTGCCCGTACACTTTGCCAATCAATACGCCCCCATCGCGGTGTCCTACCCAGCGGGCAATGGCCATGAAGCTAATGCCCTTCATGACGCACTGGCTGATAAAGGAGTGGCGCAGGTCATGAAACCCAATGTCCTGCAGGCCGGCCTGTTTTCGCGCTATTCCCAGGGCGCTTCGGGGAGGAGTCATCGGGTAATCCGCCTCATTTCGCCTGGGTGAGGGAAAGAGAAACTGTGAGTCGGGTTGCCGGCGTTCCGCCATGTCCTTCAGGTGTGCCTCCAGGTGCTCGTTGAAGTTTACCGTTCGTGACAAATGATTCTTGGTGTTGCCGTCGCTGCCCACCTTTAGCAGGCGCCGCTCAAAATCCACATCGCACCAGCGCAGCCGGGTGGCTTCGCCAACGCGGGCGCCGCTATGTTGCAGGAGCCGGATCAGGTCGATGAAGTATGGGCAGCTGCGCTTTAGATGCTGCCTGGCGGCCTCACACAATCCATCAATGTCTTCCCCACCAAATAACGGCCGGCGGGGCGGTGGCTTTGCCAGCTTGCGCCAGTGGCGAAGCGGCATGTCCTCCAGGTCACCCAGATCAATGGCATGTTTAAAGACATTGCGAAGTGCCATGACGTGCAGGTCGGCAGTCCTGCCACTAAGGCCCCTGGACAAAAGCTTCTGGGTGTAGCCAATGGCCGTGGCCTTGCTGAATTCACCCAAGAGCATGCCGCCGGTAAACTTTTCCCAGCCTTGCAGGATTCGCTTCTCCTTGATCATGGTTGCCGGGGCCTTGTTGTTCAGGAGGCCCAAGTATCGATTGATGACCGCTTGGAGCGTAAGTGCAGGTGGACTTTGCTTAAACCGGCCCTGGTCACGCTTCACCACCAGTTCACGCAACTCTACCCTGGCTTCCTTCAGGTTATTGGCCTTTAGCGGTATTTTCCGAGGAGCCCTTCTCCCGTCAGCAAGAGTGACGCGTAGCTGTGCGTAATATTTGTCGTTGCGTTTCCATAGCCCGGAAATTGGGCGGTTGCGACCATCGTGCACCTTCTGGTAACCTCCGGGCCGATGATCATTGGTTTGTTTTGTGTCTGCCATAATGTCCTTTCAGGTTGTATTGCGCGACACTTCGCGCCTTTACACATGGCGAGTTGTCAAAAGGCAGACAGGACAGGATTTGGCCACGGTGTAGCACAAACCGTAGCACAGCCTGGAATACGTGAAGGCAGCCTGATGGTTACATTGTCCAATAACCCTGTAAAAACAGGGTTTCTGGAGTAACGGGCCCGTAGCTCAGTCGGTTAGAGCAGGGGACTCATAATCCCTTGGTCGCAGGTTCGAGTCCTGCCGGGCCCACCACTTCATTTCGTCTTGCTCTGATAGAGACGAGCTAGCTGGAGGAGTAGTGGCTCTAGTTTTTTGTAGTATTCATCCTCTTCAAGCACTGATTTCTGTGTGCGTATCTCGGCGAGTTGCAGTTCCAAGGCGTTGCGTTGGACACGGGTTTCTGGGGAAAGCTTCTGTTCGGATGCACTAAGGATCAAGTGCAGTTGATGGGCTCGCAAACCATCGGGCAGGGAGTTGTCTTCAGGTTGCTTGGTCACTCGGATGCCGCGAAACCATTCAGCAGGTGTACCACGGCCATCAGTATTGTCATCAATAAGCGGGTGCTCGGTGGAAAGACGACCCTCGGTTTTATAAAATTCTGCGGTGCGATGAGCTGCGGTGAGGAAGGCTTCCAGTAGTGAGACCTGCTGATCCTTGTCAAGATCAGCGGTTGGATCGGAGATGGCGGCAGCCAGATGGCCGCCCAGCCGGGTGTAATTCTGCTCAAAGCCGCTGCGTGTGGCGGTGGCTATTGTGCGGTTAGGGCCGCTTAAGGCAGCAACGAACGGGCCGCTGGAACTGGCGCAGTTGATGATGGCTAAGGGACGCTCATGGTTCTTTAGCCATTCTGCCAGTTCACCTGCACTGAGGTCAGGTCCGCGCAGGTTGAACTTCGCGCTCTTGCCGTCGTAGGTGCCATGGCCGATCAAAATCAGCCACAAAGGTTTAGTATCTTTTTTGGGTTGGGCTTCGATAATTTTTCTGAATTGTTCTTTGTCAGATTTGCCGGATGTTTTTTTCTCCTGCATGCCAATAGTGTGTAGGGTGGCCTTGGCTTTTTGGGTGGCCTCACCCCATTGCTCCGACCATTTCTTGAATTGGCGCGCATATTCCTCCTCGCCTGGAGCGCCTATCACGACGATGAGCGTGGGAGTGGCTATTGCTCTTGTGCTCAGCAGTAATATGCCCAGTAAAATGGTGAGTCTTGGAGTCACGGGAGACCTTTCCAGCGGCGCAGGAACCACTCGGTGACAAAGCAAATCAAAACGAGCAGGAAAAAGGTGGGCTGGTGCCATATGGGTACTTGCTGATTGATGGTGTTCATTTGGGTGCGCTCAGTAAGTTTGCCCAGAAAAGCCTCCAGGTCTTTTGGCTCAACGACTTGGCCGCCGGTCTTTTGCGCAATATCCTCAAGGAGAGCACGGTTGGGTGTGAAGGTGCGAAATTCATCAGCGGCAGGGTCGATGGCCATGGCGAACTGTCGTGATTTGGTTTTGTCTTTTTCAGTGACTTCGGCCTCGATGCGCCATGCTCCCGAGGCAGGAGAGGGGAATGCAGCGTGGTATCGTTCCGTGTCGATGCCTGGCGTGGTGGTTTCGCC
Organism: uncultured Verrucomicrobiota bacterium; assembly: GCA_964448875.1. Classification (GTDB taxonomy): domain Bacteria; phylum Verrucomicrobiota; class Verrucomicrobiia; order Limisphaerales; family UBA1100; genus UBA6614. The sequence continues at coordinate 10,117 of CAYUXV010000104.1, forward strand.
CGGCGGCTCCACACTCAACGGTCGGATACGGGCGGTGTGGGCAACGGGCACGGCGCGTAGGGTGACACGGGCATTGTCCTGCGGCTGGAACTGCTTGTTGCGCACAGCTACCTGTACGTTTGTGCCATCCGGCGTGGTTTCTAGGGTGATGCGGTCAAGTGAATCTGTAACGAGCCATTGTAGCATTTGTCGCCACACTTTCTCCATATCGTCTCGGTGCTCAGGTGAGCGCATGCCCCAGCGCCAAAGCTCACCGATCATTAGTGCGGCTACGCGACCCTTTCCAAATTTCTGGGTGACCAGCGCGGGATGCTTCTGATCGACCTGATCGCGTACGACGGCAAGTTGAGAGGCCAATGGCTTGATGCGACGCACTTTGTTGAACACTTGAAATGCAGGCATTGCGGCAAGGCGCTTGCTTTCATCGGTCAAGTTGTCTCGCACACGCATCCATGGCTCAAGCCGGCCCTCAGGGGTGAGGTCGTAGCGCACCTGTATCAATGCGTTGCTTGTTTGCCCGTCCAGGTATATCGGCAGCAGTTTGCCGAGAGAGGTGCGCGCGTAATCACCCTGCGTAAAACTTTCCTGTCCGCCAAGCATCAGCAGTCCGCCGCCGCGTTCCTTTATAAACTGTTCAATCAGTTTCATCTGGCCCGGCTTGAAAAACTTAGCCTCTACATCATCCAACACAATGGCGTGATAAGAAAAAAGATCCTCGGCGGTGATCGGAAAGCCTTGTTGTAAGCCCTTTTCAAAGTGTGCAAAATCCGCTTGGAGCGTGCCGTCGTGGGCGTGCCAATGAGAGGGGAATGCCCGTCGGAATACGGGCTTGTCATATTCCTCAGTGTCCTCGTCCTTGCGGTCGAAGCCACGGAAGAGCGGGTTGCTACCTTCTCCAATGCGGCCCTTGAAGACAAATTTCGGTTCCTTTTTGGCAATCCGAATAAGTCCAACCAGATCTAATTGTCGATCATCATTCTGTGCGCGGCTAAGAAATTTAAACTCCCAGTTTGGCCGGCCGCTGACATATAGAATTCGGTAGGGGCCGCCGCCGCGGTTTAGGGCAACGAGGCGGCGGTTGTTCTCTTGTGTCGCCTCACGCGTGAGTTCATCTTCCTTAGCGCGCACATGAATTTCATAAAAGAGCGGTCCTCGCGCATGAGGATTGAACTGGAAACGAAATTTCAGTGTCTCCTGTGGCTCAAGCGCGCGCAAGGTGGCTTCTCGTAGAGGTGCCTCAGTGGCGTTGTTGACTTCATTTTTCAGCTGACGAAGGCTCGCGATAATTTCCTTGCCGGCAAATCCCACTGAGCGCACCTGCGTCTCGATAGTGACCGGTGCATCTTCAAAGGGCGTCTGGTTTACGGCAAATGTTTCAATGGCAAGATCCCGTACCACTTCGTCACTGCCGATGGGTACCGGATAAATCGGCGCACCCAGCTTGGTCAATGTGGTGGTCTTCTTGTCGGTGGCTATGCCGTCGGTGAACATGAGCACGCCTGCAAGCGGTTGGCCGTTGAAACGGCCCGCCAGCCGGTCGAGCGCGCCATGAATTGCCGAGGCGTTGCCGTCGAAATGCAACGAACGGAATCCGGCTACCTGACGCAGGTGCTCGTCAAAAGCATAACGACGCAGCTGGAAAAACTCAGAGGAAGATTTCTGCCAACCATTGTCAGCTTTGCCTAGCAGTTTAAGTAGGGTCTCGGCGCGGGTATCGGAGGCGTTACGGTCGCGCACATTTAAGCCACGGCTGTTGTCGGCCATGACGGCTAGGAAATTGGCACCCGGCTTTGGTTTGGAGGTGGCCGGGTTCAGAAGGCAGAGCAGAAGCAAAGCTACTCCAAGAAGCTTTAGCCCAATGCATGCCGCTCGCAAACCCGGTTGTGGCACACGCACGCGGTAGCTCCACACCAGCATCGCCGCGACGGTCGTGAATAAGCCGATGGCCGGCCAAAGCCATTCCGTGCCGGTTAGGCTGATGTTGGTGAACATTGAATGTTTGCGTTTCGGATCGCCCGCCCTGTGTCAGTCGCCTCGGCCAAGCTGTTCGGTGTAGCGTTTCACGGCATCGATAAATCGGTTGGGCGAAGGGTCGCGGTCGATGGGCGCCAATGTCGGTTGGTCATCGCGTCGGGCAAGTTCCTCAAGGATGTGTTCGCGTGCCTCCTTGATCGGGTTGAGTACCTGTTTTTCCACCAGATCCCATTGCGGTTTCTTGCTGTGGCGCTTGTATTCCTTGCTTAAGGAGCGAATTTGCTCGCGCGCCTTGGAGACCTTTTCGGCCACGCCGGGCACCTCGACCGTCTCCTCCACGTCGCGCAATTGGTCCGTCCAATTTTCGCCTCCGCCTGTGATGGGTCCCGGCCGCTGTGGTTGGTTCTGTTGCTTTATCTGGTCCAGAAAACTTCCAAGCTTGCCCTCGCCCTTCTGCGGTTGTCCCTTGCCGGTCTGCTCACTGGGTTTGCCTTTCTGCGGTTGTCCCTTGTCGATCTGCTCACTGGGTTTGTCTTTTTCAGAAGGATTGTCAGCGGGTTGATTAATTTCATTTTTGATCGCCTTGGCCAGGTCATCGAGCGTGCGCTCGGCCTGCTTTAATGCCTCTCTGTCATTGCCCAGCACGGTCTCAGCCGCATTCTCCACGCCCTTCTTCAATTCGTTAATGTCGTGCTGCACCTTTTTTTCCAGTTCACCGGCCTCTGGAGAAAATCCTCGCCGAAGAAGCTCGGCCGTAGTGTCCAGCGCACGATCGGTCTGTTTCTGCTTGGCCTCCCGGAAGGTGTCGTACAGCTTGCGGGACAGGCTAGGCTCAGTCAGCTCCGACTTCTCGACCGTCTTTCGCACGTCATCAAGCAGATTCTCAAGTTTCTCGGCCTGTGCCTTGGCGGTTTCCGCGAGCTTTTGGCGCTCGGGCGAATCGGTCAGGCTGCGTCGTGGTCGATCGTTGAGGTCCATAATCTTTTCGCCGAGCTTCTTTTCGTCCTTCGCCAACTCGCGCGCGTCCTTGCGCATTTGTTTCATCTGCTCGGAAAATTGATTGGATGTCTTCTTGCGGAATTCATCACGCATTTTCTGCAAATCCTTCTGCGCCTTAGTGCTATTGGCTAGCGCCTTGGAGACTTCGCCTTTTTGTAGTTGATCGGCCGTCTGTTTCATCTGCTGCCGTGTTTGCTCAAGCTGTTTGCGGGATTGCTTCATATCCGAGCGGTTTTGCTTGTCGTTCATCCGCTGGGCGAGTTTGTCGGCGTCCTCAACGTTTTCCTTCTGCTCATCGCGTAACTGTTTAAGCTGGCGCTGGATTTCCTCTTTCTCAGTCTCTGTCTTGGCCTCGCGTAGGGATTGTTGCATCTCCTTTAATTTTTCACTCATGTCCTTCTGTCGCTCGGCGAGTTCCTTCAACCGGTTGAGTGCTTGGAGATTCTCACGTTGTTTGGAGTTCTGTAATTTCTGTGCCTGCCGCTCAGTCGCATACTTATTCTCTGTCTGCTTGAGCTTCAGCTGGTCGAGTTGTTGCTGGGCACGGTTGCCCTGGGATTTGCTGGGCTGGCCGCCACTCTGCTTCGGGTTGTCACGTGCCACACGATGCTCGTGCGCCTGAAGCTTTAGAAGTGCCTGATATGCGGCCTGTTCTGCTGCCAACGCGGATGGCAATGGTGCGATACTTGTGTTCTTGGTGACTTCGGTTAGTTTATCCAGCGCACGCTGCATGTGTTCGATGACGGCCTCGACATATTTGTGAGTCTTTTCGTCGCTGCTCTTGTCCAACAACACCTCACCTTTCTGGAGTGCCTGCTGTTGTGACTCCTGTAACGTGAGTGCATCTGCCGCAAAGCGGGTTGATTTTTTCACGCCGGTCTCGCGCCGGATCAGTTTCCAAGTGGCGTTGATGATCTGCTTCTGCAGCTTGATGAGTTCCTCAGTTTGCTGACTACCTTTTTGTTGCCCCTGCTGTTGTTGCTGCTGATTTGAGGCCATCGATTGGCCTTCTCGGAATATTTCCTCGAAAGGACGTATTTCGGCAAAAAACATGTCGCCAAAAGTTCGTCGGATTTGGCCGTCGTCACCATGATCCTCGGCCCAGAAATAATAGTTAATAAGCTGATCGACCTCCACGCCAAGTTCCTCCAGAGCTAACTCAGAGTCTATTGCCATTTTCACATTTGCAGGCGCATCGCGGCCCAGCTCAATGGTGCGCATTTCACCGCCACCGATGTTGTAGCTCAGGCCGAATCTTAGCAGGCCGTAGTCGTCCTCTACTTCCGCCTCAAATAGCACCTCTTCCAACGGCGAGACCTTCTGGTCACCACGCGGGAAGAGGAGTTGGATTTTTGGCGGAACGTTGCGCTGCACAACAAACTCAAATTGTGGTGAGTATTTGTTATGTCTTTTGGCGGCGTCCACAAGCTCCAACTTATACACACCGGTTTGACTCAAGACATGACCAGGCAACAGAGCAATAGGCTCTTTCGGGCTAACCTTTAACTCGATGACTGAGTTGTCCGCTGCTACCAGTTGTGCTTTGATGACAGTTTTGTTGAGGTGCATGGTGTACTCCAGTTCCGTGCCGGCCACGGCGGTTAGGCGGCGTACATCCTTTTGCTCACTCGGTTTTTGGGCGGTGTATTTGGGATAGGTTAGCTTCGCGTCTGCGCTTTCCAGCGCGGGATGTTCATACACGTCTATCTTGTATGTCTTTGATTTGCTTCCTCCATATTCCACCCAGTATGTCAAAGGCTGGTTCACTTCGGGGAGTGTCGCGCCGAAAATGGGATCCTGAAGGTTGCGCGCCATATTGATGGACCGTGCCTTTCCCTTGGGCGGCTGAATAATCAGTTGTGCATCAGGCGGGGTTCGTTCGACAAACTCCGCGAGGAATGCCAGCGATGAGCCACGCTCAACCTCTGTGTCGCCTGGTTCCACTTTTACCAACTCTGCAGGATTGGCTACTGTGGCCTTGAACTCGTCCGATTTGCCGGCTCTAAACTCAATACGATATTTGAAAGATCTTTCGCCTGCGGATACTGTGGCCTGCATCATTCCAGCTTCACCGTCGGGTGTCATTGCGACATGTTTGGTTGATTTTCCCTGAATCATGGCGACTCTTACAATTCCTGGTTCGCCCTCAAACTTTGCCTGCACGATAAACTCAGCGTTCCGTTCCAAGGTGATTTTTCCCGGTGACACTTCCAGAAGTTTAACTTTCGCCATGGCGTTTGATCGTTCCACAGTGCTGTCGGCTGGAACGAGTTGAGTAAAAAGTGCAAGCATCGCAATCAGAGCGACCCACTGAAATGCTGCGGTGCGTTTCAGGCGGGCAGCGGGAACACTTTCGATCCAGTGCCCTTTTTTCGCCTCGGCCAGTGCCTCGTTGATGACACGTTGTTGCAGGAAGTTAAGTTCATTCGTCTTTTTATCTGGTTCCTGCTCCAGTGCCGTCAGGAGAACGGCATGCAAATCGGGGTTGTCCCGCTCAATGCGTCGGGCGAGATCGTGATAATCCGGGTGCCAGTCACTTGCACGCCGTACCGTATATACGGCCAATATTGCTAGAGCACCTACAAGTACCGGTAATGTCGAGAGGCTATTTACGCCCATCGCCCACAATACGGCTGCTACAAGCAGGCCGACCACCCAGCACGCTGCAAGGGCACGCCACGTGCGCCATTGACGCTGGCGTTGGGCCAACGGATCCAAATACCGATCAAGTTGTTGCCACTTCATTTCCGCCTCCTTCGTCTGCCTCCTCCGTGGTGGGTTTTCGTGCCAGCCAGCCCCCCAGCCACGTCTCAATAAGTATCAGCAGGATTGCTGCCAAAATCAACCACTGCCAAAGCTTTTTATCATCTTCCAGTACTCTGTCATTCACAGGTTGTTCAGAGTTTTTCACAGTTTCTGAAGAATTCTGATCCTCGAGTAAAATAGGCAAATTCAGCGCTAAAATGGCCTCATCTTCAAGCGGTGCGGTACGGCTTTCGGCTGGAGGTAGATTAACGGCGAAATATAGTGGGGGCTGGAGGCTTGGAAGAGTGTAAATTCCGGGTTTGGTTGGCGTGAAATTTTGCACGTTCTGGTCAAGGTTCAGCATTTTTCCATCGGGTTGGTGTAGCGGCAAAGCGGTGGTTTTTGCCTCAGGCGGCAGAGGGATGGGTTGGCCTACGGTGTAATGCCATTTCATCTGCTGCGTGCGGCCAAGTTCCATGATGGTAAAAAGAAGTGGCACAAACTTGGCAGGTGAACGTGCAAGTTGACTGTCATCTGGGTGCCAGCCGGCGGTAAACACGGCGAGATGTCCCTTGCCGACAGGCAAATGCACTAGAGCCGGGTCGCCGTTATCGAAACGCGCCACAGCAGTGGCAAGAGGCAAACCAGTAAGGTCGAGTATGCGGTGGCGCTTAAACTGAATGTGGTCGAAGCGGCGTAGTTCTGGTTCGTCGAAGGGCACAAGCAGCGGGTGGTCAAAATCAAGCTCGTTCCACCAGGTTGCCTCGGTGGCATCGGACTCGCGTGCTGTGCATTCGCCGCCAGCGAGTGCAGCCAGCGTGTCGGCTGTCTTGGCTTCCTTTATCACCATCAACACCGGGGCGCCCTTATTGCAGAACTCACGAATGGTGGCCGTGGTGGGCGCGCTGAGCGGGTCAGTTATCACAACAAGCCGGTCGCGGGGATCGTTCAGTGCGATTGCGCCTACATCAGGCTTATGGAAGAACAATTCAAACTTTTGCAGTGATCGTTCAAGAAAGGCATGCTTGAGGTAGTAGCGGAGTGTGCGGGTGTCATCTCTGGCCTCGCTAGTGAAAATATGGATACGCAACTGCTCCGGTTCCAGTGGCGCGAGATGCAAGCGGTTGTCGAAAGCTTGTGTGTCGCCGTTGAGCACGAGCTGCCAGGTGGAGTTTTGGTCGGGAATCTTTGGCGCTGTCAGAGCCCAGCTGTCGCCCGGGGGCACGGTGAGGGTCGTGGCGTTGACCAGGTTAGTCTCCTCTGCACGCTGCCAGCCGAGGCGGAAATCGCTTTGCGTTGACTGTGTGTCGTTGACCACGCGAACGCGTGGTGGGGCAAAGGGATCCAGTGCTGTGCCGCGCTTGCGCACGAGCTGAAGTCCGGCATTGCCGATTGTGTCGGGCGTAATGTTCCTTATGATGACGCGGGGTCCGGTCTCCGGCCAATTCATGCCGGCCAGGTTTTGCTGACGGCTCCCACGCTGCAAATCAGTGATGAGCATGATTTCATCACGTTCGGGTGTGACTCCACCCCGTCCTTCAGCCTCCCCAAGCCAATCCTTGGCAGCGGCTAGGGCGTCATCTAGATGTGTTGCGGCCCAACCAGGTTTGGTTTTTTTTAAGGCACTAAGCGCAGTCTTTGCCAACTCCTTGGGTGGTTTGTTGGTCGATTGACTAAAGCCGACGATTATCCTTGTGGCATCATTGTAGAGGGCGACGGTGAATTCGGTTCTTGCATCGAGTTCGTCAAGTACTGCTTTGGCCTCTTCAATCGCTTTGGGCCATAAGCCGTCTCGCTGCATGCTGGCGCTGTTGTCGATCAATAGAACCACACGCTTGGTTGGGCCGGTTGTCGCCGTGTTGCCACGGAAGAACGGGCGCGAAAATCCGAATGCCAGTGCGGCTATAACCAGACAACGTAGCAACAACAACCACAAATCCTCCAGTCTGCTTTTCCGGGTAACGCGTGGAGGAGTGGGCTTAAGGAACATCAGCGAACTGAATTCCTTGCGTTGGCGTGTGCTGCGGCGGATGAGATGGAACATGATAGGTCCTGCTATCGCCAGTGCGCCAAGCAGGAACCATGGGGTAAGAAAACTCATGCGACGGGCTGGTTGCGGCGCCGAACTTGTTTTCCTCGTAATTGTCGTTGTTGAAGGTAATCGAAGAGCGCACGGTCGAGTGGCTCATCGGTTGTCAACGGGCGGAAATCAATGCCGAGTTGGCGACATAGTTTATCAGCAGCGTCGGCATGCTCACGAAAGCGGCGCAAGTAGCCTTCGCGCGCAGCAGTAGGGTCGATAAACAGGTCCCGTTCGCTCTCAAGGTCATGATAACGCTCAGGACGTTCGGACTTGAAATGTAGTTCCTCAGGATCAAGTACCCTGAAAACAACGACTTCGTGTCCGCTGGCCGTGAGTTGGCCGAGATGTTGTTCTAGTTCATCAAGTGGCACTAGCAAATCAGAGATAACCACCATCAGGCCACGCTTGCGGACCAATTCGACAATACGTCGCAGTGGTCGGGTCAGGTCGGTTCCTTGGCCCTCCGCGGGTTGGTCGAGCGCGAGCATCAACTGGCGCAGGTGCCCGTGCCGGTGGCGTGCGGGAAGGTATTCACGGATGTTGCCATCAAAGGAAAGCATCCCTACTGCATCGCCTTGTAGATGCAAAAAATAGGCCAGCGTGGCGGCTAGCGTACGGGCGTATTCGGCTTTGCTCCAGCCGGTGGTGCCAAAATTCATTGATCGGCTTTGATCGACGATCAAGTGGCAGCGTAGATTGGTTTCATCCTCAAATTTCTTGATGACATACCGGTCGTGTCGTGCAAATACGCGCCAATCAAGATGTCGCGGGTCATCCCCCGGCGTATACTGGCGGTATTCGGTGAATTCAACCGAGAAACCATGGTAGGGGCTACGGTGAAGGCCATTCCAAAATCCTTGCACCACCACCCGCGCACGCAACTCAAGGTTACGAATCTGCATGAGGGCTTTGGGGTCAATGAAGCTCTCCCTCGCGGCGGCGGTGTTTGCAGCGGAGCTCATGGCACTGGCACTTCCTCCAGTAACTTGTCAATTACACCTTCAGCAGTGACACCTTCCGCCTCCGCGCGGTAATTAACTAACACACGGTGCCGTAGAACGGGAGCTGCAAGCGCCCGTATATCCTCAGGCGTAACATGCGCTCGACCCTGTAAAAGAGTGCGTGCCTTGGCACCGAGCGAGAGGAATTGTGCCGCACGTAGGCCGGCACCCCAACTTACCCAGTCATTGACAAATTTAGGAGCGCCCTCGCGATGAGGCCGACTGGCAGCGGCTAGTTGTACCGCGTAGCGTGTAAGGTCCTCGGCAATGGGTACTTTGCGTACGAGTTGATTGAAGCGCAGCACATCTTCACCGCTGAACAATGCCTCAATGGGTTCGTTTGCGCCTCCGGTGGTCTGGGCAACCACGGCAACCTCGTCGTCCTCAGGAAGATAATCGATGACTACGTTGAACATGAAGCGGTCGAGTTGAGCCTCTGGCAGAGGATAGGTACCCTCCATCTCGATTGGGTTCTGTGTGGCCAATACGAAAAACGGTTTTTCGAGTGGGTGACGTTGGCCGGCAGCGGTTACCTGATATTCC
>CAYUXV010000105.1:0-10295 GCA_964448875.1 uncultured Verrucomicrobiota bacterium
CATACTGGGCATCCCGCCGCCACCGCCGCCGCCGGATGTGCCGGAGCTGGAGGTGACTGGAGCGAACAAAGGTACGATGCGTGAACAAATGATCAACCACCGCACCACCGCTGTATGCGCCTCGTGTCATGAAAAGATGGATGCCATCGGTTTTGCCTTTGAGCACTTTGACGCCATTGGTCGATACCGAACGCAAGACAACGGTGAACCCATCGACGCTGCAGGCAAGCTCGACACTGGCGAGTCGTTTAAGAATGCCTCGGATATGCGCGGGATTGTCGTCGGTAAAAAACGGGACCTTTTCGCGCGTTGTCTCACCGAGAAAATGCTCACCTACGCCCTCGGGCGCGGGCTGGAGTATTACGACAAACGTACAGTCGACAAGATTGTTCAGCGCCTCCAGAAAAACGGCTACCAATTCAATAATTTGATTGGTGGAATTGTCACGAGCCTGCCGTTTGACATGAAACGCGGGGAAGCGGGGAAATGATTCGCTGCCTTGTTTTTTGAACCAAAATCCGTTAGATTTCGTCCAACAAAAAGATGAGCAGAATGCAGATTCCACGGCGAACGTTCCTGCGCGGGCTCGGTACGGCCATCGCGCTGCCCACCTTGGATGCGATGATTCCCGCGCGCGCACTGGCGGCGGGCAACGCCAAGTTCCCCACGCGCATGGCGTTCATCTACATACCCAACGGCGTCATTCAGGAAAAATGGAACGTGAGGGGGGAGGGGAAGGATTACCAGTTTTCGCACATCCTCGAGCCGCTGGCCAAGCATCGCGAAGACCTGTTGGTCTTTAGTGGATTGGCGCATGACAAAGCAAAGGCTAACGGCGACGGTGCGGGAGACCATGCCCGGGCAAATGCCACTTTCCTTACCGGCGCTCAAGCCCGTAAAACCAGTGCTGCGGACATCAAACTTGGTGTCTCAGTTGACCAGGTCGCCGCGCAAAAGATCGGTGACAAAACGCGGCTATCCTCGCTGGAACTCAGCAGTGATGGCGTGCGGCTCAGCGGTCGATGCGACTCCGGCTACAGCTGCGCATATCAATTTAACCTGGCGTGGAAAAACGCCTCCACGCCCATGCCGCCGGAGTCCAATCCGAAGGCAGTCTTTGACCGCCTGTTTGCCGGTGGTAGCAAAAAAGAGATTGATGAAAACAAGCAGCGTCGCGAGCGCTATCGCAAGAGCATTCTCGATTTTGCGCTGGAGGATGCCAGGCACCTCGAGAAAAAACTCGGTTACACCGACAAGCGCAAACTCGACGAATATCTTGACTCCATCCGAGAACTGGAAAAGCGCATCGAAGCCATGGCCAAGGCGAACTTGGATTTGCCCGAGGGCTTCAGTGTGCCCGCCGGAAAACCGCGCGACTTTGGCGCACACGTGCGCTTAATGAGCGACATGATGGCGTTAGCATTCCAGACCGACAGCACCCGAATCGTCTCCTATCTATTGGCCCACGATGGCGACAACCGCAGCTACCCGCACCTCGGCGTACGCCAAGGGCACCACAGCATCAGTCATCACCGCAACGCAAAGGACAAGGTCGAGAGCCTCACGAAAATCAACCGCTACCACTGCACACTGTTCGCGCACTTTCTCGACCGCCTCAAAGGTATCAAGGAAGGTGATGGCACTCTCCTGGATCACAGCATGATTGTCTATGGTGGCGCCATCGGCGACGGAAACCGCCATACTCATCATGACCTGCCGGTGCTTGTCGCCGGCAACGCCAACGGCGCAATCCAGACCGGCCGCCACACGCGTTATCCGACCAATACCCCCATGGCCAACCTGTTCCTAAACATGCTGGATATCATGGGTGCGCCCACCGAGCGGCTGGGTGATAGCACCGGGCGGCTAAAGGGGTTGGCTTAATTTTTAATCGCTTCTAATAAGGGCGGGCCGCGGGAGAAATAATTAGAGATACTTCTTCAAGATAGGGTTTAGTGCCTTCTTCGTTTTCGTCGGCCACAGTTTTGTGTCGGTCATGATGGCGTTTTTCAAGGCACTGTGACAGGACCAATCTGTAGGAGTCTCAGGAATGTATGGGATTACATCGGTTAGTACTTTTTTAGCGCTGGCGGCGTTGCGGTTAAGATTGTCGATTACCATCTCTACCGTCACGTGTGCTTCGTCTGCTTTCCAGCAATCATAGTCAGTGATCATGGCCATGGTTGCGTAGGCAATTTCTGCTTCACGCGCACACTTGGCCTCTCCAATATTGGTCATCCCAATCACATCATATTTGAGCTTATGATTGGTGAATGACTCAGCGCGCGTACTAAAGGCAGGGCCTTCCATGTTTACATAGGTGCCACCATTGTGAACTCGCACTTTCTTGCGTTTTGCACTCTTGAGGAGTAGTTGCCGTAATTCTTCACAGATGGGATCAGCAAATGCTATGTGGCCTACAATTCCGCCGCCGAAAAATGTGTGTTTTGTTGATTGCTTGGTGCGATCAAGGAATTGGTCGATCAATACTATATCGCAGGGGCGGTAGCGTTTTTGCAATGATCCCACGGCACTGACACTGATAATCCATTCCACCCCGAGTTTTTTCATGGCCCAGATATTGGCACGATGGTTGAGTTCAGTTGGTAATAAGCGATGACCACGTCCGTGACGAGGAAGGAAGACTACATCCCGTTCAGCGAGTCTTCCCATCAGAAATTGATCGGATGGAGAACCAAATGGTGTCTTCACGGTTTTCCACCTGCGTTTGGAAAATCCATCAATTGTATACAGTCCACTGCCTCCAATTATCCCAATGCGATGTGCTGCCATATTAAAATTAGTTCGCCATGAATGGTGCTGGTTTGTATTGTATCGGTGAATCCGACAAATCGTGTTGCGTTATCGTTACGTTCAAATGGGAGCGCTGCAAGTCGGGAATTTTTATGCCTAAACGGAACAATAATTTTTTTGACTCTATGAGTGCGCTCGCGGTGGTTATGGGAGGTGGGCAAGGTGCTCGCCTTTTCCCGCTGACTAAACATCGCGCCAAGCCGGCTGTCCCGATTGCTGGAAAATACCGCTTGGTAGATATACCTATTTCAAATTGTATTAATTCCGATGTCAAACGGGTTTACTTGCTTACACAGTTTAACTCGGCATCTTTGCATCGTCATATTTCACAATCATACAAATTCGATCAATTCACTCATGGTTTTGTAGAAATTCTGGCGGCAGAGCAGACGCTTTCGGACTCGTCATGGTATCAAGGCACAGCTGATGCAGTGCGCCAGCATTTAAGCCACTTTTTGAATCATCGCTTCGACTATTTTCTAATTCTTAGCGGCGATCAACTGTACAACATGAATTTTCGTGATGTGGTCAATCAGCACATTGAGACGAAAGCCGAGCTGACAGTTGCCACAATTCCAGTTCAACGAGAGAGCGTGCCTGGGTTTGGCATCATGAAAATCGATGATGATTCTCGAATTAACAAGTTTGTTGAAAAGCCCAAGGATGAGGACATAATTGATTCTCTACAAATGCCTGTAGCTACCAAGAATCGCTTGGGAGTGGAACCTGATGACGACTTGTATCTAGCCTCAATGGGAATTTATATTTTTAATCGTGATGTACTAGTCCAGTTGCTCGACAATGATCTCACCGATTTTGGTAAGCATATAATTCCTATGGCCCTTGAGAAGCTGCGAGCATATTCGTATGTATATCAAGGTTACTGGGAGGATGTTGGAACCATCCGTACCTTTTTTGAGGCCAATCTAGATACTACAGGAATTTTGCCTAAGTTTAATTTCTTCAACATGACTGCCCCAATCTTTACACGGCCACGTTACCTTCCGGCGAGTAAGATTAATAGTGCAGCTATTGAGCATGCCATATTAAGTGATGGCTGTATTCTCAATCGCGCACAGATATCTCAATCGATAGTTGGTGTTCGTAGTATTGTTGGTGACGGCACAGTTTTGCGTAGAACGGTAATAATGGGGGCGGACTTTTATGAATCTGACCATTCTATCAGACATCATCAGAAGAATGATACCCCATCTATAGGCATCGGAAGTCACACGCGTATCGAAAACGCGATCGTCGATAAAAATGCACGCATTGGCGATAGATGCATCATCTCACCCGAAGGCAAACCAGACCACTATGATGATCCCGATCAGCGTTTTTTTATTCGCGACGGGATTGTTGTTATCCCTAAGAATGGCATCTTGCCGCACGGCACGGTGATTTGATTTTTAGTTATTCTATGACTTTGATTGAGCCGTGAGCGATATTTTTGATCTTCAAACACGCAGTGATGGTCCATCAGGTAAATTACCATTAACGGAGGACATGTTGCGTAACGAGCCTAGCGGCAACCTTTTCGGGCTTACCCAAAGTGCCGGCATGGGATGGGATCCCAAGTCTTTATCCGGCGATGCATATCTCATTTTGAATACACATGGTGGTGTAAGGGCTGATGATGGTCGAGCAATAGCTTTGGGTTATCACACAGGCCATTGGGAAATTGGTCTGCAGGTTCAAGCTGCTGCCGAAGTTTTAAAGGAATCTGGATGCGTGCCATACGCGGCCCATTGTTCCGATCCCTGCGATGGACGTACACAGGGAACCGTAGGTATGTTCGATAGTCTGCCATACCGCAATGATGCTGCGATAGTGATGCGGCGTCTAATCCGGTCCTTGCCGACACGGCAAGGGGTCATAGGTGTAGCGACGTGCGACAAAGGTTTGCCGGCAATGATGATGGCTCTAGCTGGAATGGGAGAACTCCCGTGTGTGCTTGTGCCTGGCGGTGTGACACTGTTGCCCAAAAAGGGTGAAGATGCCGGAGCAGTGCAGACCATTGGGGTGCGATTTTCGCACGGGATGCTTTCACTTGATGAAGCAGCGGTTCTTGGGTGTAAAGCTTGTGGTAGCCCTGGCGGGGGTTGTCAGTTCTTAGGCACTGCAGCTACATCACAAGTGGTGGGAGAGGCATTAGGTTTAGCACCAATGCACAGTGCGCTCGCACCTTCCGGATCAACAGTGTGGAAGCAAATTGCAACGGAAGCTGCAATTGCTGTTCAGTCGTTAAAGGAATGTGGTATTGGGGTGAGGGATATATTAACCGAAGGGGCGATTCGCAATGCAATGACGGTACATGCGGCATTTGGCGGTTCGACTAATTTGCTGCTACATATTCCCGCAATCGCCCACGCGGCAGGGGTGCGTCAGCCAACAGTAGATGACTGGATGGATATAAATGCAAAAGTACCACGACTCGTGAGCGTTCTTCCAAATGGACCCGTAATGCATCCGACAGTGAATGTGTTTCTAGCTGGGGGTGTGCCGGAGGTGATGTTGCATTTACGTGACCTTGGACTGCTCGAATTGAACGTGATGACTGTGAACGGAAAGACATGGGGAGAGTTGCTTGATGAATGGGTTGTAAGTGAGCGACGTTCTCGATTTAAGAAAATTTTAATGGAGCAAGAGGGATTTGAAGCTAAAGATGTAATCATGACGCCGTTGCGTAGCAAAGAATATGGCCTAACAAGCACGGTAACATTTCCACATGGGAACCTCGCGCCGGAAGGGGCGATTGTCAAAAGTACAGCGATTGATTCATCAGTGCTTGATGATGATGGAGTTTACCAAAAGGAGGGGATCGTAAAATTTTTTACTAGTGAAACGGCGGCGATTGAA
The DNA here is from genome assembly GCA_964448875.1 of uncultured Verrucomicrobiota bacterium. GTDB lineage: Bacteria > Verrucomicrobiota > Verrucomicrobiia > Limisphaerales > UBA1100 > UBA6614. The sequence goes on from CAYUXV010000105.1 coordinate 5,674, forward strand.
GCGATACGAGGCGGTGATGTTAAAGAAGGTGATGTGATGGTGTTAGCGGGCATCGGTCCAATGGGTACAGGAATGGAAGAAATTTACCAAGTGACGTCTGCGTTGAAATTTCTACCGTTTGGCAAAGATGTTGCAGTGGTGACAGACGGCCGGTTTTCCGGTGTCTCTACTGGCGCGTGTATTGGTCATGTTGGACCGGAAGCATTGGCGGGCGGTCCAATCGGAAGAGTGCGTGACGGTGACGTGATCAGGATTGTGATCGATTGCAAATCAAACAAAGGTACGGCAGACATGATAGGGGTGGGGGAACGTCGTTTCAGCCCTGAAGAAGGTGCAGATATTCTAAAGGAACGGTCGCCCCACGAACAACTGAAACCACATCCGTCGTTGCCATCAGATACCCGCCTGTGGGCCGCGCTACAAGGAATTAGCGGCGGCACTTGGGCAGGTTGTATTTATGACGTGGACACAATTGTGGCGAAGTTGTCCGCAGGGCGATCGGCGACACTCAGGGTTTGATCTGACTGTCGTCTCCTTGGGGTGGAGTGGAGATTTGTTTGGCTTGTTCCGGGGAATCTTCGGTTAAATCTTTGTATAGAGCTGGTAATTCATAAATACGGAACTGATCAGCACGGCGGCGACCTTCAGCGACCATGTCAGGTGTTAGGAGTAGGGCAAGTTGATTGCGAGCCTCAAGGTGTGCAACATGTCCGTGATCTGCGGCTAAATCCAACCATTTGAATGCTTCCAAATTGTCCTTTGGCACCCCGCTTCCTTCCTTGTATGAAAGACCTAAAAGATATTGTCCATTAGGGTTGTCCTTCATGGCAGATTTTGTATACCACTTAGCAGCATTAATGTAGTTTATGGGGACTCCTTGACCATTTTGATGCATTACACCCAATGCAAATTGAGCTTCTGAACTGCCTCCGTTGGCGGCCATTAAAAAAAGTTCTGACGCTTTTTGATAATTTAATGGAATCTCAGCTCCTAGGTAGTGTTTGTATGCCAGCTGTAGTTGGCCCTCAATATCTTGAGGTGTTTCTGTATCCAGATCCGATTTTTCAGCGGCTTCAACCGGTCCGGTGGTATCCCTCTGCCCGCATCCAGAACATACTAAAGCAATAAATGCCATTGTAATCCAGACACAGACAGACCTAACCCGTGTTGGTACTGTCTTCATGTGTTAACCCTCCTTGGTAAGGGATTGGAGACTATATATGAAATGGAGCTAAAGTCAATATGGATTTCGAATCCGATGATTTCCGCGGCACTTATTGAACGTAGTAAAAATTAACGGCGTTGTTTCGGCCTATCGAAATGTTCAACTATGGGCGGTGTTATCCTATTATTGATATAGATTGGTTTACTTAGGTGGCAATGGCATTTTTCGTGCTTCAGCAAGTTGCTTTGGGTTGAGTTTGGCAGCCGCCGTCGGTAGATATTCTTGTGCAGTGTTATATCCGTTTTCTGCTGAAAGTCTTATCCATCTATATGCCAAAACAAAATTTTGTGTACGTCCGTCACCTAAATAATAGCATGTGCCGAGGAGAAACTGTGCGATCTTATTATCTTGTTCAGCTGCTTTTGCGTACCATTCAGCAGCCTCGTTTAAGTCCTGATTAACGCCACGTCCGGCAGCATACATTTTACCAAGATTTAATTGGGCGGGAGCGTAGCCCTCCTTTGATGCTTTACGGTACCAACGAGTGGCTTCAGTTAAATTTTGGATCACGCCATTGCCGCTTTCCAAGGCTGCACCTAGATTTGTTTGCGCTGCAGCATGCCCTTGAATAGCAGCTTTCAGGTAAAATTCAGCAGCTATGGTTGGGCTTTTTGTGACACCCTGACCATAAGTGTAAAGAGTCCCCATGCTAAATTGAGCGATAGCATCATTTTTATCGGCTGCAAGGTTTAGCCAGTAAGCGGCTTGTTTAAAGTTTAATGGTGTGCCACGTCCGGAGTAGTGGCACAGACCCAGCATGCCTTGAGCTTTAATGTGCCCCTGCTTGGCCGCTTTTGTTAACCAGTGAACGGCTTCTCGATAATCGCGTAACCGGTTCGTAGGGCTGTAAAACTTACACCCCATTTGGAATTGGAATTCCGAGTTATTTTCCGCGGAATTTCTAGCATCATCGGCTGACATGTTAATCCAAAAAAATACAATGAACGCAGTAAAGTTCATGAATTTTCTGGAAAACACCTCCATGCTCAGAATTTATATCTTGGAATTTTGCAGGCAAGTGACAGTTATGCACATAACGCTTTATCTTGTCCTTGAGCTAGGTTGTGCGACCCTAAGCCGTGTATGAAAGAGATGAAATCCCCTGAATCGGCCCTATCCCGGCGGAAGGCGATCAGTTCGGCTTTGGCAACTGCAGGTGGTGCTGCAGCCTTTGCCCACAGTATGAGTGGTGCAACTAAAGGAAAACACGATGCGCGCAAGGCATCGCCCAAGAGGTTTGACATGAAAAAGTCAATCAACCTGTGGGCCTTCCCGTATCCCGAGAGAATGAATTTGGAGGAATGTCTTAATTTAGCTAAAAAAGCGGGTTTTGATGGGATCGAGTTAAACTATGACTTGGAGAATGATCTATCGCCAAAAAACAGCACAAAAGAATTTACCGGAATTCGACGTGCCGCTGAAAAGATTGGATTAGAAATAAGCGGGGTATGTTCGTTTCTTTTTTGGCCTTTTCCGTTAACAAGCAATGATCCGAAGGAACGTGCCCGTGGCATGGAGCTGGCCGCCAAGATGACCCAGTGCGCTCATGACCTTGGCACGGAGAACCTACTTGTGGTGCCCGGTGCGGTGCACATGCCATGGCGAGAGGATCATGACCCTACGCCAAATGATGTTTGTGCGCGCCGTGCACGCGAGGCCATCACCAAGCTTGTGCCTATGGCGGAGAGACTGAAGGTACATCTAAATATGGAGAACATTTTCTTTAATGGCTTTCTGTTGTCGCCAGAAGAGATGATTGATTTTGTGGACTCATTCGAGAGTGATTATGTGAAGGTGCATTTTGATACGGGTAATATCATGCTTTTCCAATTTCCAGAGCATTGGATTCGCATATTGGGCAAACGCATCAAAAATGTGCACCTGAAGGAATTTACTAAGAAAGGAACCGATCACTCATTGGAGTCATTCCGTCCTCTGCTTGATGGAACTACCGATTGGCCTGCGGTGATGGCGGCTTTTCAAGAAACTGGTTACAAAGGCTATCTCACCTTCGAGTATTTTCATCCGTACGCGCATTATCCGGAGGCACTGATTTACCAAACAGCCGACTCGCTGGATCGGATGTTAGGGGTTAAGTGAGGGATGTTTGCTTAAGTTAATCCTCATTAGGGGCTGCTGTTCTTGATGCCTGGATGCGTTTGATTACAAATCTGGCGACAGCGCACAAGACCACCAAGAAGATTGCTGCTAAAATATTTTGGCCGGGCTGTTTCATGGAATCTGGTAGGTATTGGAACCACGGGAGTTGGATGAGGGGTTGGTTGAGCCAGCCACGGCCTGCGGTGTGATAGTTGAGAAATTCTGAAACCACCAGCTGAAACATAAATCCCAGCCACACGGCGAATATCAGTATGCCGGAGAGGATGCGACCGACGCGAGTGCCCAGCCAGGTGGCGATCTTTCGCCAAGTGGATTGCGCCGTGGATACGCCATGATCAATCAACTCGAGGCGGTCGATGATATTTTTTTCAATTAGAGCGAGGTCGTCAGGGTTGATGGTTTGATTGCGCAGCCCGCGCACGAGGCCGATTGCGTAGATCTTGGCGGCAAGCACTCTCATAAGCACGAATGCGGGCAGCAGGTACAGGCTACACCAAAGAAAGTAATTCTGTAGGTATTGGAAGTGAAGCTGCTTGAGTTCATCCACGCCCACTTCTTTCACACTGGGGAAGGTGAGATTGTCTGCAATATACATGGGGGCGACTTTCATGATGTTGAGCGGCAGTGCGAGTAGGGCAATGAGAGCGGCAAGGCCGAGGCAGCCAGCCCAGTTTTCCCATACAACCTGCCAGACGAGGCGGAATTGGAAGAAAGATTTCCAGTCGGCAGTTACCGCCTGTCGTGCTTGGGCCATGGGGGTGTAAAACATTGCGGCGGTGAAGGCGAGGATTCCGATTAACGCAGTGGATACACCAACGTAAAACTGTTCATAGCCTTTGTGGAATGACATGTTCCAGCCATAATCCCAACCGAACCAGAGAAGCACAAGTGGTGGCAATACTAACACAGATGTGCAGAAGATCCCTTGCAAACCCAGCCAGAAATTGCGCCGCAACGATGCTGTTAGACCTGTGAAGACGTGCCATTTGCCCGTGTCTTTAGCAGTTTGTATAAAGTTTTGCCGCAGAAACCAATTGGGCCAGTGGAGATGCGGCTGGGTGTCGGCGTGACTACTAAGAAAGGCGGGGAATGTTACACCTCGGCTTTGCAACGGGCTGCGTTTCCACAGGGTTTTCCAGGCCACACGCTGAGCAAAGCGAAAGGTCCAGCCAATGACTAGCATAGAGCCGGCAATGAACTGGCAAAAGACCATTCCCAACAGAAATTTTACCGGGAACATCAGCCGTTGTTTCCAGCGGGGAGGTGAATCCGGGCT
>CAYUXV010000106.1:0-5566 GCA_964448875.1 uncultured Verrucomicrobiota bacterium
CGGATCTGCTGATGCTTGATGAACCAACCAACCACCTGGATCTTGAGGCACTAATTTGGCTGCAGGATTATCTGAAGACCTATCCTGGCGCCATCCTGATGATCTCACACGACAGGGAGTTTTTGAACCAGTTGGTTAAAGGCATTCTTGAGATTCGTCGTGAACAGTTGTTTCGCTGGACGGGTAATTACGATGCTTTTTTGGGACAACGCGATGCCCACGAGGCACAGCAGCTGGCCGCCCACAAAAACTCTGAGCGTGAAATTGAACGGCTAAAGAATTTTGTAGATCGCTTCGGAGCCAAGAACACCAAGGCCACTCAGGCCAAGAGTAAGCAGAAGCAGATTGACCGCATCAAGGAGGAGATGGTGGAGGCTCCACAAGGCGAGGATCGCAAAATGCGCGGATTTCGTTTCCCTCAACCCGAACGCAGTGGCCAGCGTGCTATCTCGCTAAAGGATGTCGACTTTGCCTATGGTGATAACGTCGTTTACACTGGCATGGAATTTGAGGTGGAACGCGGCCAGCGCACGGTGCTAGTCGGACCCAACGGGGCGGGCAAATCCACTCTGCTGAAACTCCTGGCGGGCGTACTCAAGCCACAATCAGGTGAACGCGATTTAGGCCATAATGTGAAAAGAGGTTACTTCTCACAAAACCGGGTGGATGTCCTGAACGCCACCAGCACCGTGCTGGAGGAAGCCCTTGATACTTCTCAGCCCCTTACCGAGGAACGTGCCCGTACTGTGCTTGGCTCATTTCTTTTTCGCGGGGACGATGTATTCAAGCGCGTCAGTGTGCTCAGTGGTGGCGAAAAAAGTCGGTTGGCACTGGTGAAGCTCCTCCTGAATCCGCCCAATCTGCTGCTCATGGACGAGCCCACAACCCACTTGGACATGGCCAGCATCGACGCTCTTATTGGGGCCTTAAAACAGTTCGAGGGCACGCTGGTGTTCATTAGCCACGATGTGCACTTTATCCGTTATTTATCCGAACAGACTGTGCACATCAATGAAGGCCATCTACGACGGTTCCCCGGCGGTTATGATTATTATCTGCAAAAGACAAAGGCTGAGTCTGCTCGTGGTGCACTGACAGCAGGTAAAACTGTTGCTAAACAGGATGGTAGTTCGGGAAAAAGTAACCAACGCGCCCGCAAACGCGCTGAGGCGGAAGCACGCAATGCCCGATCGCGAGGGCGACGGGAAATTGAAAAGAAAGTTCAGCGGCTTGAAAAGGAAATCCAGTCCGCCGAGGCAGAGATCAGCAAACTCACAGCAGAGCTAGAAAAACCCGAGACGTACGAAGATGCTGGTCGAGCCGTAGCCATTAACCGCGATCTCACTCAAGCCCAATCGACTCTAGACAGCTTAACTCCAGATTGGGAGGCAGCTGCCTTGAAGTTGGAAAGACTTCGCTAAAGCTCTTTTATTTTGATATTGCGGAAGTGAAGGTTGTTTGGCTCGCCATGGTCCTGTAGGCCGATGTAACCCTCGAGCGGACGATTCTTCATCGGAGTTTTGTCCAGCTGAATATCAACGATCCCTACTCCGTTAAGTTCTACCTGCAGGTGATGGCCCTTGCAGGTTACGATCATGGTGTTCCATTCGCCGGCTTTTTTGGACATGTTCTTGGATGCGCCAACGGTTCGGATAATTCCACCATGATCATGTGGTCCGACTTTCTTTTTGCCGTACGAATCAAGCACCTGCGCCTCAATGCCGGTGTTCACCGGATTCTTTAGGTCGCCCACGCGGAAGTGAATGCCACTATTGCCCTTGGGCGGGTATTTGTATTCCACATGCAGCACGAAGTCCTTGTACTTCTTTTTGCTCCATAGATAGGCGTCATAGCGTTGCCAGCCTTTTTCGCCTTTACGCGGTTGGATGAGCACTGAGCCGTCCTTTTGCGGGAGCCAGTTTCCGGTGGTCTGCCAACCGGTGAGATCTTTTCCGTTATAGAGTGTCACCCAGCCTTTTTCCCCGGCCAAAGCGATGGGCACGAAGGCGATGAGTACGGTGAGGAATAGTTTTTTCATGAGAGCGTTCTACTTAAGTTCAATGATTTCCAGATTGCGCCAGCGAACCTCAAAGGGGCCGCTGTCTTTGCGGATGCTGTGTACCTGCAGTCCAATAAATCCCTTGGGGTGGCTCTTGAATTTTTCCTCATGTGTGAGGTCAGAAATCTGCTTATCGTTGATCCATACCTGGATGCGTGGGCCCTGGGCAAGCACGCGGTAGGTGTTCCATTGCTCATCCTTGAAGTGCTTGTGCGGGATAAGTTTTTCCTTCGGGGTCATCCCGCCGCCGGCGGCCTCGCCATAGATGTAACCAGATTCAGCTCCGTTTTTGCCGCTGGATTCAATTTCAATTTGCGGCCCATTGCCGCGTCCCTTGGGGCCATCCTTGGTTTGCGAGCGAACTTGTACTCCACTATTTAGGCCGTTATCTACCTTCACATCAAACTTAAGATCGAAGTTGTTGTACAGCTTGTCCGAGCATAGGAACGAGTTCGGACTTCCTTCCTTGGTTTTGCCAATAATGATGCCCTCTTCCACGCGGTAAGTCGCGGTGCCATTGAGTTGTGTCCAACCCTTCAGAGTTTTGCCATCGAAAATGGAGGTATATTTTTTGGAAGTGGAAGACTTGTCCTTCACCGAAACGCAGGCGATGAGGGACAACAATACTACAGAAGTGAGGAGTTGCTTGGTCATGAGGAAACTCTTCCTATGTCACGCTCTGTTGTCAATCGCCGAAGGGAATGCGAGATCGACAAATGAAGCGGTGCAAACTAAAAGCTATCCGCACCGATACTTATCATGAATAGCGATATTTTTTGTGGCGGCATTCCCGCCCTGATGACTCCCTGCAATGCCGATCGTACGCCCAATACAGTTGCGCTGGTGAAAAAGGGGCAGGAGTTGGTAGCTACTGGGATGAATGCGGTGGTCTACTGCGGCTCAATGGGCGATTGGCCATTACTCACCGACTCGCAACGTCAGGCAGGCGTGAAGGCACTGGTGGATGCCGGTGTGCCGGTGATCGTGGGCACGGGTGCGGTGAATTCACAAACCGCAATTGCACATGCTGCACACGCTCAGGAAATCGGCGCCAAGGGTCTGATGGTCATCCCGCGCCTGCTTTCACGAGGTGCTTCGCCTGCGGCGCAAAGGGATCATTTCGCGGGTATTCTCGGTGCTGCCCCGGATTTGCCGGCGGTTATATACAACAGTCCCTACTATGGTTTTGAGACAAAGGCGGATCTCTTTTTTGACCTGCGCAGCGAATTCCAGAACCTTGTTGGCTTCAAGGAATTCGGCGGGGCGGACGCGCTTAGTTATGCCGCTGAGCACATTACCAATACCGATGATGCGCTTGTGCTGTTAGCCGGCGTAGACACACAGGTCTTCCACGGGTATGTCAACTGCGGTGCGCGCGGTGCCATCACCGGTATCGGCAACTGTTTGCCAACCGAGGTGCTCCATTACCTGAAACTGTGTGGACAGGCTGCGACAGGGGATTCCGAGGCGCGCCGGTTTGCCAAGGAACTGGAGCAGGCGCTACTGGTCCTCTCCACTTTCGATGAAGGCCCGGATCTGGTGCTATATTACAAGTACATTCTTTTGCTGCTCGGTGATAGTGACTACGAACTTAACTTCAATGAGACTGATCAACTCAGCAAAAGCCAACGCGGCTACGCCGAGATCCAGCTGAAACTCTTTCAAAAGTGGTGGGATAACTGGGCCGGCAAACCTTGAAAAGGTGAAGAGTATGCTCGCTGAGGCTGAATGGTGGTTTTTGGAGCGTTTGAACTATAAGGGTGCTCTTCTGGTGGTCGAAGTGACTGAAGGTATTGTTTCTTCCATCCCCGAGGATGTCTCAATTGACGATGTTGGAACCATAGATGGTGCCCACCCTATTGAGGTGACTGACCAGAGTCGGCGTGTGCGTGTCGAGTTTGCTAACGTCTTGGTATATCAAGTAACTGATGAATCATATGCGGTGTGGGCCTCAGAAAAAACTGAAGTAGTCGATGGTCAAATCCTGTGCCGACACACCAGTTCGGAGTATTTAGAGTATGTTCGGAAAAATAGTTTAATCAAACATTTGGTTGATGATCCGGTGCACCATTATTCCCTTAATTTGGCTGATGATATTATTGAGGTCATTACCACTGCTAAGCCATCGGTTGATTTGATGTAGTTTTGAGGTGTTGCCTGATTATCGTGTGCAGGGCAAAATTGATGTTCTGTTATCCATTACATGAATGATTCAACGAAAGGCTCTGCTTCTCCTTTGACACTAGCGAAGTAAGTTTGCTGCCGTGAAAATCATGCGTCTCATCCTGCCATTCTGTCTCTTGCAAATATCAATTTGGGCGGCTCCGCCTTCCACGTTCAGGGGAAAGAGCTGGGTGCTGGATCCCAAGCACCATGGCGTCAGCCTCAAGTGGCGCAAAAATCTCGAGCAAAATCTGCGATGGGCAATAGCACGCCAGAAGCTTGCCGATCGTTCCGGGGCTCGAGTGGGTGTTTTCGTGGATGGCGGCTGTCACCATATTGGAGCCAAGAACATCGTCCAGGCACTGGAGGAATCCGGCGTCTCCTGCCGGCTTTTCGACCGAGCCCAAATGACGCATGAAAATTTCCAAGGACTGGAGGCCTTCATCGTTCCAGGCGGCTATTCATTCTTCGAGAAAATTGCTGCCGGAAAAAAGGGTATTGAAGTGATGCGCACCTTCGTAACGCACGGGGGGCGCTACCTTGGCGTGTGTGCCGGAGCCTACCTCGCCTCCAAGGATGTTCTCTGGGAAAAGGAAAATTATCCCTACCCGCTGGAGTTTTTTGATGGGACGGCAGAGGGAGCCCTAGATCATATTGCCAAATGGCCCAATGACACGGGCGTACGCATCAAACTCACAGCCGCGGGTAAGAAACGAGGCTTGCAGCCAATCGAGAGCCGCTCCTTTTACTACAAGGGAGGACCAAGGTTCAAGGGAGGCACAGATTACGATGTATTGGCGAAATACGAGGATGGCACCTCGGCAATGATTATGCGAACGGTGGGCAAGGGCGAGATCGTGCTCGCCGGCCCCCATTTTGAAAGAGTAGCTCCAAGTGATGGAGGAACTAACGCGCCTCCACCAAGTGTGGCGGGAGGCATTTTCCTCAACTTGCTGAAACAAACAAAGTCGCCATCAGTACACGTAAAAATTGATCCCAGCATACTTGAATCTGTCGATTTGGATCCCTTGGCCCAGGAGGATCGCTTAAATCTCGAAGCCAATCTGCGATGGATGCTAGCCCGGACGAGAGCTCAATGGAAATTACCGGTTCGAAGAACACAGGTGGGTGTGTTCATGGACATCGGTACCACACATCAAGGTACGCTAGAAATGGTAAAAGCCTTGGAATCAGAGGGGATCACTTGTCGCTTGCTCAATCAATCCCTGTTGAGGGGAGCCACTCTCAATGAAGTAAAAGCCCTCATCTTGCCCGATGGAGACCCTTTGATCTTAAAGAAGGCATTGGGCGAAAAAAGCTGTGAAAATATAAGGAGATTTCTGC
>CAYUXV010000107.1:0-22952 GCA_964448875.1 uncultured Verrucomicrobiota bacterium
CTAACAATGGCAACTCAAAACGCGCCAAAGAACTTATCATGAAAGCCGAAGCAGAGAAAGGGCAGGCGGACGATCGCGGGAGAATGTGGATTGAGGCGCTTGCAGAGTATCATCGCGACCCTAAAACAGATAAAAAGAAACGACAATCTACCTATCTAAAGGCTCTTCGAGGCATTAGTTCAAAATACCCTGAGGACCTTGAGGCCAAAGCGTTTGTCGCACTGCAACTTTATCGCAACGGCGTGAAGGGTAAAAAAACGGACCATTATGAGAACATCGACAAAATCATTGGCGAAGTATTGACAAAAAACCCGATGCATCCCTGCCACCACTATCGAATTCACCTTTGGGACCACAAGGATCCCAAGCGCGCCGTTGGCTCAATCGGAAAATGTGGGCAGACTTCGCCGGGAATCGCGCACATGTGGCATATGCCGGGGCACATTCTTTCGCGCCTGAAGCGATACCATGATGCCACTTTCCAACAGGAAGCCAGTGCGCGCGTCGACCATGCAAACATGATACGCGACCGTGTAATCCCTGATCAGATACACATCTTTGCACACAACAACGAGTGGCTCACGCGCAATCTCGACTACGCCGGACGCATTGGACACGCGATAACGATGGCCAAAAATATGATTGAGCTGCCTCGTCTGCCCAACGTGAAGGACGACGGCACATGGTCCATCTCCAGTCGCAGCAGCCATGCTTATGGTAAACGCCACCTGTATGGACTATTGCAAAACTACGAATTGTGGAATGAAGTGCTGTCGTTAAAGGACTCCCATTATCTGCACCCTGGTAAGAGTGCAGCCGACAAGGCCAAGTGGCAGCGTCTCGTGACTTGTGCATATTTTAATACAGATAAAATTGCCGAGGGCAACCAGCTGCTAGCAGAGATGGAAAAGCTTCTATCCGAGCAAACCGCAGGCAAAAAGAAGGCAGGCGATAAAGCTGAGGCCAAGGCCAAGGCGGAAAAGAAAAAAGCGACGGATGTGCGCAAAATACGCAACGCTGCGGAACGCTCTTATAATTCGGCTATCAGTTCGCTGAACCGAGGCATCGCAGAAGCCAAGGTACACCGCGCGCTGTACACCGGTGAAAAAACAAAGGCGAGGGATCTACTGGCCAAAGCTTCCGACATCCGTAATGAACGCAAGGCACTAATGCAGCATCGCGTTGGCGACATAGAGGCGGCTTTAAAAACAGTAGCGGCAGCGGTGAAATCTAGCACAGAACAAGCGCGCCCACTGGCAACACAAGCATTTCTACTCCATGCGGCTGGCAAGGTGAAGGAGGCCAAAAATGCCTTTGATCATTTGCGACGAATTGCTCCGGAAGCAGACTTGAAAGTGGCAACATTCAGCAGGTTGGAACCTCTGGCTAAGTCGCTGAACCTGCCAACTGACTGGCGCAAGGAGCCGACCGGGGTGAAGGATATGGGCCTGCGACCGAACCTCGACGAGTTAGGACCATTCAGTTGGAGCCCGCCAAGTGCCCCGAGATGGACACTGCGCGACAAAAACAGCAAGCCGTTCTCCATGTCAAAGTACAATGGCAAGCCCGTTTTGGTGGTGTTTTTTCTCGGCAAAGGCTGCTCACACTGTATGGAGCAGTTAAATGAGTTCGCACCTGCAACGGACAAATTTGAAAAGCTTGGCGTGAAGATCGTGGCGGTGAGCACTGACACGGTAGCCGGACTGAAACAGACCTTTCCCGACGTGGCGCTAAGCGTAAAGCAGTTTCCTTTCCCTCTAGTCAGTGATGCGCGGCTCGATGTTTTTAAGACATACCGTGCATACGATGACTTTGAGGAAAAACCATTGCACGGCGTCTTTCTCGTCGACGGCAAAGGCAAGGTCCGCTGGCAGGACATCAGCTACGAGCCGTTCACTGCGATGGATTTCCTTCTTGAAGAAGCGGAGCGCCTTCTGGCGTTACCATAATTTTCTTCGCGACATTTTCCTTTGCAGGAACGTCTGGCAGACTACAATTTCGTCAGTCATTTTTTCATATGAAAACCATAATCAAATCTATGTTTGCCATTGCCACCCTCGCCCTTTCTCCTCTAGGCGCGGAAGCAAAAGTCATCAGTGTGCTCATCGTTGATGGGCAGAACAACCACAACTGGCGCGCGATGACGCCATTTATGAAGGTGCAACTGGAGAAGACTAAAATGTACACGGTCGATGTATCCACTACACCTCAACGCACTCGCATCCCCGGCAACCTCTCAAAGGAGAAACGCGAGGCGGCTATCAAGGCAGCAAATGAACTGAACGCGAAAAACTGGAAAGAATGGCGACCGGCATTTTCAAAATATGACGTGATCATAAGCAACTACAATGGGCAGGACTGGCCGAAACCAGTGCAGACCGCTTTTGAAAATTACATGAAGAATGGTGGCCGATTCATTGTCGTACACGCAGCAGACAACTCTTTTTCAAACTGGCTAGAATACAACAAGATGATCGGCCTTGGCGGCTGGGGTGGTCGCACAGAGAAACATGGACCGTATGTCTACTATGACGAAGGCGGCAAACTAGTGCGAAATACGCAAAAAGGGCGAGGTGGCAGTCATGGGCCACAGCATGAATTCACAATCCAGATTCGTGATGGCAACCATCCAATTACCAAGGGAATGCCACCAAAATGGAAGCACGGTCGCGACGAACTGTACGACTCGCTGCGCGGACCAGCGGAAAATATGCAAATACTGGCCACGGCTTGGAGCGCAAAAAGCAAGCGGCACGAACCCATGATGATGGTCATCAAATACGGCAAGGGCCTGATATTCCACACCCCAATGGGACATGAAAACGGTGTGTCATTGCAATGTGTTGGATTCATCACCACCCTCAACCGCGCCTGTGAATGGTTGGCAACTGGCAAAGTTACGACAGGATTACCCAAAAACTTTCCGACGGCTAATAAAGTCAGCGTCGTGCCAAAAGGTTAAACCATTCTGCGGACCTTCGGGTCCGTTTTTTTTGTCCAAATGAAACCCTGAACTACCATGAAAAAATCTAATCGCCGCAAATTCATCAAGCACACCACTCTCGCCGCAGGTGCTGCACTCACTTTCCCTAAAGCCACACACGCAGTAGAGGCAAATGAAAAAATCACCGTGGGTATCATTGGTCCCGGGGGAATGGGAAGCGCGCATCTCAGGGCGCTTTGCCAAAACAATGAGGTGAACGTCGCATATGTTTGCGATGTCGACGAACGGCGAGCAGCCAAGGCACGTGCAACTACCGAAAAGGCGAAAGGTAAGGCCCCCAGGGTGGCAAGCGATATGCGACAAATTTTTGAAGACGAGAGCGTAGACGCAGTCTGGATCGCAACCCCTGATCACTGGCATGCACCCGCAACCATCTTAGCATGCGACGCAGGCAAACACGTCTATGTGGAGAAACCGGCAAGCCACAATCTACGGGAAGGTCACCTGATGGTGGAAGCAGCGCGACGAAACAAGCGCGTAGTTCAGGTAGGGACGCAAACGCGCAGCTCTGAAGCCATTCGCGAGGCGATGGAACTATTGGCGGATGGCGCCATTGGCGAGATACTGGTTGCCAAGGCTTGGAACAGCCAGCGAAGGGGTAGTATCGGCAAAAGCAAACCGGGCACGCCACCGACACATCTGGATTTTGACACATGGCTCGGGCCATCGCCAAAAGTAGCTTTTCGACCAAACATGCTACATGGCATTTGGCGGTGGTGGCACGACTTCGGCACAGGCGACATGGGCAATGACGGTGTTCACGACATTGATCTTGCACGCTGGGGACTTGGAGTGGAGACACATCCATCAAAAATTTGTGCTATGGGAGGAAAGTATTTTTTTAAAGACGACATGCAGTGGCCGGACACGCAGAATTGTATGTTCGAATATGCACCGGACAAAAACGGACACACGAAGCAGTTAATTTTTGAGATGCGAATCTGGTCACCTTACAAACAACAGGGAATGGAGAACGGCAATGTGTTTTACGGTACCAAAGGTATGATGGTTTTGGGCAAAAAGGAGGGATGGAAGCTCTACCGAGAACGCAATCAATTGATCAAAGAAGGTGGAGGCGGACCCGACCTTAATGGACACCATCAAGATTTCATTGACTGCATCCGAGACAACAAACGCTCTCGGGCAGACATTGAGATCGGGCATCTGTCATCTTCTCTCTGCCACTTGGGCAACATTGCGATCCGCACGGGCGAAATGCTGCACTTCGATCCTCTGAAGGAACAAATTAAGGACAACTTAAAGGCGAATAAGCTGGTACGACGGGAATACCGCGAGCATTGGGGAACCCCAAAGGGTGTGTAAGGCCTCTACTTTAGTTCCTTAACGAAGATATTGGCGAATTGCGCTGCTACCTTAGGAGACAGCGTGATAGGGCCGGGTTTCAAGGGTCCTTTTTCTTGAATTTTCAGCTCTTCAACCACCTTGCCATTGAGTTCCATCTTGATGTGACCCAATTGACGGGTGACCTGCACGCGGTTCCATCCCTTGGAGACATTCTTCAATTCGCCAATCGCCCCGATGTTTGGCAGCTCAAGTGGAGCTTCTTTTCCGTCGGTGCGAAAGTCGGCAAACATTTCGTAGCTGGTAAATTTCTTTTCCGTACGCAGCGCACTGCCGCCCTTGGTAGTGAGGCGCCAATCATTGACAGCCCATGCACCGAGCTTATCGGGTTTCCAACCAGACAGGTCCACACCGGTGTAGAGACAGTGGAAACCAGTCTCGGCCTTGGCAACTTCCTCAGGCTTTGGGTTGGTACTGGGCAGTTCCTTGATCTTCTTGTTGCGGAACTGTACAGGGGAACCCTCTGATTCCAGACAGACGTAGCCTTTGCGAGGTTTGGCCGCCTTGCCACGCGTCACCACCTTGCCATTCACCGCCAGCGAAATCTCGCCGTTGTTGCAAACGATGCGGTAGTGGTTCCATTGCGGCGAAGGTTTACCGCGATCTTCGGTTGGAAAAGCACGCGAACCGCCACGACCATTAATGGGCACCATCTTGGCGCCATGGATCGGAAAGATATCACCGTGCGTCGTGTGTCCACGGCCGCTTCCATACGCATTTTCCAGTACCTGCACCTCCACCCCTCGATGAAACGGCTGGCCTTTGGCCGTGTAAGCATCGGCCCACACAAAAATTCCCGCATTGCCACGCGGCTTCAAATGCCGCCACTCCACCTCAAGAATAAAATTCTCGTACATCTTTAGCGTCCGTAACTCTCCTATGGGTTTCCCCGTACAGTGAATCATCCCATCCTTTACCGACCACGTGTTCGGCGCACAGTTGATATTGCGCCACCCCGCGAGATTCTTGCCGTTGAAGAGAGGTTTGAAGCTATCATCGGCAATCACCAAAAATGAAAAGGTCAAAAGGAAAATTAAAATTATTTTTTTCATGATTATTCCCATAACATTCTGAAATAGCCTGTTGGGCCTCTATTAAGAACAATGATCATTTTGCACCACCATCTTTCACCCAACTAGGTGTGTAAAGCGGTAGGTAACGATAGTATACCTCAAGACTGAGCGTCGCCATGGCAGTGGTGATACATCGACCAGATTGACTGCCCCATTCGCCTTGAGGCTTCCAGCTGCCATGTTCCCGATGGTTGCCTGGCTTATGAATTTGTGCATCGAGAAATATAGGACGCATTCGAGTATTCCATGCCTTCCAGGCCGACCCTTGATGCTGGTGCAACGCCAAACAACCGTAATACCAATAGTAAAAATTGAACTTCTTCCCTGGGGTAGGCAAGTTTCGAAGAATTAACCGGGCAGACTCCTGCATACGTGGATGTGTGGGTGCCATGCCCATGAGTTGCTGGCAAAACATTGCTTCAGCAATCATTGCAGGTTTTACATCCCGAGTCGTCGAGTAACCATAAGCTCCATTGTGTTTTCCTGAGGAAACAGATTTTAAAAATACCTGAGCATTTTTAAAAACCTCATCGGAAACATCAATGCCTCCCAACTTGGCGCTCTTCAACGCCATCACCTGCCAACCGGTTACGGACGTATCACCTCGATCATGATAGCCCTGCTCTCCATAAGGTCGATATCGCCAGCCACCACCATATGTTCTACGGCCTTTTTTTTCTATTGGACTCTGAGCACGAATTGTGAAACCGACAATGCGCTCAACGAGCGGCTTTAGGCGCGGATCCTTTGTAAGGCTGTATGCCTCGGCCAGCGCAATGGCGGCTATCCCCTGATCATACATGTAATTCGCCCCCTTGAAGGGACGCATATCGCCGTTTTCATCGACGCGGTGTGCCATCCAATTTACAGCTTTTTCAAGGGGTTTTTGGAAGGGGCCATCCTCATTATGTTTTGCTCCCCAACCCATGTAGGCCAACATAGCCATACCTGTAGCAGCGAGATCATGGTCGGCACCTTTCCCAGTAAATCGATCTTTGCCTGCGCCCGTCGGCCCCTCCCAATGGCCATCGGATTTCTGGTTATTTGTAAACCAGTCTAGTGAGCGAAGTATAGCAGCCTCGGTTTCCTTGCTGCCGCCAAGTCTATCAATAATATCCAACCGTTTTTTTGGATCATGCCGAACGACGAATGGATCATCGATCTTGCGCGGCGCCTCGAGCAGCGGCGCATTGGCAAGGACGTTAATGTCGGGCAACTGTAGCACCTCCGTCGGATCCTTCATGAGTTCCAACGGCCGCACAACAACGCCTAATTCTGGCTCGGCAAAGTTTTTCGGAAGCTCAACTTCACCGACAAGCTCGTGGGGCTCCTCGACTTTAGACTGGGCGAAGATGGGTTTGCCTATTCGAACATCGTTTTGGGCAGTAACCGGTGTACCGCCGGAACTGGACACTGTTTTTAGTCTATCAACAGCTTCACCCGCCACAACTCGTCCGCCACCTGGCTCCAGAACGACATTCGGCAACACCAAAGGCTCCACAAGTTGATCGGTGGACTGAAAGCGAACCAACTTACGCGCTCCAACCGCTGTACTTGACGTCTCTACATATTGACGTTTTACATCAAGTATCGTTGATGCATTCGCCATTGAAAAAATTGGGGATGGCGGGCGAGCAGATTGCGGATCGGAGGCGCCAACTCTATTTGTGGGCTCGACATTCTGACCTGCTTTCGCTGCAACCAAGGTTCTCGCCTTGGAAATGGTAGGCACAGTGGATTCCAATATAAGATCAACCACCTTCGGCATTTTTATTTGTGGTAAACTCGGGCCAATGCTGACTGTCTTTAAATTTAAATCCTCAGATTTAGTCGCCGAAATCAGCTGAGGATTCGCAGCCGTGCGATCATTTTTAGGCGCGATTTCCGGCACATCATTTTTCAGCAGCGGATCCAGCCTGCTTGATTGTACTTTACTTGATGATATCTTGGTGTCTGCCGAAGCCTTCGCAAATTTTATAGGTGCGTCCGTTGATTGTTTGCCTCTCTCTAACTGCATTGGCAAGGTCAAGGCAGATACAAGTTCAGGCAATTGCTGGCTCAAACGCACGGCGTCCAGTCTGGCGGGACTTGCTTGCACAGATGTTGCTTGCACTGCATTGGTGGTCATCAATGGTTTCAAATTGCGACTAACTGCCAATTGTACCAGAGAATGAGCCTTCAAAGGTGCCGTCTGCTCGGCTTTCGCTTCAGTTGGATCGACCTCCTGCTCACTATCAACTTTAGCGGACATCGCAACAGTCTCGGGAGATGTCTCCGACTGTTCCAGTTTTATATTATCAGGATTAACAGGCGATACTTGCGGCAACTTGGTTGAGACTCTTGACGCCAATAATTTGGATGCCGCTTCCACTGTATTGGCAACCTGGCTTTTTGCCACTGCAGATTCACTTGGTGAAACAACAGCAGTATTATTCTCTTGGGCTAAAACAATAGGAGTTGCAGCGTCAAAGACCGCAGTTTTTTGACCTATTTTTTGCCGGCCGGAAACCAAGGTTTGTAGCTCCGGAATTGCGACTTCAGACTGATGCTCCTCAAGTGTGACCTTGTCTGGATTTGTCATTGTCACTGGTGGCAGGTCTCGATTTACAGACGCAGCATCCAAACTCTTGGGTTGTTTTACTGTCGCATCCACCTTTGCTTTATTAGCTGCGGATATTTCTGCGGAAGCAGTCAACTTAACAGGTTTTGCATTTGTCTCCACCGGGGTGGACTTGGTTGTTGCCGTTTCTGTTTGGCCTATATCCTGCCGGCTAACCACTCCGGCGATCTGCCGGGACGGCTCACTTTTAGTCTGCGATTTTTCCAGTTCAATATTTTGAACCTGCGCAACGTTAGACTGCGGCAATAGCTTGTCGAGCTGGGCCGTTGACAAATTTGCGGGATGATCCTTGGCCTCTTCCACATGACTGTTTGTAGCTGCCGATTTCTCCGAGGCCCTAACCATCTCTACTGCCTTTAAACTGGTCACTGAAAGGGGTGCTTCAGTGTTGGAAGCATCAGCGGGCTTAACCTCTTGGTCAGATACTACCTTCGCCATTTGACCCGGTGCGTCTGGGCTAACCCGTGCCTTCTCCATGTTTTGATCTACAACATTTATCAGCATTGTCTTGGGAAGGTTTGTGTCTACCTTCGCGGCCTCAATAGGTTTCGCAGCCTCTTCCGTGGGAACGACATCCTGAGATTTTGCAGTAGATGCGGCAGGGGATTGAGCGGGTTCAATCGGCTTTATCCCTGCTAATAGAGATGTTGGCTTGGCGGTTTTGGCAGTAGGTTCAACCTGATTAACTTTCGCAACGGCGGGCACCTTGGCCATTTGGGCGATTTCCTCTGGTGCCCTGTCGGCTGTCTCGAGTCGTACTTGCTCGCTTGCCGGTTGTTCCATTTCTGGAAGTTCGTTCTCGATTAGCGGCAAATTTGCCGGGTCTGTTTGAACCTTAGGGAAACTACTGGCAGAAGCGAAAGACTTGGAAGTTTCCAAATCTGTTGTTGGCACCTGGAACTCCGACTTGTTCGGCTTGGGATTGGCTTGTGAAGCTTCTTGTGGTCGTACCTGTACCTGCCTTGACACTGGTTGCATTTGCTGATTTTCCAATGGCACGGCTTTAGCTATCTCCAATTCTGGCTGTTGCAGCTGTGGTGTTGTCGGGGCGGGTATCTGATTGGGCAGCTTGGGCAAAGGCACCGCTTCTACCAGATCCTCAGGCAGTTTCATTTCCGGCGGTAAAATTGCGGTGATATCAGGACGGATGGCTTCCGGTTGGTCCACACGCTCCAATTGTTCAGGCTCGGCTTGTGTCGCAGGTTGTTGCTCCAACTGCTCCGGAATGGGGATTGCAGCACTAGCCCTGTCCAGATTTGCTTCCATAGGCTTGCGCAAGGCCTCTTCCTCTTTTTGAGCCGCCAAGACACCAGAGTCCAAGCTGATCTCAACAAGCTGCTCTCGAACCTCTTTGTAAATTGCCTCGGTGATTACCCACAGGGTGAGAAGAAAAGCCAATAAAACATGCAATCCCACGGATGCGAGAAGGCATTTCTGCATAATCGAAAGTTTCCGTTGGAGGGATTCGTCTAGGAAATTTCTCAATAGCCACAACAATGCCATTAAAGACAAAAGCAACAGCAAAATCCACCATTTGTATTTGTTAAAGAAATGATAAAAGCCGGAGCTGGAAGCATGAGGGCTTGGCTCTGTGGCAACCTTTTCCGCAGGTTCTTTCTCAGTGGTGTCTTTCTCTGCGGTATCCTTATCAACGACATCCTGCTTTATTGGGATATTATTTGCGAAAACCTCACGCCACGTACTGAAGTAAATTTGATGGATGCCGTCTTCATTATGTCTATCCGAACTAAAAAAAAGTCGATGGCCTTCCATTGTCAATGCTGTGTCAGTATCATATGAAGAACTGTTGATGGGCTCGCCGAGGTTCGCGGGTGACTGAAATTTACCATCGAAAATCCTGCTTCTGTATATATCAAACCCTCCTTCACCGCCTTGACGATTTGATGCGAAGTAAATGAAATCTCCACGACGCGTGATGACCGGCTGACTATCGTCGGCCTGAGTATTTAGCTCCCCCAACCGCTTTGCAGCGACGAACTCAAATCCGCTCAGCAAACCACCCTCTTCCACAGTCTGTGTGTCGGCAGCAAACAAGTCATAGTCAGTGCGCGGAATGATCGACTCACGAGCGGTGCCCTTCCACCGATCTTCGGATGGAACTTTTCCTCGTGGGCGGCTTGAGGCAAAGTACAATCGTTCTACCTGCCACTTTGGGGTTCGGACATCACCCGAGTTGATTGAGAAGACCGCGGGATCCAGTTCATCATAGGGAGAATTAACGGCTTGGCCCAAATTCTGTGGCTCACCCCACTCACCTCCAGCATCACGCTGGCTCAGCCAAATATCTGTCCCTCCAAGTCCTCCTGGCCGATCAGAGTAAAAGAAAATCTTGTTTCCATCGCGACTCAACTCTGGGCCAAGTTCGTTTGCCGACGTATTGAGCGTAACCAGTGGTTGTGGATCGCTCCAATGATCATTCTCACGAGTGGCAAAATAAAGCTCCGTCCCACTTCCATCATCCTTGGGATGTTTTTTAGGCAAACCTTTAACAAATACAATCAGTCTGCCATCGGCGGATACTGCAGGGTCATATGTATCCTCAGGTTGGTCACCCACTTCAAACACCGGCAAAGGCTTTTCCCAAAGTACTTCATAGAGCTGAGCACTGGCCTTTGGTTGCTCAACAGAAACACCATCCGTGTAAATGGTCTTCGTTTTCGATTCGGGTTCTTTTTTGGTTTCCGCTCCAGAAAATGCCCAGACAAAGAGCGCTAACAAAATCACGCCTCCGGCACCCACCCACTTCTGGTCAACTTGCGGACCTATCTCCTGGGACTTGTTACCGCTGGCTTCAGACCCGCCATACTTCGTCTGTTCAGATTTCGTAGCGTCCTTCTTCACTGCACTGCGTCATATCCTATTGTGGCTTTTAAAAATCCAGCATTTTTACTAATCAAAAACACGTCCGCCACTTTTCCAAAATGTGCCTTTACATGACCACGAACAAGAACCTTGGCACCGGGGTCACTTCTGCGTTCGCGTTTTAAAACAGCCTCAAGGCTCTCCAATTCCACCTCGTCTCCACGCAACGTTAAACCTCCGTCCTCTTGCACATTTATGACAATAAACTTTGGTTGCTCATTTGACTGACTTTTCTTTTTGTCTGCCAAGTCCATGTCCTCGAATTCCTGTTCCCGAAAAGTAGCCGTTGCCAAAAAGAAAATAATTAATGTGAAGAGAATATCAATCAACGGAGTGATCTCCATCCGCACCTCACTCTCACTGGAGGGTCGAATCCTCATGATGCCAAAACTGGTTCCACATCGGCAGCAGAACCATCACTTGTATCCTCCGATGTGATTGATGCACTTTCCTTCTCGACGATCGTTCCACCACCGCTACCGTCAAAGTTGTCCAAAAAGTCTTGCGCTGCCAAACCGAGGCCCTCAATCAGTTGATCCACTTTATTGTTCAAAAAGTGGTATATAGCTAGAAACGGTATCGCGATTGTGAGGCCAGCTGCGGTCGTCACCAGTGCCACATAAATGCCTGCCGCCAACACATCGGATTTACTTTGTCCTGCGGGCAGTGTGGCTAAATCACGGAAAGCCTCAATCATTCCGTACACTGTACCCACAAGACCCAATAGAGGAGCTACGGCGACAACTAAACTGATTATCCGAAGACTTCGCTTCATCCTGTCAGCTGTACGAGCTCCAGCTTCCTCCATGGCTACTTTGATTTGTTCGGTACCCCGATCGGACTTTACCAAGCCCGCCTTTAATATATCTGCAACAAGTGTTTCCTTCGGGGCCTCATCACAATATTCAATGCCTTTTTCCACACCACCTTTTTGCGCTTCTTCACTAAGTTCATCGACAAAACCCGGCGGTAAAACACGATCCCGCTTAAGGCTAATGCAGCGCTCGGCTGTGCTCGCCAAGCCAATAATTGAGCACAAACCCAACGGTATCATCAAAGGTCCTCCAGAGACCAATAACGCCCAAAAATTCTTTGGTTGGTTTTTCATGCCGCCAGCAGATTTTTCCTCATCACTTAAGACTTGTTGGTCGCCCCTATTATTGTCGGTGGCATTCCCTACTTCCTGTGCAAAAGCCATACTCAAACTGGTGCAAAGAAAAATCCAGCCCACGGCAACCAAGCTGAATAATACCACCATTCGTCGTCTTAATTGAAAATTCATCACTATTAAAGATTTGAGGTCTGTAAGTATTAGTTAAGTTTTCCTTTAGCAATGGCAGCAGCGTTGCTATCAGGATATTTTTGAACAAGATTCTGATATTGTTTCCTGGCATCATCCTCTTTTCCGGCCAGCTCAAGCGCCATTCCGGTTCCAAGAAGTGCGCGCGCCTGCCAGACTCCTTTTGGACTACCAAGTTCTTCGGGGTAATTCGCGCCTAAATCCGCAAAGATAATGATCGACTCTGTGCAACTCGCCTGTATCTCGTCATCGTTTTTACTCGCCTTGGCTATCTGGTAGTGACAATCGCCCAAATGATAAACCGTGCGCGCACCCAATTCATCCTTCTTTGAACCCTTAATCACGTTGGCAAAACTCTCGATTGCACCGGCATGCGCTTGTTGGCCTTTTTGCGCCCATCCCAAGCCATACCAAGCATCACGAATAAGTCTGTGCTCGGGATATGCCTGAATAAAGTCTTCATAAGTTTTCTGCGATGCTGCCCAATCCTGTAGCAGACCCTGCGCCTTACCTAACTGCAACCGAGATTGCGACTGCACCACATCGCCGCCTGTCTTGGTAGATATCGATTTTTGGTAATTGACCAATGCAGCTTTGTACTCGCCTTCTTTCGATGGCTTATCGGCAGATGCTTCGGCTACCTCCATACGAGATTCACCCGCCTGATACGCGGCTGTGCCAGTTAGTTCCTTAAGATCCGCAGGCGGATTGGCAGGCAATGATTCATCAAAAGCTTCGTAAACTTCCGCAGCCTTCGTATAATTCTTCATTTCAAAATAAGACCAAGCCATTCGATACTGTATACGTGATCTCAAAAGAGCCTCCTCATCACCCTTGGATTTGCCCAAAACTGACTGCATGCGGGCAATCGCAGCTGGATACTTTTCCACTTTGAATTCCAACTCTGCCAACTCCCAACTGGCAAGGTTGAATAAATCGCTGCCCGAGAAATCACTCAACAACTTTCCGTAAGTTTCAATAGCTTTTACCTGTCGATCGGCACCAAGTTCACACCATGCCGACTGATACAATGCGTTGTCGCGCCACTCAGATTTTTCAAAACCATTCACTTTCCCATATTCAACAAGAGCCTCATCCCATTTTTCTTGCCGCTCCAGTGCTTGACCGAGGCTGTAGGTTGCTTCATCGGTTTTCTTGTAATCCGAGCTAGCAGCCAACAGTTGTTTAAAGGTTTTCTCAGCCTCAACAAAATCCTTCTTTTGCAACAACAAGACCCCCTGTTGAAAACGAGCATCGGGCGCAAGTTCGTGACCTTTATTATTCGCCACCAAAGCAAAATGTTGAATGGCTTCATCGGGCTTATTCTCGCCGCGTGAAACAAAACCGAGAATATACTCGGCGTTGGCTCGCCATTTACTCTCAGGGTGTTTCTCTGCCACTTCCTCAAGTGCCTGGCGTGCTTTCGCCATCTCCTTTGTCTCGTATTGCAACGTGCCGATCTCAACCAATGTCCTCGCCATGTGCTTGCTGGAAACATACTCCTGACGCAGCTTTCCAAACGTGCTAATAGCTACGCTCGAGGCTTTGTTTTGCCGACTGGCTAAACCACTGAAGAGAAGTGCTGTATCTGCGTTCGGGGTCTTTGGGTGATCTTTAACAAACTTTTCAAAATTCTGAACTGCCTTTGCCCAAGCCTTTGTATGGAAGTAACATTGACCGACAAGGAAATGAATCTGGATAAACTTTTTGGCGACCTGTGCATCCTGTGTCAGTGGTTCAAGAACGGTCAAAGCTGCAGGCCACTTCTCTTGGTTGTAATGCGAATTACCTATGCGAAACTTCGCTGAGCTCACCAGCGCGTGGCTCGCATGAGCCGTTATGAAATTTTGAAATCCGGCAATCGCTTCATCGTAATTCTCCAATAGGAACAAGTTTTCCCCAAGCAACCACGCAACATTCCCAGCCTCGGCTTCGTTCCCATATTTTCCCAAATACTGCTCACATAACTTTTTGCTTGCTGCGTACTTTTTATCAAAATGCAGTGCGTCTGCATTCAGACGTAGAACATCATCAAGCTGACGGAATTCAGCATGGTTGGAAATCAACCGACTCATTGTTTCCGCCGTCTCAGAATAATTTTCTAGCACGTAATGATTCTTACCCAACTCGAACAACAAATCCGGAAGCTTTGGGCTATCTGTAAACTTGGCGACCGCTTTGACCAGCACATCAACAGCTTCTTTATGCTTCGCTACCTTCTGCTGACGAAAGAAGGTGCGAGCCTGCCAAAGCGGCACATCGACCACCGCTTTTGAATCATTTGCCAATTCTGAAAAAACGTTTTCAGCCATCTGAAAACGCTGATCCTCTTTCAACTTGTCATTTTCCAAGTGTGAACGTCCCAGGTACACACCTGCCTCAATAGAGCGAGGATCCTTCTTATAATTGATGCGAAACTCTCCGAAATCCGTCGCCGCCTTATCGTATGCCTTAAGCCGATCGAACCTAACAATACCCAAACGAAACAACGCCTCAGCAGCGTATTGGCCCTTTAGTTTTCTCGCTGCATTCTCGTAGGCATCAACCGCTTTTTTGTAATCCTTGAGCTCCCGATGTGATTCTGCCAGCAGGTAGTAAGCTTGCTGCTCGAACGGAGAGCCTTTCAGTGCATCCTTCAAACCTTCTAGAACAGTAGTGGTTTCTTTAAAGTTGTTGAGCTCATACCGGGCAATTGCACCCTGAAAATTAGCCCGAGTAGTCCAATCGCCCTTAATATTACCCAGATCATCTGCTGAAGGGATAACGTCCTTCCATTTTTTTTGTGCAAACAGTGCCTCGAGAAGGCCTATCTTCATTCTCACATTCTTTGCAGCGCCTGGTAATTTTAACCCTTCCCGATACGCCGTTTCCGCCTTGGCATTATTCTTCAACCGTAACAGCGCCTGCCCCCAAAACAGATGCACATACTCCTGATTGGGTGCCTTCTTGTTCGCCGCCAATTTGGCCAGAAGAGGCTCTGCCAAATCAAATTTCCCCATACCCAAGTAACTTAGTGAGAGTCCAAACTGAGCGCTCGGCACCTTTTCATGTTCAGGATTTGTTTTAAGAAAAGCGTTGTACTCTTTTGCCGCAAACTCATATAGCTTTCGCTGGTAAAGCGTGTTGGCACGAAAATATTGCTCCGTTGCCGGATCTTTCTTTTTTTCCTCCTGCGCGCGCACCGACGGCACACACATGGATACGGAAAGCAGCGCTATGACCGCTCCATAAAGTCCTGTGCAAAATACACTCCGGGTTTGGTAAATTGATCGAAAAATTGGCTTCAACGCAGAGAAGGTTAAGTGGTTCTGCATATTAAAATATCGTTCTTTTTTAGAGTTACGAATTTAAAACGTTTGCACTGTCCTTAGTAAACTATTTATCCACAAGTAGACAGATATTCACAATAATCAGACAACACCTTATGAACGAGAATTAGACGCTACAGATTAAACGCAATTCAAAGCGAATATACTGTATATCTTGGGCTCGCCCTCCTAGTAGAAAGGCAAAAAAACCAATGAGTCATTGGCAATCTATAAGAAACTTATTCACAACTTTGAAGCTCTTCATGTCATGCGTTGTGATCACAGACCGGATCGGGCAAAACGCGCTCAATCTCATCCAGCCTATATCCAAAGCCCGACCCACTAAGACTCGATAAATCGACGCATCCATCGCGCCGCCGATGAATTCCTTGGTGTACAACAGCCTCGGGCGCAGAGGCTTCAGGATAAAACTGCATTGCGTTTGTTTCCACGCCCATAATAGTGCCCACATGCGCTGCAAGCCTCAAATGTGGGACTTGGGCAAGCATGGGGTTCGTAAGATCCTGCACCATTAATGTCATGCCGTGAGCCTTTGCCCAGCACGCGCTCAGCAGGGCTCCCGTCTGAGTTTTGCAGGTTTTCAGAGCAACACCCGTCCAGCCTAACCCTCGTCCCATCTTAACGTGCTTCCAGTCATGCGCGCTTTCGTCGAGGAAAAGTGGCTTACGCGCGCTAACACTGTGCGCATCAATCGCATGCTCTTCCAGATCATAGGGAAAAGGTTGTTCAATATATAGAATCATACCGTGCAATCTTGGATATTCATCACGAAGACGATCAACGATTGTGTTCACATAATCCGGCTCATGCACAGTACAGTTGAAGTCAGCAGTCAACCACTCCACATCGTTGGCCACGGCTATTTCACCAACCTTGACCACGCGCTGGTAATCCCATTCTTTGTCATTCCCGCGCAGCTTGATCTTCAAACAATTCAAGCCATCTGTCTTGATCCAGTCCGCCAACAGCACCGGGTGTCCATCATCCGGTTCGCTTCCTGTCAGATCTGATTCCTCCAAAGGATCCACACCACCCACCAAATGCCATGCAGGTAAACGAGTTGGTGGTTGAACGAAAAAATCTGCAGGATATTTTCCGTCAAAAGAAATGGATAAAGAAGCAGGCTCTAGATATTCTGCCAACGTACGATTCATGTATTTTTCGTTGTATGTCCCGTAAATATCACAGCCGTGCAATCGGCCGTACGCATCGTGCAGGGCCTGGTCGAAAACTGAACAGCAAACCAATGCCCCCAACCAAGGCATCGGCTCCGTACGATCCCGGTTTAGTTCCTCAAGCAAACCGGGTAATGCCTCATCAATAAAATCCTGCCCCACTTCCATTGGATGGCCAAATCGATCCCAACCAGCCCAACTTGCCGCAAGCATTTCACAGAATTTTTTCATTGCCTCATGGCGATCCTCATAAGAAAGGGTGCTCGGCCATACCCAAGTGACGCTCAATGGGGTTTCACCCCATCCTTTCGCTGTGCGTCCCGTTTCATCGCGCACAGTCACGCATGCGCGCGCGCAGGTCACATATGTTACAGTTTCCGGGCCGAACTTGAGAGGCATGCGCGTGTGAACAGGCAGAAAAAAAAGACACGCACCAACGGGGCGAATATCAGTGGGTTTACCCATAGCAAAAAAATGCCACCCATCCGAGGGCGGCGGGTTCGGTGAGGATTGATCCTCAGCCGTCTTCTGTTGTCGAGCTTTTACCTATGACGACATCATCATCTTCCTCAGCACCCACTGCCACCAGCTCTTCAGTCAAATCCTCCTCTACCTCTTCCTCAGGTAGCTCGTCGAACGTCCCAATCGGTATCAGTTTGTTCTTCTTGGGCCTAATAAGCGGTTGAACTCTGACTATTAAATACACCAAAAATATCCCTGCAAATACCCAAGCCACCTTTGTAAGATTGTCTGCCCATTTATGTTCCGAGGTTGCGGCTATTTCAGTTGCTGTCGTCTCATCAACAAGCTTCTGCAACTGGCGATCCTGAACCCGAGCTACATCAGCCATGTAGTTTAACGTTTGATCCATCACAGCGTCTGGCTGCCAAGTGTTCGCTGCACGTGACAAATGCCCCCGAGCCAACCAGTTGCGGCCGTCCGCCAAGTAATACACCCCCACATAAAGGTGCGAGTAGAATAGTCTCTGTTTCAGTTCTGACTCCGAAGGATCTCCTGATTTCGCCGCCGCAAACACGTCCGAGGGCCCAATGTTGCCTTTCAACAATTCATTAATCTGCATCATCGGCAGACGTTTGTCATTGTCGACTTCCAGCAAAGAGTTGCGTGCCTTGGCCACCCCATCTGTATCAGCGCCGCGAGCAACACAAAGGTAATGCCATGCCGCCGCTTCCACATCCTCACTCTCCACCGTATTGAACCAGCCGAAAAGCTTGCGACCATCCTCGTACTGACCGGCCACCGCATAAGCGATGCCCAGCCGCCACATCTTTAATGTTTTTTCCGGCTGGGGCTCACGATCACGATAGGATTCCCAGTCCTTGATTGCGTCCAGCACTCGGCCGGCCCGAAAATGAGCCTGAGCCCGCATTCGAAGCAGATGAATATTGCGTGGGTTGTATTGATACGCTGACGAATAATCGACCACCGCAGCGTCGAAACGCCGCATTGCATCATTCAACTGTGCTCGATGAGCATATCCGACATAGTTGGTCTGATCAGCCACCACCGCACGCGATGCCCACTGCAGCGCTTCTCCATGGTCTCCGTGCCGGTATGCATCCTGTGAACGACGGATAAACTCCTCCTGCTCCGCACTGATAATGACATCATTGTTGCGTAACTGCTGTCCCTGACTCCACGCCAAAGCCACCGCACACAACAACAAGACACCGGTGAAAACCCTCCTCACAAAAGAAATCTACGCCCCAATTCCAAGTCCGCGCAATGCAGACATATTCACACCAACACGCTCTATTCCTTCTTCGGAACTTTAACTTTGCGCAAAATCGCGTGCACCCGCGCCACGTCGCCCATGTAATTGTGGTCATCAGCCACCGCAGCAGCAGGGACAAGGTATTTTGCCGCCTCCTTGGCATCGCCATTAGCTTCAAACCAAAGCGCGAGGTACAGGTTCGCATAAAAGACCTGACGTGCCCGGCGTGCCTCATTGACCTCCCCGGCCAGTGCCTTGGCCATCACCTTCTTGGGCGTGCTTTTGCCGGCAAAAAGCGCGTGCACCTCCATCATCGGCACGCGGCCATCGCCCTTGATGGGAATGAGTGCCTTTTGGGCCGTCTTGAAATCCGTAGCGCGCAGCTTGCAGAGAAAATGCCACACGGCATTTTCCACGTCGTTACTGTTCACCGTCTGGTGCCGCTCAAACTGCTCGTGGCCTTTCTTGAATTCGCCAGAGTAATAGTAGGAGATACCGCGCATCCAATGATGCGGATCCCTCTCCGGGTTAATCTTCAAATACGCGTCAAAATCTGCGATTGACTCCTTGATCTTCGCCATCTTGAAATACGCTTCACCACGGGCTTGGTGCGCCCCGGCACGCGTATTCTCATCCGGCTTCAATGCCAAAGCCGCGCTCAGGTGCTTGACCACACCCGCATGGTCACTCTTGCGGGACGCCACGCGGGCTTTCACAAAGAGCTTTTGCACCGCCTCATCATCCGCTGCCAATAAATCCGTGTTCAAACCCATAACCAATGCCAAGAAAACAATCGTGCGCTTCATTTGCCCGCATCGTAGCCCGCCGACACAGCCGCGCAACCGCAAACATCCCAAGCAATCCTTGTGCTTGGATGCCGACCCTCTAAGATGTCGGCCATGAATTCACGCCTTTATATCGCAACCATCGCCCTCATATTCCTATGCCTTGAGGCGCAAGCCAAGGATGGCCAGTGGGTTTCCATTTTTAACGGGAAAGACCTCGATGGCTGGACGGCGAAGATCAAGAGTCACCCGGCCGGGAAGAATTTCAAGAATACCTTCCGGGTGAAGGATGGCCTGATGCAGGTGGGCTACGAGGGTTATGGAAAATTTGATGAACGGTTCGGGCACATTTTCTATAAGGAAAAACTCTCCCACTACCGTTTGCGGGTGGAGTACCGGTTTGTAGGGGACCAACTGGAGGGCGGCCCCGGCTGGGCTTATCGCAATAGCGGCATCATGTTGCAGTGTCAGGATCCAAAATCGATGACGCTCAACCCGGACTTCCCAGTGTCCATGGAGGTACAACTGCTGGGCGGCAAGGCCCAGGGCAAACGCACCACGGCAAACCTGTGCACACCGGGCACCAACGTGGTGATGGAGGACAAGCTCGTAACGCGGCATTGCCTGAGCAGCCAATCCAAAACCTATCGGGGCGATCAATGGGTAACGGTGGAGGTGGAAGTCCGCGGCAGCGAAGTCATCCGGCACATTATTGATGGCAAAGTCGTCTTGGCCTACCAGAAACCCCAGCTGGACCCGAGAGACGCCGATAGCAAAAAATTGATTCAGGATGACCAGTTGTTGCTGGGGAGCGGCTATATTTCACTGCAATCCGAGAGCCACCCGGTGGAGTTTCGCAAAGTGGAATTAATGACGCTGGAAAAGTAGGAGTGGGAAATGTCGAGACGTAGTTCTCTCATATCCAGTCAAGAACCACAAACATGCCAAGCGATACTTGAACCCAGATAATAACTCCTTAAGGTGCCAACAATGAAAGTCATAATACTCATGCTGGCGTTGGGGTTAGTTATCGGGTGCGGGAAACAGAAGGACCCATCACTCCAATCCAAAGAGACACCGAAGTCACAGTCCACTCCTAAAGCCACTAAGTTCACCGGGGAAATGGTGAAGGCTGCGTTAGAAAAAGCCACTGAACGAATGTCGGCAAAGGAAAAGGCTGCGTTGAAAAAAAGTTTTCCAGTCGACGATCCCGCCGAAATGTCAAAGATGGCTGAGGTTCTCAACAAGACTCTCGACAAGGGGGAAATGAAATTAAAGGAGATTTCTGAGGATGCCCTTGCTGACTATTTCTCAAGACTGGTGGGTAGTAGGAATTTCGCCAAAGCGCAAGCCGTGGTTTGTCGTAACAATTTACGTTCGATAAATGATGCTATTCTTCAGTGGCAAATAGGGAAAAAGTCATCACGCGACACTAAAGTTACGCTTGAAGATATTGCTCGATATTTTGAGGAATTTCCGAGTTGTCCCTCTGGCGGGAAATACAAGTTAACAACCGTGGGAACAGCCCCAATCTGCGAAGGGGTTGGGCATGAGCATCTGTTATTATATTCGACGCCATCTCAATCTAAGGGCACACCTGAACCACAAAACAACATAGTCGAGAGGGCGATTCGCAAGAGTCTCAAGAAACCCACTGGCGAACTAACCAATGCGGACTTGGAAAAAATAAAAGCGCTTAACTTGAGTGACACCAAAATCACGAACGAAGGTCTCGTGGAAGTGGGCAAGCTCCAGCAACTCTCATCGCTCGGCTTGGGATACACCAAAATATCCAGTCAAGGACTAACGGAATTGGCTAAACTCAAGCAGCTTAAAGTGCTTAACTTATGGGGTGCCACAATAACGGACACAGGCCTCAAGGAGTTGGCCAAGTGCAAGAAGCTCGAAAAGCTCAGCTTGCAAGAAACCCAGGTAACGAAGGCCGGGGTGGCTGAGTTGAAGAAGGCGTTACCCAAGTGCAGCATCCGCCACAACGCCAAGAAGTAGCCCTAACGCACCTTAAGGTTTGTCGCGTTAGAAGGGAGCAGCTTGCAGATTTGAAATCCTGCATTTCAAACGGGTCGTGACAAATCCGCCCACTCACCTTACCCATTTGCGGCCATGCTGGCCGCCCTGCTTTGCACCCTGCTCTTCAGTCTCTCCGCCGTCACCGCGCGGCGGACGACGAAGTATCTGGGCGGCACCGAGGCCAATTTCACACGCCTCATCATCGCACCCCTCGTCCTCTCCGCCATCGCGTTCCTTTTCTTTGCCGATGGCGCAAAGCATTTTGACACAGGCATCTTCTGGCTGCTCTTTGCCAGTGGGGCCATCGGCTTTGGGCTGGGCGATATCGCCCTCTTTCAGTCACTCCAGCGCATTGGCTCGCGCCTGACCGTGCTCATTGTCCACTGCGTGTCCGTGCCTCTGGCGGTGGTCATTGAATTTATGTGGCTTGACAGCCTACCCACCCTGCCCCAGATGATCTGCGCAGTAATCATCCTTTCAGGTGTCACCATTGCGCTGGCGCCACGGGAAAATCCGCACCTTGATCGCCGCACACTCTGGGCCGGTATCGGCTGGGGGTTGGTGGCCGCCTTCGGCCAGGGCTTTGGCGCGGGCGTCATGGTGCGCTTTATCTCCGAGACCTATACCAAGTTCAATGAACTCTCCGGCACCGACGCCTTCCAGGCCGGCCTCACCGTTGCCGTCCAGCGCCAACTCGGCGGCATGGTGTTCACCGGCCTTTGCCTTTTCGCGTTGCGAAGATATTTGATGAGCAATCCCGAATCCCGCGGTGTGCGTGCACTGACCAACCCCGACAGCGATTGGCATGGTGGACGCAGATGGCTGGTGCTCAATGCGCTTGCCGGTCCCGCGTTCGGTGTTACATGTTATCAGTGGGCGCTACTCAATAACTCCACCGGCGTGATCCTTCCCATCGTCGCCACGACGCCACTCGTAGTTATTCCCTTCGCCATTTACATGAAAGAAGAAAAGCCCAGTTGGCGATCGCTCGCTGGAGGTGTGTTGGCCGTCGCCGGCGTGGTGGGGATGGTGATGTGGTCGCTGGATGACGCGGGTCAATAGACCTTGCGCATGTTGGAGGAGAGGATGCCGAGTTCGCCGCGATACTTGGCGACGGTGCGGCGGGCGATCTTGACGTCCTTTTCACTAAGAATCTTAACGATCGCCTCGTCGCTGAGCGGACTACTTTTGTCCTCATTTTCCACCAGATCGTTGATCATCTGCTTGATGCTGGCGTTGCTCATGTCCTGACCAGTCGCGGTTTTGATGCCGCTGGTGAAGAACTGCCGCATCTCCACTAGTCCCTGCGGCGTGTCCATGTACTTGCCAGAGACAGCGCGGCTGACAGTGGTCTCATGCACCTCAACGGCATCGGCGATCTCTGCCATGGTCATGGGCTTTAGGGTGCTGACGCCTTTCTCCATGAAATCGCCCTGACGATTCACAATCTCCTGCGCGATCTTCAGGATAGTATTCTGCCTTTGATGAATGCTCTTGATGAGAAACTTGCCGTCACGAATCTTGCTGCGGATATACTCACGAACCTCTCGGGAGTCCTTCGACTGCACTATCATGTGCTTGTAGGTATTGGTGATGCGAATTTGAGGCATGTCGTCGCGGTTGGAAGTGACGTTCCAACGGTCGTCTTTCCACTCCAC
>CAYUXV010000108.1:0-4966 GCA_964448875.1 uncultured Verrucomicrobiota bacterium
ATGATCTATACGTGAAGATTTACCCGGGCGCTTTCAGCCAAGTGATGGAAGGTTTGGATGGAATATTCCAGATGCCTTATGGCTGCTTTGAGCAAACCTCATCAGCCACTTACCCCAACATTCTGGTGCTTGATTACATGCGCCGCACCAAACAGATTAAGCCGGAGATTGAGATTAAGGCACTGAACTTCATCAATCTTGGTTATCAGCGACTGCTTTCCTACGAGGTAAAGGGTGGTGGGTTCGAATGGTTTGGCAAGCCGCCCGCGCACAATGTGTTGACGGCCTACGGCCTGATGGAGTTTTCCGATATGGCCAAGGTGTATGACGTGGACCCGAAGGTGATTGAGCGCACCCGCAATTGGCTTTACAGCAAACAGAAAGGTGATGGCTCATGGCCGCCAGATCAGGGCGGTATCGCTGAGGGCGCAATCAACGCATTCCAAGGGGCCACCTTGCGAACCACGGCATACATCGCTTGGGCCTTGGCTGAATCCGGCCAATCCGACCGGCAGTTGAACAAGGCGCTCGACTACATCATTCGCAAAAGCGATGGCGAGGACGACAATTACACTCTTGCCCTGTGCGCCAACGCATTTGCGGCGGCAAAACGCAATGAAGAAGCACTGGATTTCACCAACCGACTCCTTGCGGCCAAGGAGGAGGAGAAGGAGCTCGTATACTGGACGTCGAAGGGGCAGGGGCTCACCCATGGCAGAGGCAATACGCTGGCCATCGAGACCACTGCGCTAGTGGCACACGCTTTCCTGAAGTCTCGCCAACATGCTGCAATCGCCCACAAGGCGTTGGCGTGGCTGATTGTAAAGAAGGACGGACGCGGTACGTGGCATTCCACACAAGCGACGGTGCACGCCATGCGCGCGCTTCTGGCGGGTTCAGATACCGGCGGTGGTGGTGTGGAGAAGGATCTTTCCATTGCCTTAATTGCCAACGGCAAACCGGCCAAGCAGATCGATATCACACCGGAAACCAGTGACGTTTTCCGTTTGATCAGCCTGCGCCACCTGATGAAGGAAGGCGAAAACACCATCACGCTCGAGCCCTCGGGCAAGGGCAATCTGGCTTACCAGATTGTTGCGATTCATTACCTGCCTTGGCCTGAGGAGCAGCAGTTGCCTGAGGAGCCGGAACTGACGATTGATGTCAAATACGATGCCATCACGCTAAAAAAGGATGACACCTTGGGAGTTAATGTGAAGGTGCAGTATCATCGAGATGGAACTGCGGACATGACCATTGTGGACCTGGGAATTCCGCCGGGATTCGATGTGCTACCTGAATACTTTCAGGGTCTCAAGGATGAAGGGATGATTGAGAAATACTCCATCACCGGACGACAGGTGATCCTGTACTTCCGAGAGATCAAAAGTGAAGAGCCGGTCGTATTTTCCTACGAACTTAAGGCCAAATTTCCTGTTAAGGCTAAGACACCCAAGTCCACCGCTTACCAGTATTATGAACCGGAAATTCGGGCCGAAGCCCAGCCGGTGGAGTTGGTGGTGAAGTGAAACAACGAATGCGTCATACATAGACCGATGGAGACAACGCTTACCTATAAGTAAGACAGCTCGTGATTCAAAAAACCTCCAGCCCAGTCAGTAATCCAAAGGGGAAAAACTGGCAGATTCAACCCGCATGGATTATGATAGGCAAATGAAGCGTCAGGCTGAGCGCGAAATGATTGAGCGCTGCCGTCATGGGGAGGAGGCAGCGTGGGATGAGTTGTTCAGCATCCATTATGGGCCTACCAGTCGTTTTGTTTTTCAGCTTTCAGGTGATTTTACGATCGATGACTCCGAGGAGATTTGTCAGGAAGCGTTTCTTTCTGTGGTCAAGCACCTTGGGGATTTCAACGGGCGCAGCGCGCTGCAGACCTGGATTTTCAGAATTGCCGCCAATAAAGCGCGTGACTATCGCTCCAAACAGACGGCTGCTAAGCGCGGGAGCGGTGTAGTGCCACTTTCCTTACAGGCTGAGGATGACGAGGGAAATCGGCTGCTCGATCCCGCAAGCACGTTACCCGCACCGGACGATGAGATGTTGCGAGACGAAAAATGGAAGCTTTTGGGAGAAGCATTGGAACATTTGGGTGGACCTTGTCAGGAGATTCTTGAGCTTAGATATTTTGGTGAACTTCAGTACGGGGAAATCAGTAAAACATTGAATTTGAATGAAAAAACAGTAAGTTCACGCCTTAGTAAGTGCAGGGACAAGCTGGAAATAGTGCTGCGGAGGATATTTTCTAGGGAGAATTTGGAGATAATGCCGTCTAAAAAGTAGGACGAAATGTCTAATACCGAGAACAACCGCACTGAGCAATGGCTAAAGGCATATGCCGGCAAGCGCCGCGAACAGCTTGGTGAAGAGCCTGAAATGCACGAGGCCACCCGCCAAATGCTGCAGAGCGAAGTCCGCCGCACTTGGGACCA
Source organism: uncultured Verrucomicrobiota bacterium (assembly GCA_964448875.1). Classification (GTDB taxonomy): domain Bacteria; phylum Verrucomicrobiota; class Verrucomicrobiia; order Limisphaerales; family UBA1100; genus UBA6614. The sequence goes on from CAYUXV010000108.1 coordinate 2,451, forward strand.
GCCTGCTATGGAGGCCGAATCTGCCGGTGGTTGGCAGGCTTTTGTCCTTCGTTGGGCAATTGGCGGCACCATGGCTCTCGGGGTAGGATTGCTCGGGCTCGTGATCCTAAACGGGCCATCAGACAATCAGTCATCCAACATTGCCGATGAAAAATCTGGTCATACCAAGATTGCCAAGGCGGAAGGACAGCAACCTGCGCTAGGGGAACGTAATAAAGAAAATGAGGCCAAGAAGGCTGAGGATCTGCGGGATGCAAAAAGCGTGGGAGACTTCACTGTAGCTGCCGAAAAAGAAGCGGCTGAAGCCAGTAAAATTGAAGATGCTACTGCTGGCAAGTTAGCTGATCCAGCACATAGAGCGATGGCTGCAAAAAAAGGTAGCAGCGCTGTTGCCAAGCCTGGTGTGGCGGCCATGCGTGCGACTTCCCTTTATAGCAACTTGAATCGGAATTTTGCGCAGGCACCACAGCGCGATTCCAATGTGAAAAATGTGATGCAGAACATTGTGGTAACACGCAATAATGACCTCATCACCATTAAGGATGAGGATGGCTCCATCTATCGCGGCCGTGTGATGATTGCTGGTGTCAACCTGCCAATGTTGGCGGCAGGAGCTGGTGATCGCAGACAAGGCAACGACGGCTTGAACACTGGTGGTGGACAAAATGCGGGCCAAGGTGGTGGTGTGGGAGGTAATGCGGGGCGACGCCCAAGCAAGCCGCCGATCCAGACGCGTCCTCCCGGGAGCACCAGTCCAGCTGCAAAAGATAAACCCAAGGCACCTCCGGTGCAGCCGGCGGTACCGCTGATTCAGGCGAAGGCCCCGCCCAATGATATGCTTGCCAACAGCTTGAAGATTACGGATGACGATTTAAAAAAAGGCCCGATCTTTGGCCACAACATCCTCGCAACAAGTGAAGGTGGTCGCGAGGATATCTATCATAATTTTCAAGGTAAGTCGGTCTGGTGGAATTACACCCCAACCCAGCCCGGTGAAATGAATATCAGCACGCGCGGAAGCAATTTTGACACGACGTTAGGTGTGTTCGTGGCCGGTGGCGGATTGTTGCCCGCACCAACGGCGTCGCCTTTCTGGAATGATAATGCGGGCAATGTGCCACAAAGCAAACTGCTTTTAACTTGTGAACCAGGCAAAAATTATCTGATTGCTGTCGACGGCAAGGGTGGGGCAACGGGTAAAATCAAGTTAAGTATGCGTTTCAAGGCTTCACCAACTGTCACCATGGTGCAACCTCAGACGCCGCTTTTTTATTTCCGTGTGAATGGAATGAACAAGGCAACAGGTCTTCCAGTGGATTTTGATGGGTTCATGTACCAGCAAATTAAAAGTTCACAGTCTTTCTCCGTGGCGGCCAACTCGAAGGAAGAAGGCAAGGCCAAAGCGGATAATGGGTTGAAGAGGGTTGAGGAGCAGAAATCTGTGCATAAGGTTCAGGCCATGGATAGATTTCGCATTCAAGGGAGAGCTCAAGTGGGAGGGCAGGAACTGCCGGTTAAAGCCGACACCATCATCACCCCGGTGCCGGCCAAGAAAGCTTCTAATAATTAATCGCGTTATTTGCGATTATTCAAACCATCCGGCAATTGTGCCGAGAAATCCGTTTATAGCTTCTATTAGATAGCCTGCAACGCCAGCTGTAGCATATGCAAATCCAAGAAATATCATGTGATAAACCAGTAACACGGTGGATAGCACTACTGCTACTAAAGCAATTTCACGCCCTAAAAGGCGGCCTTCACTACGGTTAATTTGCCATAATGCTACCGTGCCGAGAATTAGTCCTATGATACCAGGAATCAGGAGGATTCCAAACACGCTGAGGACTAGGGCCAAGATGGCCATAACGCTAATCTGCGGTGTGGTCATTTGGAGTGGATCGTTTGCGGTGGATGTTGAACCATCCTGATGGGACATCAGTTCAGTTGCTTCCGCCACTTCCGTATCAGTAGAATCATTTCTATCGCGCATAACCATGGCAACGTTTGGGTGAGTATATGAATGCCAAAAAATTCCCGAAAAAACCAGCTTTATTTGTGGCGCAGTTTGCTGAGTCCCTGGTTTTCCAAGGATATCAGGCGTTATTTTGAATCAGGAGAAGTGCCGTTTGCATCGTTGCCAGTTGGTTGGCTGGCCTTGAACTTATCAAGCCATGCGATGATTTCTTCCGGGCTTTCGTGGGCTAATCCTACTTCTCTAGCCAATTCTTTCCCGTTATTGTCCAACAGGATTAGTGTAGGAAACCCCTCTATTTCAAACTGTTTTGACAGGGCGTCATTGGCTTCTGTCAATGCAGGTGCCTGTTTTTTTCCTCTGGGAAAGTCAAGTTCCACCAACACCAGCTTGTCTTTCGCATAATCCACGAATGGCTGGGTCGATAATACCTTATCGTGAAGCATCCTGCAGGGCGGGCACCAGTCCGAACCTGTAAAGTCCAGCAGCACCAATTTTCCATCCTCCTTGGCTTTGGCCAGCGCGGTCGGCAAATCCGTGCCCC
>CAYUXV010000109.1:0-3359 GCA_964448875.1 uncultured Verrucomicrobiota bacterium
ATTCGGAATATTTTTTCCTAAATCTCCTGACGAGATAAAGTTATCCACAGTTATTAATTTTACGGGATCAGTTAATATATGTTCATTAAGGTAATTAAAAATTTCTACGAAATGCCTGCCCAGAAACCCCCGTCCCCCTGATATTAGGATAGTTTTTTCAGAAAATAATTTACTTACATCTCCTAGTTGATTTGCGATTTCTTCTGCATCTGAGGCAAGATTAAAATTAGTCATAAATTTAGTGCACCTGAATTGTTGGAAGAGGAGTTATAAAATGCCCTCCTCTAGATTTAAAATCTGAATGTTTTTTCATTATTGATTCCGAAAAATTCCATGCAAGAATAAGCAAATAGTCGGGATTACGTTTCTCTATTTCTGAAGATGATACAATCTCTATATGCTTCCCGGGAGAAAAAAGACCCTGTTTAAGTGGGCTATCATCTACTATGAAATCAATAATCTCAGGGCCAATATCAAAATGATACATTAATGTCGTTGCCTTTGCAGGGGCACCGAATGCAGCAATGGTTTTTCCATCTTCCTTCAAATTATTCAGTAGCAACTGTAACTCTTCCTTAAGCTTTTTAATATTTTCAGAAAAAATATAGTAAGTTTCTATTTTGTCTAATTTCATTTCTTTTTCAAGCTTGAGAATATCTGTCACAGATTGAGATATAGGATATGATCCGCTTTTTTTCTGAGCAATGACCCTTACACTTCCGCCATGACTATTAACTCTCAGAATATCTATAAGCTCAAAATCATTTTGTAGAAAAAAATTACTAAGTGGTTTAATGGAATGATAAGCTAAATGCTCGTGGTATATGGTATCAAATAAATTTTTCTCCAAAACATCTAATAAATATGATACCTCTATAATAAAAATACCAGAATCATCTAAAAGAATTGATACGCTTTCTACTATCGCTTTCAAATCATCTGAATGAGCAAATACATTATTCGCTGTAATAATTTGAGCACGCCCTTTCTCTTTTCTTATTTTCTTTGCAAGTTCAGATGAAATAAACCCGGTTACTGTCTCAATTCCTAGTTCATTTGCTCTCCTCGCAATATCTTTTGCAGGATCAATGCCAAGCACAGAAAACCCAGCCTCTTTAAAAAATCTCAATAATGTTCCATCATTTGAACCAATATCAATCACAAACTTTTTCTGTAATTCAGGAAATTTTTTTATGACATTATTTGCATAATCTTGAAAGTGGTTGATAAATACAGGTGATGTCCCTGAGATATAGACATAGTTCTCAAATAATATCTTTGGATCGATAATATCCAGCATTTGAACGTGAGAACAATTTTCACAAAAAAATACTTCTAATGGGAAACACTCCTGCTTATTGTTGATTTGTTCTTTTGTAATAAATGCATTCGCTGGGGGAGTTGATGTAAGGCTAATTATGGATTTAAGCTTTTTATCTCCGCAAAGCCTACAATCATTACGTTTATTTAAGCTTTCTTTCAAAAGGTTACCGAATCTGGATCAATATATTCGATACGCTCTACATCTTTTTCATAGACTTCCTGAGATCTTGAATTACGGCCCAATGTAAGAAAGATAGTGTCTTCTAGAAAAACCATTGCATGATCGACCATAGGGGGTGTAAAAAATAATTCGCCTTTATTTATAATAACATTTTCACCCTCTCCTACGTCACCATGGGGTCTATGATAGTATTTAATCTTTCCCTCTACGACATAACAAAAATGCCAATCTGTTTTATGATAATGATTGGCTCTAACTGTCCCCTTCTTCGAATCAATAATTACACAACTTTCCATTGGCAAGTCAACAAGAGGAACAATCTTTCCTCTATCATCTTCAAACTCTAAATCAAGAGGCACTATTACATTAGTTGGCCATTTATTTTTTTCCTCTTCTGTAAGAGGTTTTATTTTGATTTCACTCATAAACTATTTTTTCACAAAATAACATTAAGGTTTTATTCTTTCAACAAAGATTCTAAACAAAACAGGAAATATATGGTAAAATTTTATTTTTTTTCCTTCTTTGCTTGTTCTGCCATTATAATTTACTGGTACTTCAAAAAATTTTTCTCCTTTTTTTACTACCTTACACAAAATTTCCGCCTGCTGATCAAAACCATTTGTTTGCAATTTTTTAAAATTTAATGTTTCTTTCTTAAAACACAAATAGCAACAATATATATCTGTAAAAGTAGTATTATATAGAATATTAAACACAAAGGTCAGGATGTGATTACCAATTTTATTTAGTATGTTGTGTGATCGAGTGTATTGATTGTATTGTAATCTTGAGCCAATGATTATATCTGCTCCGAAGTTTTGAATAATATCTATAAACTTTGACCAGCCAGCAGGATCATACTCTGCATCTCCGTCCTGAAAAATTACAAACTCGCCGGTAGCAATTTCAAGACCTCTTTTTACAGCATGGCCTTTGCCAAAATTTTGCTTACTATCAATCAAATGATGATACAAATTATTGTTAGATTGCAGCTGCTCTAAAGTATTATCCTTAGAACCATCATTTATAACAATAATTTCATATTCAACTCTATCATCTCTAGTTTCTTTAATTCTTTTTAAAGTTCTTATAATAGTTTTTTCTTCATTGTATACTGGTACAATAATGCTTAACTTTTTTTTTATCATTATAATTAATAATTTCTTTAATGTTTTTAGTTCTTTAGAATTTTAGCGTATTTCTTAAATAGGGTGAATATTTAAATATGACAACCATATCTCTTAATCAAAAATCCAAGATAAAGTATCATTACCCCTTGTTAAAATGCAAGTAAAACAATTGAATATATTGTTGATAAAATAAAACAGATAGATACTGAAAACAAATAGATATTTATCTTTTTCAAGATGCTGAATTAGAATGTGACCTAAATGATTATCCAATACTCCTCGTGCCTATCATCAACAATAATACTGATGTTGTGTATGGCTCTTGCTTTATGGTAACTAACATACATAAAGAACTATATTTTTGGCATTATGTAAGGTATTTCTATTCTATGCAATATATCAATAATGAAATAGGTGCAAATAAAAATAATTACGACTCACAGTATAAGTTTTCTGATGATAAAACTCTTTTATTTGTATTATTGCTCTTAGCTGCTATTACCTCAATAAGAGCTGTTTTATTTCCACAATTATCTGGTGAAGATGAATCTTTAACATTCTTAGTTGTAAAAAATATTTTAGAATCTATTTACGAGCTGGATTGGAAAAAATTTATTTTCGTTATCGGTACAGACTGGCAGCCTCCTGGCCGTAATTTACTTCCCGTACCATTTATTGCTTTGTTTGGAGATAACATAACAGCTTTACGAATACCCTACTGG